>NZ_JBHCHN010000065.1:0-49358 GCF_041802885.1 Streptococcus sp.
CATCACGGATTATATTTTTTACTACAACAACAAGCGCATTAAAGCAAAACTAAAAGGACTTAGTCCTGTTCAGTACAGAACCAAATCCTTTCACTAATTATTTTTTGTCTAACTTTTTGGGGGCAGTACACCTTGGGGTCGGCGCTTTTTAGTTTATCGATTTTCTTCCAAGCTGGCTGCCAGGTTGATTTTTCGGACATAATTGGCAAAATAATCTTTTTTGAAATAAGCAGCATAGAGGCTGTTGAGTAAGAAGTTGATGGATTCTTCGGTGGAGAAGTTTCCTATTTTTTTGTAGTTATCTTCTCGGGTGCAGATAGTCAAGGTAGTATCAGATGCTTCCCGAAGGAGATGGCCGTTTTCACTGGTCAAGCCTAGTATTCTGACCTTTCGTTTTTTCAAAAGGGGGATGTAACGCAGGGACTCTATGCTGCTGGAGCTGCCGGAATAGGAAATGATGATGGCCAAATCATCTTCATCCAGAGATGCAGCAGTCAGGCCAAATTCACCAGCCTGGGCCACTTGAACAGACTTGCCAATGCTTAACATTTTCCGCTTAAAGAGGTGGGCAAGGTACTCGTTGGGAGTCAGGCCAAAAATAACCACCCGCTCAGCCTCTTGTAGCCAGCCAGCTGCCCGTTCCAAATCTGCTGGATCTAGTTTGTCAGCCGTTTCTTGAATGCTTTCCTTTTCAATGGTCGCAATTTTTTGGACAAGGGTTGCCAAATCATCCTCATCCGAAAAGGGCAGACTATGGTCTAGGCCAGAGTAATGAGTTTGGGCGTAGTAGCGCTCCGCAATGAGGGCAGGTAAAAAGTCTGTCCAGCCCTTGAAACCAAGAGCTTGGGCAAAGCGGACCAGGCTAGCTTTGGATGTAAAACTTTTTTGGGCAATTTCTTCCAAAGACAGCTGCTCGATGCTTTCCAGATGCTCCATTAAAAAATGGGCAATGGCAGATTTGGAAGATTGTTTTGACTGGCAGAGGGCTTTTATTTCATCTAGCATGGCAGGGCTCCTTTATTTCACTGTATTTCATAAAATGTGACTCTTTCTTTTAAAAAGTGAAACCGTATTCCAAGTGTAACGCAAAGAGCTGTTTTTGTCCACATAAAGTGGTAAAATACAAGGTGATATTAAGGTGAGAAAGGAGAATATGATGCGTCATATCCAAAAACTGTCCCTTTTATTGGTGTCTTTGTTGGTCATCTCGTCAGGTGTTCTTTTGCCCTCCCTGCCAGAGATTTCCAGTCAATTTTCGTCCGTGAATCCGACTCTTGTGGAACTTTTGGGGACCCTGCCTGCTCTTTTTACCATGCTGACAGTCGGCTTTAGTCCCCGCATCGCCAGAATGGTAGGCTATAAGCATACTGTCCAGATTGGCTTGATTGCAATCTTGCTCTCTGGCCTGCTTCCTATTTTTACCAGCTCCTTTCTCCTACTTTTTGTCAGTCGTGTGACCTTTGGGATTGGAGTAGGACTTTTTAATCCCTTGCTCTTTAGTTTTTCATCCCAGCTTTATCAGGGCAAGGAATTTTCTAGCATGATAGGCTTTCAGTCCGCCTTTGAAGGGGCTGGTGGGATATTGACCTCATTTTTGGTGGCCTATTTGGTGACTGGTGGTTGGAAACACACACTTTGGACCTATCTCATCATCATTCCTATCTTTCTCTGTTTTAGCCTCTTTGTTCCAGATATTCAACCGGTAGAAGAAGTAGAAGGGAAGGAAGAGAAGACTTCCATCGACAAGGGTTTTATTGGTTTTATGGTCCTCTTGGTCATCTTGATTACGGTCTACATGAGTGTTTCCATCAAATTGACCGAGTTTTTGGTGGAGACGGGAGTGGGAACTGCCACAGATACTGGCAATGCTCTGGCTCTGATGGGACTTGGTGCCATGCTTGCAGGCCTCCTTTTTGGGCGCAATATGCAGCTCTTCAAGGATTGGTTACTGCCCTTGGCCTTTTCTGGACTTAGCGCATCCTTGTTCTTCTTGGCCAATAGTCAGCAGGTTTGGTTGGTCTTTCTTCTCAATTTTACCATCGGACTCTGCTTTAGGACCTTTATCCCTTTTCTGCTCAACAAGGCCAACCAAGCTTCAGATGGTAGCGGTGAAAAGAGGACGGCCCTCTTATTGGCTGCTTTTAACATTGGTTCAGCCTTTGCTCCCATCAGCATTCGGCTCCTTCAACATCTCCTAGACTTGCAGACGGTCAAGGATGTCTATCAGGCAGAAGCCTTTCTGGTCTTGTTGATAGCAGTTGGAGCTGGCCTGGTCACTTTCTATTCTCGAAAAAATATTCATTTGGCCGATTGATTGAGAATCGGCTTTTTTCGTTTTTATCAGTAGTAAAATGGGAACAATTCTGGCTAAAAGTTGATTTCTTTGGCATCCTATGTTAAAATATTAGCATATATAATAATGCAACCAAAAAAGAAAGGAGTAGCTATGAATTGGGTGACGGTGTTTGCGCTCTTTGCGGAAGGAATTTTGTCCTTTCTCTCACCCTGTGTTTTGCCCATTTTACCGGTTTATGTGGGAATTTTAGCAGGAGGTGCAGGGGAAAAAGAAGAAAGTCAGACGGTTTTGATTAACACCTTATTTTTTGTGGTCGGCATCACCATGACTTTTCTCTTGCTGGCTTTTACATCAAGTCTCTTGAGTCGCTTTTTCCAGGCCAACAGTCAGCTCCTGCAAATTATCAGTGGACTCTTAATCATTTTTATGGGCTTAGTTCAACTGGGCCGGCTCCGAATCAATGTTTTAGAACAGGAATTTTCTGCTAAAAGTAAGGCGTATCAAGTCGGAAAAAAAGTGACGCCCCTAGTGGCTTTCCTCATGGGCTTTACCTTTAGTTTTTCCTGGACGCCCTGTATTGGCCCCATCCTGGCCTCTGTTTTCATTTATGCCAGCAGCCATACAGGCTGGACCAGTTTCTTTCTTATCTTGGTTTATTGCCTAGGCTTTATCCTTCCCTTTCTTTTGGTTGCCTTTTTCTCCCAAAAGATCTTGGAATTTCTCAAAAACAAACGGCAGTACCTTGGCTGGACCAAAAAGGTCTCTGGCTATCTGCTGCTCATTATCGGTCTGAGTATTTTGACAGGTTTTTTCCAAAACTTTGTCCGCTTTATTCAGTAGAAAGGTGATCCTTATGAAAAAATTTTTTGTACTTTTCTTATCGGGGCTCCTCTTGACAGCCTGCTCTATGGTGTCCGATACCACAACACCCTCTTCAGAAAGTTCTTCTGACTCTTCCAGTTCAACAGTCAGTCAATCATCTGCCCTTGATTTTACTGTAAAAGATGCTGATGGCAATGATGTCAATCTGGCTGATTATCAAGGAAAAAAGGTTTATATCAATTTTTGGGCCACCTGGTGCGGTCCTTGTATCCGAGAAATTCCAGAGCTAGAAGAGGTCTACCAAGAATACAAGGACAAGGATGACTTTGTTTTCCTATCCATTACCTCGCCCAATGATGCGAAATTTGCCAATGCCAATCCAGCCGATGAAAGTCAGAAAGTGATTTTGTCCAAGGCAAAGGAGCTAGGAATCACCTATCCAGTCCTCTTTGATACCAAGGACCAGGCTGCAACCAAATTTGCCCTCTCCGCTGTTCCGACTCACATTTTTATCAATAGTGATGGAACGCTCAAGCAGACCTTTGCGGGCCAGATTCAGAAAGAACAGCTGATTGAGCTATTAAATGGGATGAAGTAGGGAGGACAAGTTTGTTCTCCCTTTTCCATATATAAGACTATTCACGTCTGGGTAAGAGTGGCTATTGGAGGCTTTTTTTGGTATAGTTATAAGTAGAAGTTTGGCCCTGATGGTCAAAGAAACGGAGTTTTGACAAAGGAGAAGCTATGCAACACTCAGCCTGGCATGATGCCATCAAAGAGTATTTGCCGGAGCACTATTATGGAAAAGTAAAGGCTTTTCTGGCTCAGGTCTACCAGCAGGGAACCGTTTATCCGCCTCAGGATAAGGTTTTTGCGGCCTTGCAAAAAACCAGCTTAGAGGATGTCCGCGTGGTCATTCTGGGACAGGATCCCTATCATGGTCCAAAACAGGCACAGGGCTTGTCCTTTTCAGTTCCTGATGACCTGCCAGCTCCCCCCTCCCTGCAAAATATTCTCAAGGAATTGGAAGATGATATCGGTCACAGAGCCCACCATGATTTGACGGCCTGGGCTGAGCAAGGGGTGCTCTTGTTAAATGCTTGTCTGACAGTGCCTGCCGGCAATGCTAATGGACACGCTGGCTTAATTTGGGAGCCTTTTACCGATGCCATCATCCGCTTGGTCAATGACCTGGACAGGCCAGTGGTCTTCATTCTCTGGGGTGGTTATGCAAGAAAGAAAAAAGCTCTGATAACCAATGGACAGCACTTGGTCATTGAGTCAGCCCATCCCAGCCCCTTGTCATCTTACCGTGGCTTTTTTGGGAGCAGACCTTTTTCAAAAACCAATGCCTTTTTGACAAAGAATCAAGAAGCGCCGATTGATTGGCTGAAGTGAGGTGGCCATGGTAAAATTAGCAACGATTTGTTATGTTGACAACGGCAAGGAATGGCTCATGCTCCACCGCAACAAGAAGGTCGACGATGTTCATGCTGGTAAGTGGATTGGCGTTGGAGGCAAGTTGGAACCAGGGGAGACACCTGAAGATTGTGCCATCCGAGAGGTCAAAGAAGAGACGGGATTGACGGTGAAGAAGCTGGATCTGAAAGGTATTATCACCTTCCCAGAATTTACCCCCGATAACGACTGGTACACCTATGTTTTCAAGGTCACTGACTTTGAAGGGGAACTCATCGATTGCCAGGAAGGAACTCTGGAGTGGGTCCCTTATGCAGAAATTCCTCAGAAGCCAACTTGGCAAGGCGACTATACCTTCATGAAGTGGCTGCTGGACAACAAACCCTTCTTTTCAGCAAAGTTTTGCTATGAGGGGGATCAGTTGATGGATTCCAGTGTTCGGTTTTATGACTAGGAGGTTGACATGCAGGTTACGATTGAAGATTTGCAGGAATATTTGGCACAGCACTATGCCATTCATTCCAATGGTGTTGAAACCAGTCTCTTTATGAAATTGGTTGAAGAAGTCGGGGAAGTAGCTGAAGTTCTCAATCAGCGTTCTGGCCGTAAATCCCAAGACAAGGATGACTTGGACAAGGAGTTGGTGACTGAAATTGCTGATATTATTCACTATGCTGTGGCCTTAGCAGCTATCAACAATCTTGATTTGACGAAGACAATTCTGGAAAAGGACAAAGCTGCTTCAATAAAATATGGCCACACGATGAACTTAACAGAGTTTATTCAACATAAGCACCAATAGTCAATACAAAAAAGGAGAAGTCTATGCTCATCATCAAAAATGGTCGTGTTGTCGAACCACAATCACAGTTTGATCAAGTTGCGGATGTTTTAGTAGAGAATGGAAAGATTCTGAAAATCGGGCAAGATTTGGATGCTGCTGATGCTCAAGTCATCGATGCGACTGGTCTGGTTGTGGCACCTGGTCTGGTGGATGTCCATGTTCACTTTCGGGAGCCAGGTCAGACCCACAAGGAAGACATTCACACGGGTTCGCTTGCAGCGGCAGCAGGTGGCGTGACTTCGGTAGTTATGATGGCCAATACCTCACCAACCATTTCTACTGTGGAAACCCTCAAGGAAGTTCTGGATTCGGCTGCCAAGGAGGATATCCGTGTCCATACTGTCGCAACCATTACCAAGGAATTTGATGGGGAAAATATCACAGATTTTGGAGCCTTGTTGGCTAATGGTGCAGTAGCCTTTTCGGATGATGGGATTCCTTTGACTAATGCCGGTGTCCTTCGAAAGGCCATGAAACTGGCTAAGAAACATGATGTTCTGCTCAGCCTTCATGAGGAAGACCCAAATCTCAATGGTGTTTTGGGTCTCAATGAGCAGGTGGCCGAGAAGCATTTTCACATTTGTGGCGCGACTGGAGTTGCTGAATACAGCATGGTGGCGCGTGATGTCATGATTGCCTATGAAACAGGGGCCAAGGTCCACATCCAGCATTTGTCCAAGGCCGAATCTGTCAAAGTTGTAGAATTCGCCCAGTCTCTAGGAGCCAATGTCACAGCTGAAGCAGCCCCTCAACACTTTTCGCGAACTGAGGATTTGCTCTTGACCAAGGGAGCTAATGCCAAGATGAACCCACCCCTGCGTTTGGAATCAGATCGACTGGCCGTCATCGAAGGCCTCAAATCAGGTGTTATTTCGGTCATCGCAACGGACCATGCTCCCCACCATGCAGATGAAAAAAATGTGGCAGATGTCACCCAGGCGCCGTCTGGTATGACAGGTCTGGAAACCTCGCTTTCTCTTGGTCTGACCTACCTGGTTGAACCTGGTCACCTCAGCCTTGCCCAACTATTGGAAAAAATGACCATCAATCCAGCCAAGCTCTACGGATTGGATGCGGGCTATCTGGTTGAAAATGGACCAGCTGATTTGGTGATCTTTGACCCCCATGCAGACCGAGAAGTCTCAGCCAATTTTGCCTCCAAGGCGAGCAACTCTCCCTTCATCGGAGATCAGCTCAAAGGCCAAGTCAAGTACACCATTTGCCAAGGCAAACTTATCTATCAGGCTGATTAGTCAAAGAAAAAAGGAACTCGGACGAGTTCCTTATTTTTTCATAATTTGTTTGGTCAAGTTAAGGCCAAAAGGCACTAGATTTTCAGTTTTTTGGCGGATGCGATCGATATTTTCCCGATGGCGGATGATAACAAAGGCACCCAGGAATAAAATGATGATGGTAAAGAGAAGGTCATAGGTTGGCAGGATAAAGCCAAGGGCTGGAAAAATCAGGACTGCAAGAATGGCACAGGCGGCCGCCACTACACTAGACAGGGAAACCATGGAAGTCAGGTAGAGTGTGGTGAAAAAGATGACCAGCAAGAAAAGGCAAAATGCAGGGGAGAAGCCCATGAGCATACCAGCAGATGTTGCCACAGCCTTGCCACCCTTAAAACCTGCAAAGACAGGGAAGGTATGACCCAAAACAGCTGCCAAGCCAAAAACAATCGGCGACCAGCCGCTTGCATGGAAAAGAAGGGGGAGCCAAACAGCCAGACTTCCCTTGAGGAAATCAATGGCAAAGACGATCATACCAGCAGTGGGACCTAAAACCCGAAAAGTATTAGTAGTTCCGGTATTTCCAGACCCAAAATCTCTTAAGTTTTTTTTGAAAAAAATCTGACCAATCCAGAGACCAGAAGGAATCGAACCCAGCAAATAGGCTATTACAAAAAATAAAATATTCAACATCATTCTCTTATTATATCATAGAGAAAAGCAAAGCACATTCGGTTTTGAGAAAAAATTATGACGAAGTGATACAGCCGATAAGCAGATTTTAATCAACAAATTACTTTAATCTATCAAAATAATCGGATTAAACCTTTAGCTATAGCCTTTATTGCGATTTTTTGGTAAGATAGTAAGGATGAAAAATTTGGAGGATAGAATGTCCAAAAAAGAAATAAACGTAAATAATTATAATGATGATGCCATCCAGGTCTTGGAAGGCTTAGATGCTGTTCGCAAACGCCCTGGTATGTATATCGGATCGACTGATGGGACGGGATTGCATCACCTGGTCTGGGAAATCGTTGACAATGCCGTCGATGAGGCCCTATCTGGCTTCGGTGACCGCATCGATGTGACCATCAACAAGGACGGCAGCCTGACAGTTGCGGACCATGGCCGGGGTATGCCAGTCGGCAAGCATGCCATGGGAATCCCGACCGTTGAGGTTATCTTCACCATCCTCCACGCTGGCGGTAAATTTGGCCAGGGGGGCTATAAGACCTCTGGTGGTCTCCACGGGGTAGGTTCTTCAGTCGTAAACGCCCTGTCCAGCTGGCTGGAAGTAGAGATTACCCGTGACGGCACAGTTTACAAGCAGCGCTTTGAAAATGGCGGTAAGCCAGCAACAGGGCTGGAAAAAATTGGTACAGCGCCAAAATCAAAATCCGGTACAAAAGTCACTTTTATGCCTGATGAGACGATTTTCTCCACAACCGATTTCAAATTCAATACCATCTCAGAGCGCCTGAAAGAATCAGCCTTTCTCCTGAAAAACGTGACCATGTCCCTGACAGACAAACGTTCGGATGAGGTCCAGCAAGAAGAATTTCACTATGAAAATGGGGTTCAGGATTTTGTGGAGTATCTGAACGAAGACAAGGAAACTCTGACCCCAGTCATCTTTTTTGCGGGTGAAGACCAAGGATTCCAGGTGGAGGTGGCCCTCCAGTACAATGACGGCTTTTCAGACAATATCCTTTCCTTTGTCAACAATGTCCGCACCAAGGATGGCGGTACCCATGAAACAGGTCTCAAGTCCGCTATCACCAAGGCTATGAACGATTATGCCAGAAAGGCTGGCCTTCTCAAGGAAAAGGATAAGAATCTGGAAGGTTCGGATTACCGTGAAGGCCTGTCCGCCATTATTTCCCTTCTGGTACCGGAAGCCCACCTGCAATTTGAAGGGCAAACCAAGGACAAGTTGGGCTCCCCTTTGGCTCGACCAATCGTGGACAGCATTGTTTCTGAGAAATTGACCTATTTCCTCTTGGAAAATGGGGAAGTGGCTTCCAATCTCATTCGCAAGGCCATCAAGGCCAGGGATGCCCGAGAGGCAGCCCGAAAAGCCCGCGACGAATCTCGAAACGGTAAGAAAAACAAGAAGGACAAGGGCCTCTTGTCAGGAAAGCTGACCCCTGCCCAGTCCAAGAATCCAGCCAAGAATGAACTTTATCTGGTCGAGGGAGACTCTGCCGGTGGTTCTGCCAAGCAGGGCCGTGACCGCAAGTTCCAGGCCATCCTCCCCTTACGAGGAAAGGTCCTTAACACCGCCAAGGCCAAGATGGCAGACATCATGAAAAATGAAGAAATCAACACCATGATTTACACCATCGGTGCAGGAGTAGGGGCTGATTTCAATGTGGAAGATTCCAATTATGACAAAATCATCATCATGACCGATGCGGATACGGATGGTGCCCATATCCAAACCTTGATTTTGACCTTCTTTTACCGCTATATGCGGCCTCTGGTCGAAGCAGGCCATGTTTATATTGCCCTCCCGCCTCTTTATAAGATGTCCAAGGGCAAGGGGAAATCTGAAAAGATTGCCTATGCCTGGTCAGATGGCGAATTGGAAGACCTGCGTAAGGAATTTGGCAAGGGAGCCATTCTCCAGCGCTACAAGGGTCTGGGCGAAATGAATGCTGACCAGCTCTGGGAAACCACCATGAATCCTGAAACCCGCACCCTTATCCGCGTTACCATTGAAGACTTGGCCCGAGCCGAGCGCCGCGTCAATGTCCTTATGGGCGACAAGGTCGAACCCCGCCGCAAGTGGATTGAGGACAATGTCAAGTTTACGCTTGAAGAGAGTACGGTGTTTTAGAATTTTAAATATGATTGTAAGAATACGTTATGAAATTAAAAATTTGGAATGAATCTTATAGTCTTCAATGGGACGGTACCTATTATCTTACTTTGTCTGACTATCCTAATATTCAAGATTGGGAATTAGAGAAAATTGTGGCTTTCTTAGCTTATGAGAAGCTTCACGGTAGAGATACGCAAATAGATTGTGAAGACAAAGTAATGCGTGATCAACTTGAAATTTTGTCTCGCTCCTTACTCTCACTTACGGCATTTCCATTTACTCCTTCGAAAAAGATTGTAGCGTCAACCTATGATGTTAATGGTAACTATGTTTATTCAGATTTTTTAAGTCATACTTGTACTGTTCAAGCTGCACAAGAGATTTTTAAGAGTGGCCAATTAATGTCTGCTGTTCGTGCTCTCAATAAAACTCATCAAGAACTTTTGCAGGATAATCGAAATGCAGCTGGTGATCCAGAAGATTATTTTGATTATGTCATGTTAGGTTGGTCAAATACAACTTCTGGCTATAGACTTGCAATGGAAAGATTACTAGGGAGAGAACCAACAGAGGAAGAGTTGGGGAAATCTTTTATTCCAGGGGTAAGTTTTCATTTTAAGTACGATGACATAATCAATGCAGATGGCTATGTTTTTGATGGATACCATCCTGCAAAGGTCAAGGATAGTTTGCATTTGGAAAAGTTATTTACCTGTATTATTCCTTTTAGTGAAAAATCACATTTTGAGACAATTATCCCACCAGATATATCTTCAAAGGTTTATTTTTTAGACTATTGTCAGGACGGAATGGTAAACTGGTCTCGAAAGGTCTATCAATTTGTTGAAAATCTAGCATAAACAAATGATGTGAGGTGTTTTATGCCACTAATAGTAAAATTAACAGATTGTTTTCAAAAACGGTTGTCCGAACGGGCTAAAAAGTGCAAGCCATTTAAAAACAAACAGGAATTGGAAGAGAAATTTGACCAAGCATTGAAGGTTTGGAAATCTTCCAAAACACGACAACATGCAGAAAACCTGTTATCTGAGCAAGGGAAATTAGAACAATTTTTACATGGCACGGAACGGAAACTATCTCGCATGCCTTTTGGTGGAGATAAGTTCGCTGCTATTCCAGGCTTAATTTCCATGGTGCGAAGCTATATTCGTAGAGATTACACCAAGTTACCCAAAGGGACAATCCTCGCGATTATAGGGTGCTTTGATTTATTTTTTCAGCCCTATTGATGCCTTACCAGATTTCATCCTCGGAGCAGGTCTACTTGACGATGCTTTTGTCCTTAATGCCTGTTTGAAATTAATCAAATCAGATGTTGATGACTTTAGAAGCTGGCAAGTAAGTCATACAAAGCTGGAAGATTAGCTCCGCTATTTTTCAAAAAGAAAGAATAATTTTCCGTCAAGAAACAAAGAAAGGAATGTTCAGCTAGTCAGTCTAACTGAACGTGGGACTGAATCGTCCCTTTGTATCTTATTATGTCAAACATTCAAAACATGTCCCTCGAGGACATCATGGGAGAGCGTTTTGGTCGCTACTCCAAATACATTATTCAGGAGCGGGCCCTGCCGGACATTCGGGATGGACTCAAGCCCGTTCAGCGCCGCATCCTTTATTCCATGAATAGGGACGGAAATACCTTTGAGAAGGGCTTCCGTAAATCGGCCAAATCAGTCGGGAATGTCATGGGTAATTTCCACCCCCACGGAGATTCCTCTATCTATGATGCCATGGTTCGGATGTCCCAGGACTGGAAAAACCGGGAGACCCTGATTGAAATGCACGGGAACAACGGTTCCATGGACGGTGATCCAGCAGCGGCCATGCGGTACACGGAGGCCCGACTCTCTGAGATTGCCGGCTTCCTCTTGCAGGATATTGACAAGAAAACCGTGCCCTTCGCTTGGAACTTTGACGATACGGAAAAAGAACCAACCGTTCTGCCTGCCGCCTTTCCAAACCTCTTGGTCAATGGGGCGACAGGGATTTCGGCAGGTTATGCGACGGATATTCCGCCCCACAATCTAGCTGAGGTTATCGATGCTGTCGTCTATATGATTGACCATCCATCAGCCAAGTTGGACAAACTCATGGAATTTTTGCCGGGTCCTGATTTCCCGACGGGAGCCATTATCCAAGGTCGCGATGAGATTCGCAAGGCCTATGAAACAGGCAAGGGGCGCGTGGTGGTCCGTTCTCGGACAGAGATTGAGAATCTGAAAGGTGGCAAGAAACAGATTATTGTCACCGAGATTCCCTACGAGGTCAATAAGGCTGTCCTGGTCAAGAGAATTGATGATGTCCGTGTCAATAATAAGGTGCCTGGCATTGCAGAAGTGCGGGATGAATCAGACCGCGATGGTCTGCGCATTGCCATCGAGCTGAAGAAGGACGCAGATGAGCAAACCATCTTGAATTATCTCTTCAAGTACACGGATTTACAAATTAACTACAATTTCAACATGGTGGCCATTGACAACTATACCCCTCGTCAAGTCGGTATTATTCCAATGCTGACCAGCTATATTGCCCACCGCAAGGATATCATCCTGGCCCGTTCTCGTTTTGACAAGGAAAAGGCTGAAAAACGCCTCCACATCGTGGAAGGGCTAATCCGTGTTATTTCCATTTTGGATGAAATCATCGCCTTGATTCGGGCTTCTGATAATAAGGCGGATGCCAAGGAAAACCTCAAGATCAGCTATGAATTTTCTGAAGAACAAGCAGAAGCCATCGTGACCTTGCAGCTCTATCGCCTGACCAACACCGATATTGTGACTCTGGAGAATGAAGAAGCCAGCCTGCGCGACCTCATTGCAACCTTGTCAGCCATTATCGGCGATGAACGAACCATGTACAATGTCATGAAGCGGGAATTACGTGATGTCAAGAAACAGTTTGCCTCATCTCGTCTCAGCGAATTGCAAGATGAAGCAGTGACTATCGAAATTGATACCGCCAGCCTCATCGCAGAAGAAGAAACCTTTGTCAGCCTGACAAAAGGTGGCTACATCAAGCGGACCAGCCCGCGGTCCTTTAATTCCTCTGCCCTGGATGAATTGGGCAAGAGGGACGAGGACGAGCTGATTTTCCTTGAAAAAGCCAAGACAACCCAGCACCTGCTCATTTTCACTAATCTTGGAAATGTCATCTATCGGCCGGTGCATGAGCTGACTGACATCCGTTGGAAGGATATTGGAGAGCACCTGTCCCAAACCATCACAACTTTTGGCAATGACGAGCAGGTCCTTTATGCAGAAATCGTGGATGATTTTGCTGGCCAGACCTATTTTGCAGTGACCAAATTGGGTCAAATCAAGCGTTTCGAGCGTAAGGAATTTGCTCCATGGCGGACCTACAAATCCAAGTCTCTCAAGTATGGTAGACTCAAGGATGAGACGGATGTCTTCGTAACTGTTGCACCGATTCTCCTTGATGATGTCCTTCTGGTCACCCATAACGGCTACGCCCTTCGTTTCAATATCGAAGAAGTACCAGTCATCGGGGCCAAGGCGGCAGGTGTCAAAGCCATCAATCTCAAGGGTGATGATGTGGTCGTCAGCGCCTTTATTGCCAATACCAAGTCCATCTTTATTTTGACCCAAAGAGGCAGCCTCAAGCGGATGTCTGTTAATGACCTGCCTCAGGCAAAACGGGCTGGACGCGGCTTGCAAGTTCTTCGTGAGCTCAAGGCTAAACCCCATCGTGTCTTCTTAGCTGGACCGGTCTTTGCAGAAAATGGGGGAGCTGAACTGGACCTTTTTGCCACCGAAGTGGAAGAAAAACAACAAATCCTCCAAGTTCAAAGCCAAACTGGCCAGGTAGACGAAGTCAACCTAACCAACCTCAGCTTATCCGAACGCACCAGCAATGGAAGCTTCATTTCTGACAGTATTTCAGACCAAGGAGTCTTTGCGGCAAGGGTGAAATAAGCATTATGATTTTTAGAAAGACCTGTTGATTCAGGTTTTTCGTTTTATTTATTAAATATTCTGAATTTTTAATTGATTTTTTTGTCAAAAAGGGGTACAATAGTCACAAATCTAAAGGAGAGAACCTATGCCAGTAGAACTTGATTGGGAAAACCTTGGTTTTTCCTACATGAAATTACCCTATCGCTATATCGCTTACTATAAAAATGGCCAATGGGAAGAAGGTCGCCTGACAGAAGATGCCCAGCTTCACCTCTCTGAGAGCTCACCGGCCCTTCACTATGGTCAACAGGCCTTCGAGGGTCTGAAAGCCTATCGGACTAAGTCAGGCTCTATCCAGCTTTTCCGACCGGATGAAAATGCCAAACGACTGCAGCGAACAGCGGACCGCCTGCTCATGCCACAGGTGCCGACAGAGATGTTTGTTGAAGCCTGCAAGCAGGTCACCAAGGCCAACCAGGACTATGTGCCACCTTATGGAAGCGGAGGCACCCTCTATCTGCGACCGCTTTTGATTGGGGTTGGCGACATTATTGGGGTCAAGCCAGCTGACGAGTATATCTTTACTGTATTTGCCATGCCTGTTGGTAACTACTTCAAAGGCGGCTTGGTGCCAACCAATTTCCTGATTCAGGATGAATATGACCGAGCA
Organism: Streptococcus sp.; assembly: GCF_041802885.1. GTDB lineage: Bacteria > Bacillota > Bacilli > Lactobacillales > Streptococcaceae > Streptococcus. The sequence goes on from NZ_JBHCHN010000065.1 coordinate 14,046, forward strand.
GCACCAAATGGTACAGGCGCAGCCAAGGTTGGTGGAAACTACGCAGCCAGCCTTTTGCCAGGAATGAAAGCCAAAGCAGCAGGGTTTTCTGATGTCATCTACCTTGACCCAGCTACCCACACCAAGATTGAAGAAGTCGGTTCAGCCAATTTCTTTGGAATCACAGCTGACAATGAATTTATCACTCCCATCAGCCCATCCATTTTGCCATCTATTACCAAATATTCTCTGCTCTATCTGGCTGAAAACCGTCTCGGCCTAAAGGCCATCGAAGGCGATGTTTATGTCAAAGACTTGGCTAAATTTACAGAAGCTGGTGCCTGCGGTACAGCAGCAGTTATCTCGCCAATTGGAGGTGTCCAAAACGGAGAAGATTTTCATGTCTTTTATAGCGAAACCGAGGTCGGTCCCGTCACCCAAAAACTCTATGATGAGTTAACAGGCATCCAGTTCGGCGATGTCCAAGCACCAGATGGCTGGATTGTCCCTGTTGATTAAGTTGAAGAGGCTTGCACTTGCAAGCTTTTTTCTTTTTCGGTAAAATGGAAAAAGTGAGGTAAATTATGAGTAAAAAAGATAAAAAGATTGAAATTCAGATTGAAGACGCGATTGTTGAGGCCAATGGTCAAAAATATGAGGGCTACCGTCTCTCTATTGGCAAGAAAGTCATTGGCGAAGTTGCAGAGCTTTCTGAAAATCAGTTTGCGGTCCTAAAAAATGGAAATGCCGAAAGTTTTTATAAGAGTTTAGAAAAAGCTGTCGGAAATATTATTGAAAATTACAATTTAAGCCATTAAACACTTGTTTTAGTCAGTGTTTTGTGATAAAATAGTGACTGTTAGTGTTATGGAAAGATAGCGAAGAGGCTAAACGCGGCGGACTGTAAATCCGCTCCTTCGGGTTCGGGGGTTCGAATCCCTCTCTTTCCATATAACAGGATACAAAGGACGCTGAAAAATCCGTATGAAAATAGGAAACTGACGTAGTGTGCTTGACACACAAGGCAGTTTATCATTTTCACTAGGATTTTAGTCCGTGTTCAACTTTGCATTTTTGTTTTTCTGTTACACACCTTGGGGTATAGCCAAGCGGTAAGGCAAGGGACTTTGACTCCCTCATGCGTTGGTTCGAATCCAGCTACCCCAGTCAAGGTATTAGAGTCTCCCTCTAATTCGTCAAAGAAGCTAAATATTGTTGTCCTTGCGTGTGCCTTAAATAAAATATATTTTATGTTGAGTCGAAAGACTTGATTGTCGGAGGTTTTTTTAATGAACGAATTTGAAGATTTGTTGAACAGTGTAAATGAGGTTACACCTGGTGATGTGGTAACTGCGGAAGTATTGACCGTTGATGCAGGTCAAGCAAACGTAGCGATTGCAGGAACTGGTGTTGAGGGTGTCTTGACTCTTCGTGAGTTGACAAACGACCGCAATGCAGATATCAACGAACTTGTTAAAGTTGGCGAAACACTTGAATTGCTGGTACTTCGTCAAGTTGTTGGTAAAGATACTGACACTGTTACCTATCTTGTATCTAAAAAACGTTTGGAAGCACGCAAGGCTTGGGACAAGTTGGTTGGCCGTGAAGGCGAAGTGGTAACTGTAAAAGTAACCCGTGCTGTTAAGGGTGGTCTTTCTGTTGAGTTTGAAGGTCTTCGTGGATTTATCCCAGCTTCAATGATTGACAGCCGTTTCACTCGCAACACTGAGCGTTTCGTAGGTCAAGAATTTGAAGCTAAAATCAAGGAAGTTGATCCGGCTGAGAACCGCTTCATCTTGTCACGTCGCGAAGTGGTTGAAGAAGCAGCTGCAGCAGCTCGTGCCGAAGTATTTGGTAAATTGGCTGTTGGTGAAGTAGTGACTGGTAAAGTTGCTCGTATCACTAGCTTTGGTGCCTTCATCGACCTCGGTGGCGTAGATGGTTTGGTTCACTTGACCGAATTGTCACATGAGCGCAACGTTTCACCTAAATCAGTTGTCACTGTTGGTGAAGAAGTTGAAGTGAAAGTATTGGCTATCGATGAAGAAGAAGGCCGTGTATCCCTTTCTCTTAAAGCAACTCAGCCTGGCCCATGGGATGGCGTTGAGCAGAAATTGGCTCAAGGTGATGTCATTGAAGGTAAAGTAAAACGCTTGACTGATTTCGGTGCCTTTGTTGAAGTATTGCCTGGTATCGATGGTTTGGTTCACATTTCACAAATTTCACACAAACGTGTTGAAAATCCAAAAGATGCTTTGACAGTTGGTCAAGATGTAACTGTTAAAGTTCTTGAAGTGAACGCAGCAGACGAGCGTGTATCCCTTTCTATCAAAGCCTTGGAAGAGCGTCCAGCTCCAGCTGAAGGCGAAGAAAAGGCAGAAAAACGTGCTCCACGTCCTCGCCGTCAAAAACGTGAAGAAAAACGTGACTTTGAATTGCCAGAAACTCAAACTGGTTTCTCAATGGCTGATTTGTTCGGCGATATCGAATTGTAAAAAACGGAGGGCTGGGTATGATGCCAGCCTTTCACCTTGATTAGTAGAGAGGAGTTCTCTCTACTAATTATCCGTCCTTAGTGTAATGGATATCACGTAAGATTCCGGTTCTTGAGATGGGGGTTCGATTCCCTCAGGACGGATTCGTTCATTAAAATAGGCAGGGAGTACCTTTGTTCTCCCTGCCTTTTGTGACTATCTGGGAATGTAGTGAGGAGACCACATGTTACATTTTGAAAATGATTATAATAAGGGGGCGCATCCTGCCCTTTTGGAGACCCTTGTTCAAACCAATCTGGAGGGCTTGTCTGGCTATGGAACAGATAAGTACACAGTCAGAGCTATCGAAAAAATTCGTCAGGCAACCAAGTGTCCCCATGCTCAAGTGACCTTTTTGTCTGGGGGCACTCAGACCAACCAGGTGGTCATCGATGCCCTTTTGCAATCCTATCAAGGTGTGATTGCTGCTGAGACAGGCCATATTGCCAGCCACGAAGCGGGTGCCATTGAATTTTCAGGCCACAAGGTTTTAGCCTTACCACATAAGGAAGGTAAGCTCGAACCAGCACTTGTGCGGCAGTACATTGAGGATTTTTATGCAGATGGCAATCATGAGCACATGGTTTTTCCTGGCATGGTCTACATCTCTCACCCAACAGAATATGGCACGCTTTATAGTAAGAGTGAATTGGAACAGTTGGCTCAAATCTGCAGGCAGTTTGAGATTTCCCTCTTCTTAGATGGAGCTCGTTTGGGTTATGGCTTAGCAGCTGATACAGATGTTGATTTGGCAAACATCGCAGAACTGACAGATGTTTTTTACATCGGCGGGACCAAGATCGGTGCCTTGATTGGAGAAGCTGTGGTCTTTACCAAGAAGAACCAGCCCAAACATTTTGTTCCGATTGTGAAACAACATGGGGCGCTTCTGGCTAAGGGCCGCCTGGTGGGCGTTCAATTTGATCGTCTCTTCACGGATGGGCTCTATATGGAACTTGGCCGTCATGGCATTGAGATGGCCCGTCAACTTCAGAAAATCATAGAGGAGAAGGGCTATCCCTTTTACCTCCAGTCGCCAACCAATCAGCAGTTCATTATTCTTGAAAATGCTCAGTTAGAAAAACTGTCACAGGCAGGTTTGGCCTATAGTTTCTGGGAGAAATATGATGAAAATCGAACCGTGATTCGACTGGCAACTTCCTGGTCAACCAGTCAAGAAGATTTGGATGAATTAAAAAAAATCTTATAAGATTGATTATATCCTAAAATCTAAGGGCTAGACTGATTGCCAAGTGCAGAGTCAATAATAAAAGAGAGAATTTGAATCATTCTCTCTTTCCCTATTTTCAGATGATTTCAGTCAGAAGTTTGGCTGGCGCCACTGACCGTCTCAGAAGCTGGCTCGGTGGTGGTGGCACTTTCTTGGCTGGATGATGAGCTTGCGGTCTCTTGGCTGCTGGTGGAGCTTGTTTCAGTACTTGTTGTGCTGGCTTCTTGGCTTGCTTGAGTCGTGGTCTGACCACTTTCTTCTGTTGATGATAGGATGTAAACAGTTGTAGATGTACTGGTCTCATCCGAGCTGGTCTGGGCTTTGGAGCTAAAACTGTAAATGGTTAGGCTGGCCGTGATAATCCCCAGTATGGAACCGATAAAGGTTAAGGTCTTTTGCAGGGTCGAAAGCCCTTTTTTGGCTGGTGAAGTTTGAAATTTCTTTTTTCTGCTGGTCATAATTTTTTCCTCCCTAAGACAAGGATAATCGAAGAAGGTTAAAAGACTCTTAAAGTTTGGCAGAAGCAGCCCAAACATGATAAAATAGGTCTATTGTAGAAAAGGAAGTAAGTATGATTTATTTTGACAATGCCGCGACCACTCAGGTCTATCCAGATGTTTTAAAAACCTATACGGAGGTTGCCAGCAAGATTTGGGGCAATCCTTCCAGTCTCCACAGTCTGGGCAGTCAGGCCAGCCGTATTCTTGAGGCTTCCCGCAAGCAGATTGCAGAATTGTTAGGGAAAAAATCATCTGAAATCTTTTTTACCTCTGGCGGAACAGAAGGGGATAACTGGGTGATCAAGGGTGTGGCCTTTGAGCGGGCTCATTTGGGAAAACACATCATCGTATCCAGCATTGAGCACCCAGCAGTCAAGGAATCAGCCCTTTGGCTCAGAAGTCAGGGATTTGAAGTGGACCTGGCCCCCGTTACAAGGGATGGTTTTGTGGATGTAGAGAAACTGGCAGACTTGATTCGACCAGATACGATCCTGGTTTCCATCATGGCTGCCAATAATGAAATTGGCTCTATCCAGCCCATCAAAGACATCTCAGACTTATTGGAAAAACATCCGACAGTCAGCTTTCATGTGGATGCTGTCCAGGCCATTGGGAAAATGCCTTTGGTAGATTTTTTGACGGAACGGGTGGATTTTGCGACCTTTTCTGGCCATAAATTCCATTCAGTCCGTGGGGTTGGTTTTATCTTTGCCAAGGAAGGAAAGAAAATTTCTCCACTTTTGACAGGTGGCGGTCAGGAGTCAGACAAGCGGTCAACGACTGAGAATGTTGCGGGGATTGCGGCTACTGCCAAGGCTCTGCGCCTGGTCCTGGACCAGTTTGAAGCGGGTCAGCATCGGCTGCTGGCCATGAAAAAAATCATTCTGGAAGAACTGTCCACCTATCCAGATGTCACTATTTTTTCTCAGATGGAAGGCTTCCTGCCCAATATCCTCACCTTTGGCATTAGAAATGTCCGCGGGGAAGTGACGGTGCATGCCTTTGAAGACCATCAGATTTACATTTCAACCACCTCGGCTTGCTCCTCAAAGGCTGGCAAACCAGCTGGTACCCTCTTGGCCATGGGGATTTCCCAGAAACTTGCTCAGACAGCTGTCCGAATCAGCTTGGACCAAGAAAATGATATGAGCCAGGTGGAGCAATTTTTGACTATTTTTAAACAAATCTATGCCCAAACACAGAAAGTGAGATAAATGAAGTATTCAGAATTAATGATTCGCTACGGTGAATTGTCCACCAAAGGAAAAAATAAGATGCGGTTTGTCAACAAGCTACGCCAAAATATCCAAGAGGCTCTGGCCATCTATCCAGAAGTGACGGTTTATTTTGACCGCGATCGGGGCCATGTTTACTTGAATGGAGCAGATTACCAGCCCGTAGCAGAATCTCTGAAGAAAATTTTTGGTGTTCAGAATTTTGCGCCATCTTATAAGGTTGAGAAGTCTGTACCTGCCTTGAAAGAAGCAGTTCAAACCATCATGAAAAATATTTATCAAGATGGAATGACCTTTAAAATTGCAGCCAGAAGAAGTGACCACAGTTTCGAGTTGGATAGTCGGGATTTGAATCAGGTTTTGGGTGATGCTGTTTTTACAGCCATTCCCAATGTTCAGGCTCAGATGAAATCACCGGATATTACGCTGCGAGTGGAGATCCGTGCAGATGCGGCCTATATTTCCCACGAAGAAATCATGGGGGCTGGGGGTCTGCCAGTCGGTACCTCTGGTAAGGGCGTTCTCATGCTGTCTGGAGGTATTGACTCCCCAGTTGCTGGTTACTTGGCCCTCAAGCGGGGTGTTGAGATTGAGGCGGTGCATTTTGCTAGTCCTCCTTACACCAGCCCCGGCGCCCTGAAAAAAGCCCAGGATTTGACTCGAAAACTGACGGCATTTGGAGGCAATATCACCTTTATTGAAGTCCCTTTTACGGAAATCCAAGAGGAAATTAAGAATAAGGCACCAGAAGCCTACCTCATGACGCTAACTCGCCGCTTTATGATGCGGATTACCGATCGGATTCGGGAGAAGCGAAATGCCCTAGTCATTATCAATGGTGAAAGCCTGGGTCAGGTGGCCAGTCAAACCCTCGAGTCCATGCAGGCCATCAATGCCGTGACTTCTACACCAGTTATCCGTCCCGTAGTGACCATGGACAAACTGGAAATTATCGAAATCGCCGAAAAGATTGATACCTTTGAGATTTCCATTCAGCCCTTCGAAGATTGCTGTACCATCTTTGCCCCTGATCGTCCCAAAACCAATCCCAAAATCAAAAATGTGGAGCAATACGAGGCTCGTCTCGATGTGGATGCCTTAGTGGAACGAGCAGTTGCAGGAATCATAGTGACCGAAATCACTCCAGAAGCAGTGTCTGACGAGGTAGATGAGTTGATAGAAGATTTGCTCTGAGAAAGGTGTAAATATGAATGGTTTTCTTTTCTTTCTTCCCTTTCTACTCATTCGCTTTGGTTTCCTAAGTTTGCTGAGTAAGACAGGCCTTCAACGGGCAGCAGCTTTTGCCCCTCTAGAGGGAAAGGAGCGGATTGCCTATATCATATACCAGTTGAGCAACTTAGCGCTGTTGGTTGTTTCCTGTTTCTTTAGTTGCAACTTTGCCTTTTCTTGGCACTTTTATCTCGGTTTCATTCTGTATAGTTTGGGACTTGTTCTGTGTGCTTGCTCCGTTTTGTATTTTGCCTATCCAGATAAGAAGGGTTTCAATGATCGAGGCGTCTATCGCTTTTCCCGAAATCCTATGTATGTCTCCTATTTCATTTGTTTTTTGGGCATATCCATTCTGATAAAGTCCTGGTTGTTTTTCTTCCTTCTCCTGATATTCCAAATCTCAGCCCACTGGATTATCCGCTCGGAGGAGAGATGGTGTTTGCAGCAGTTTGGGAAAGCTTATCAAGATTACCAAGAGCGAGTAGGGCGCTATATTTGATTTAGTAAATTCAACTAGTCTATCATCATTAAAAATCGTACATCACCAAATGAAAAATCCAATACAGACGAAAACAATTTTTCCATTCACAGCCCTTTTTTGGCGCGTCAAAAACCTCTATGAATCCAGTTTTCCCGTTCAGGAGCGTATTTCCTGGCCTTGGATGGTCTGGATGGCCCTCTTGGGTCAGGCTGATTTTTTGGCTTATTATGACGGGCAAGATTTTGCGGGCTTCTCTTATGGTCTCAGGTCCCAAACAAGCTACTATCTGCTTTTTTTGGCCATTCCTAGCCAGCAGCAGTCAAAAGGCTATGGTCGGCAGATTTTGCAGGAAGTTGCAAGGAGGGCAGGTCGCAGGCCGATTTTCTTAGTGATTGAGCCTCTGGATGAATCGGCAGATAATTATACTATCCGCTTAAAGCGTCTGGCTTTTTATGAAAAGAATGGCTATCAGCTGACAGATTATATTTATTTTGAAAATCAGGAAGTTTATCAGGTCTTGACCAATCACATTTCGGCTGATTTTCAGGATTTCGAGCGTTTGGCCAAGAAAATTGAGCTATCAGGCATGAAAATTCGTTTACAAAGGGAAAAGTAGAGGTTTTTTGATAGTTTTTCCTTGAAATAAGGCCACAAGGGTGATAGAATAGTAATGTTGACTATGCACACCTGTGCAACCGCACGACCATCGTCTTAAGTAGCTTTGGGCTCACGATGCTAGGCGAGTCTTCACAAAAAATGGGGAAACCCACAAAATCATAGGAGGTGCATAATGAGCACATACGCAATCATTAAAACTGGCGGAAAACAAGTTAAAGTTGAAGCTGGTCAAGCTATCTACGTTGAAAAATTGAACGCAGAAGCAGGTCAAGAAGTTACTTTTAACGAAGTTGTTCTTGTTGGTGGCGACAAAACTGTTGTCGGAACTCCACTTGTTGAGGGAGCTACTGTTGTTGGTACTGTTGAAAAACAAGGCAAACAAAAGAAGGTTGTTACTTACAAGTACAAACCTAAAAAAGGTTCTCACCGCAAACAAGGTCACCGTCAACCTTACACAAAAGTTGTTATTTCAGCTATCAACGCTTAATCAGCGTCTGGCTTAACAACGGTCATCACTTAATTTTTGGAGGAATAACATTATGTTAAACTTGAATCTTGCACAATTAAACCTCTTCGCCCACAAAAAAGGTGGAGGTTCAACATCAAACGGTCGTGATTCACAAGCGAAACGCCTTGGTGCGAAAGCTGCTGACGGCCAAACTGTATCAGGTGGTTCTATCCTTTACCGCCAACGTGGTACAAAAATCTACCCAGGAGCTAACGTAGGTCGTGGTGGAGATGACACTCTTTACGCTAAAGTAGAAGGCGTTGTACGCTTCGAACGTAAAGGTCGCGATAAGAAACAAGTATCTGTTTACCCAATCGCGAAATAGTTCTGTTAAGAGCAGAGAAAAGAGCTTTCTGAGAAATCAGAGAGTTTTTTTAGTTTTTATGATAAAATAGTAAAAATGACTGATGGGAGAAATCATGTACTATTGCGCTGAATGTGGAACAGAGTTAATTGAGAAAGAATTGGAAAATGAAGGGCAGGTGCCCTATTGTCAGCATTGTCAGGTTTATCGTTTTCCTCAGTACAATGTGGCTATGTCCGCCATTGTCTATGATGAACTGGAGAAAAACATCCTTCTGATTCAACAGTATGGCAAGCCCAAGAATGTTTTGGTGGCGGGCTATGTGGGCAGGGGAGAAAGTATAGAAGAAGCTCTTGTCCGTGAAATCAAGGAAGAAACCAATCTGGATGTGGCGGAGCTCCACTTCAATGCCAGTCACTTTTATGAGAAAAATAATGTTCTCATGGTCAATTTTGCTTGTCGTATCAAGGATGCATCCATTTTGCAATGCAACCATGAAATCGACCAGGCCGGCTGGTTTGCTCCCATGCAGGCCAAGGAAGCTATCTATCCAAACAGTTTGGCCCAACAATTCTTAAATGGCTGGTTGGACAAGCAAGGCTTGATGACCAAGGCAGAAGATTAAGTCTCCAAAGAATAGGGATGACAAGGCTTTTCAAGGGGCTTTGGGCATCCCTATTTCTGCTTTTATGGTATAATGTTATGGAGAAAAAAAGGAAGTAATTTATGAATATTCAACAACTGCGCTATGTGGTAGCCATTGCCAATAGCGGTACTTTTCGAGAAGCGGCTGAGAAGATGTTTGTTTCCCAGCCAAGTTTATCCATTTCTGTCCGTGACTTGGAAAAGGAACTGGGTTTTAAGATTTTTAACCGGACCAGTTCCGGTGCTTTTTTGACGCGCCGTGGGATGGAATTTTATGAAAAAGCCCAGAATTTGGTCAAGGGCTTTGATAGTTTTGAAAATCTCTATTTGCAGCCTGAAGAGGAAAAGGTCGAGTTTTCCATTTCTAGCCAGCACTATGACTTCCTGCCTCCCTTGATTACGGAATTTTCCGCTGCTCATCCTGACTATGCCAATTTTCGGATTTTTGAGTCTACGACGGTGCAAATCCTGGATGAAGTAGCTCAAGGATACAGTGAGCTGGGGATTATTTACCTCAACCACCGCAATACCAAGGGGATCATGCAGAAATTGAACAAGCTTCATTTGGAAGCCTTTGAGTTGATTCAGTTTCAGACCCATCTCTATATCAGAAAGGGCCATCCTTTGGCCAGCAAGGACGAGATTGAGTTGGATGATTTGGTGGGGCTGCCAACGGTTCGCTTTACCCAGGAAAAGGAAGAATACCTCTATTATTCTGAAAATTTCTTTGATACCTCGGACTCGTCTGTCACTTTTGATGTGACAGACCGGGCTACCTTGAATGGGATTTTGGAGCGGACAGATGCCTATGCAACTGGCTCTGGTTTCTTGGATAGCGAAAGTGTTCATGGTATCACGGTGGTACCGCTCAAGGAAGAAACGGGAAACCGGATGGTTTATGTTAAGCGGGAAGATGCTGATTTAAGCCAGTGTGCCCAAGATTTCATTGATATGATGCAGGCTTATTTTGATAAGAAAAAGGTGAACTAAGGAATGAGAAAATATGGTGTTCCAGTGGCCATTGTCCTTCTGATTGCCCTTGATCAGCTGGTCAAGTGGTGGACAGTGGAAAATATCGTCCTGGATACGGTCAGGGATTTTATTCCCAATGTGATGAGTTTGTCCTATCTGCGCAATTATGGGGCCGCCTGGTCCCTCTTGCAGAATCAGCAAACCTTTTTTGCCATCATGACCGTCATTGTCATGTCTGGAGCCATCTGGTACTTGATCAAACATCTTCAGGGAAGTATCTGGATGATATCGGGCCTTTGCCTAGTCATTGCGGGCGGTCTGGGAAATTTTATTGACCGAGTTCGATTGGGTTACGTGGTGGATATGTTCCACTTGGATTTTATCAATTTCCCGGTCTTTAATGTGGCGGATTCCTATCTAACGGTGGGTGTCATAGTTCTGTTTGTATGGCTGATGAAAGAGGAGGACAATGGAGTTAAAAATTGAAACAGGGGGCCTTCGTTTGGACAAGGCCCTGGCTGATTTGACAGATTTGTCACGAAGTCTAGCCAATGAACAGATCAAAGAAGGTCAGGTTTTGGTCAATGGAGAGCAAAAAAAGGCCAAGTATACCGTCCAAGCTGGCGATATCATCAGCTATCAGCTGCCCCAAGTAGAAGAAGTGGAGTATGCTGCTGAAAATATTCCCTTGGATATTCTCTATGAGGATGCGGATGTAGCGGTTGTTAATAAACCGCAAGGCATGGTGGTTCATCCATCGGCAGGCCACAGCTCAGGAACCCTGGTCAATGCCCTACTCTACCATGTCAAGGATTTGTCTGGTATCAACGGTGTTTTGCGGCCAGGCATTGTCCACCGTATTGACAAGGATACTTCTGGACTTTTGATGATAGCCAAAAACGACCAGGCTCATACTAAGCTGGCGGAGGAACTCAAGGAGCAAAAGTCTCTGCGGAAATACCTGGCCATTGTTCATGGAAACCTGCCCAATGACCGCGGTGTCATCGAGGCGCCGATTGGCCGTTCAGAAAAAGACCGCAAAAAGCAGGCGGTAACCGCTAAGGGCAAGGGGGCTGTCACGCGCTTTCATGTCCTAGAGCGATTTGGAGATTATAGTCTGGTGGAGCTGACCTTGGAAACAGGTCGGACCCACCAAATCCGGGTCCACATGGCCTATATTGGCCATCCTGTGGCTGGAGATCCTGCCTATGGCCCTAAAAAAACACTCAAAGGAAATGGTCAGTTTCTGCATGCCCAGACCCTTGGATTTACTCATCCAAGCACTGGCCAACTGGTTACATTTACAGCAGAAGCGCCAGCTATTTTTCAAGAAACACTGGAAAAACTAAGAAGACAAGACCTCTAAGAGGAGCTTGTTGAAACCTAGGAAAGATGGTATACTGTTAAAAGTTTTAAAATAGAAGGAGATTATCGTGGAAACTTTACCAAATTGCCCAAAATGTAACTCAGAATATGTTTATGAAGACGGTGTCTTGCTCATCTGCCCTGAATGTGCCTATGAATGGGACCCTAAGGAAGTTGAAGAAGAGGGAATCGTTGCTATCGACGCCAATGGCAATCGTTTGGCGGATGGGGATACGGTCACTCTTATCAAGGACCTCAAGGTCAAGGGGGCTCCAAAAGATTTGAAACAGGGGACCCGTGTTAAGGGCATCCGCATTGTCGAAGGTGACCATAATATCGACTGTAAAATTGATGGTTTTGGTGCCATGAAATTAAAATCTGAATTTGTGAAGAAGATCTAAAGGCTGGTCAAATCCAGTCTTTTTCTAGGAAGGAAATGATGAAAAAAGAGACTTTATTATTTTATTCGCGGTGCCTTTTGGCTGCTCTGGCAGTTTTGGGGACCAGTATTCAACTAATCAAGCATGGTCCAGGGATGATGATGTACTATACGGTTCAATCCAATCTCCTGGTCAGTCTTTTTGCCCTCTATATGGTAGGGGCTATGAGACGAGGAAAAGACCTGCAATCGCCTAGATTTTTGCGCATCAAGGCAGCTGTTACCATGTCCATCATGATTACCTTTGTCATCTATCATTTTATGTTGGCTCCCTTAGCTACGGATTTTTGGCGGGTTGAAAATATGCTCTGTCATTACATTACGCCGCTTTATTTCTTCTTTGACACCCTTTTGGTGGACCGCCAGCGTCAGTACCAATTGCTGGACCCCCTTCGTTGGACAGCTCTGCCTCTTCTGTATATGGCCTTTGCTCTTCTGAATGGCCTAGTTTTGAAGTGGCCGATTCCAGATGCCAAGGACAGCCCCTTTGCTTATTACTTTCTCAATGTTCACAAGTATGGCTGGTCTTATGTCCTAACCCATGCTGTGGTGATCTTTTTGGCCTACCTCTTGGCAGGTTATCTGCTTTATTTCATTAAAACCATTAAAATAAAAGCAGTTTCTTCGCCATTTACAGCCAAAGCCGAACGTTAAAAGTCAAAATCAAAAAATATCTGGATTTTGAAGATAATTGTTTGTCACCCATCTTATTTTTTGATATACTGTAAAAAAATAAATCCTTTAAGAATTGTCCCGTGAGGCAGTCAAGGAGTATCATGTAGAGATAGGTCAGCTGCTTTTGTTGTGCCTGGATTTTCTGAAACCTCCTTGAAAAAGGAGGTTTTTTCGATGTATCTGGCCAGATTTGAGCCTGGAGGCATCAACTAGCTCGAACTCAGGTGCGAACTAGGTATTTTGTAGGTAAAATTTTGGAGGTCTTTTGATGAAAACAAAAGAAATTGTTGACGATATGACGATGAAACGCGCCATTACTCGAATTACGTACGAGATTATTGAGCGCAACAAGAACCTGGATAACATCGTCTTAGCTGGAATCAAGACACGGGGTGTCTTTATCGCCAAACGGATTCAGGAACGGCTCAAACAGTTAGAGGGAATCGATGTTCCTCTGGGAGAGCTGGATACCAAACATTTCCGTGATGATATTAAAGTCGATGAAGATACAACCATCATGACAGCAGATATCAACAATCGCGATGTCATCTTAGTAGACGATGTCCTTTATACTGGCCGTACCATTCGTGCAGCCATTGATAATTTGGTGAGTTTGGGGCGGCCTGCCCGTGTCAGTTTGGCAGTCCTGGTGGACCGAGGTCACAGGGAGTTGCCTATTCGAGCAGACTACGTCGGAAAGAACATTCCAACCAGTCGCTCAGAGGAGATTATTGTCCACATGACAGAAGTGGATGGGCAAGATACAGTTCTCCTCGTTGAAGCAAACTAACTCATTTTTCATCATTTTTTCAAAAAGGTTAAAAGGTAGCATCATGACAATCACAAATGGCAAAGTATCACTCAAACATCTGGTGACAATGGAAACTCTCTCCAATGAAGAAGTGCTGGGACTCATCAAGCGCGGTATTCAATTTAAGAAGGGCGAGGTCGACATTGATCACGATCGGACATATTACGCATCCAATCTCTTCTTTGAAGACTCAACTCGGACCCACAAATCCTTTGAAATGGCAGAATTGCGATTAGGTATGGGCATGATTGACTTTGATGCCAGGACCAGTTCTGTCAACAAGGGTGAGACCCTCTATGATACGATTTTAACCATGAGCGCCCTTGGAGTGGATATCTGTGTTATCCGTCACTCAGAAGTAGATTACTACAAGCAGCTGATTGACAGTCCGACCATTCAAACCTCTATTGTCAATGGTGGTGATGGTTCTGGTCAGCACCCAAGCCAGTCCCTCTTGGATTTGATGACCATCTATGAGGAATTTGGGGGATTTGAGGGCTTGAAGATTGTGATTGCAGGCGATATTACCCATTCCCGTGTGGCCAAGTCCAATATGCAGGTTCTCAAGAGACTGGGGGCAGAAATTTTCTTCACAGGCCCAAGCCAGTGGTACTCAGAAGAATTTGATGTCTATGGTCAGCATGTGGACATTGATGATGTCATTGAGGAAATAGATGTCCTGATGTTGCTCCGTGTTCAACATGAGCGCCACGATGGAAATGAAAGCTTTTCGAAAGAAGGATACAATAGCCAGTTTGGCCTGACAGAAGCCCGCTACAAACGTTTGAAAGATACTGCCATTGTCATGCACCCTGCCCCTGTCAATCGGGATGTAGAAATTGATGATAGCCTGGTAGAGGCACCAAAGGCGCGGATTGTCCGCCAAATGACAAACGGAGTTTTCGTCCGCATGGCCATTCTGGAAGCAGTGCTCAACGGTAAGGCCTAAGGAATTTCGAAACCTAAAGAAATAGAAAGAAGAATGATGTCTAAAAGATTGTTAATATTGGAAGACGGCACGATTTTTGAGGGACAAGCCTTCGGCGCTGATATGGATGTGACGGGTGAGATTGTCTTTAATACTGGGATGACCGGTTATCAAGAATCCATTACCGACCAGTCTTACAATGGTCAGATTTTGACCTTTACCTATCCCCTTGTTGGCAACTATGGTGTCAATCGGGATGATTACGAATCCATTTCTCCGACCTGTAAGGGCGTTGTGGTAGCAGAAGCGGCCCGCAGAGCCAGCAACTGGCGTAACCAGATGACCTTGGATGAATTTTTAAAGGCCAAACGGATTCCAGGAATTTCTGGGATTGATACCCGTGCCCTGACCAAAATCATCCGCCAGCATGGTACTATGAGAGCGACTCTAGCCAATAAGGGAGATTCGATTGAGCACTTGATTGCTCAGCTTAAGGCAACTGTCCTGCCCACCAATAATATTGAGCAAGTCTCTACGAAAACCGCCTACCCAGCCCCTGGTATCGGTAAGAACATTGTGCTTGTGGACTTCGGCCTTAAACATTCTATCCTGCGGGAGCTGTCCAAGCGCAACTGCAATATCACAGTGGTTCCTTATGATACTAAGGCTGAGGAGATTTTAACCCTCAATCCTGATGGGGTCATGTTGTCCAATGGTCCTGGAAATCCTGATGATGTGCCGGAAGTTTTGGACATGATTCGTGGGATTCAAGGGAAGATTCCGATTTTTGGTATCTGTATGGGCCATCAACTCTTTGCCAAGGCAAATGGGGCTGGAACCTATAAGATGAAATTCGGCCACCGTGGATTTAACCATGCGGTGCGTGAAATCGCTACTGGCCGTGTTGATTTTACCAGCCAGAACCATGGCTTTGCGGTGTCAAGAGAGAATTTCCCAGAAGATCTGATGATTACCCATGAAGAAATCAATGACAAGTCTGTGGAGGGAGTTCGGCACCGCCGCTTCCCAGCCTTTTCTGTTCAATTCCACCCAGATGCTGCCCCAGGTCCACATGATGCCTCTTATCTCTTTGATGAATTTTTGGAGATGATTGATGCCTTCAAGCTGGAACAAAGCAGCCGTTGATGGTGCTGGGATCTGTAAGTTGTATTAAATGTCGCACCGAGATGCGACGAATAGAAAGGCAAGGGACAGGTCAATGGTTGCAGGCAACTCATTTCCCTACGACTGCCTCTAGTGAGGTCAGTCTATCCCTTGCACTAGCTTGAAAGCTCATCTATTATCGAGCTGAGCTTTCAACCGTCGGAGACTTATTTAATGTCGCACTGAGATGCGACGAATAGAAAGGAGAGGGTACAGGTTCGAGAAAACGTTGGTTTTCCTATTCGAACACGCCCTAAGGACTGTGTGAAAAAGATAAACTTCGCCTTGACGCTTGTAGCGTTGGCGTCGAGTTTCCTATTTTCGCTGTGTCCTCTTAACGGGCTTTGTATCATAAATTATGCCGAAACGTACTGATATTAAGAAGATTATGGTGATTGGGTCTGGTCCTATCATCATCGGTCAAGCTGCCGAATTTGACTATGCTGGAACCCAGGCCTGCCTGGCCTTGAAAGAAGAAGGCTACAGTGTGGTCCTGGTCAATTCCAACCCAGCGACCATTATGACAGACAAGGAAATTGCTGATAAGGTCTACATCGAGCCCATTACCATCGAATTTGTCAGCCGTATCCTGAGAAAGGAACGACCAGATGCCCTCTTGCCGACCCTGGGTGGGCAGACGGGTCTCAATATGGCCATGGAATTGTCTAAGGCAGGGATTTTGGATGAACTGGGCGTGGAGCTTCTGGGAACCAAGTTATCTGCCATTGATCAGGCTGAAGACCGTGATTTGTTTAAAAAATTGATGGAGGATTTGGAACAGCCCATTCCTGAATCAGAAATTGTCACTACCGTAGAAGAAGCGGTGACCTTTGCCAAGTCTATCGGCTACCCCGTCATTGTCCGCCCAGCCTTTACCCTGGGTGGAACTGGTGGCGGTATGTGTGCCAACGAGGAAGAATTGCGGGAAATCGCCAAAAATGGTCTCAAACTGTCTCCAGTTACCCAGTGCTTGATTGAGCGCTCCATCGCAGGTTTCAAGGAAATCGAGTATGAGGTGATGCGGGACGCAGCCGACAATGCTCTGGTTGTCTGTAACATGGAAAACTTTGACCCAGTTGGGATTCATACTGGGGACTCCATTGTATTTGCACCGACCCAAACCCTATCAGACATCGAAAACCAAATGCTGCGGGATGCCAGCCTCAGTATCATTCGTGCCCTCAAGATTGAGGGGGGCTGTAATGTGCAGTTGGCCCTTGATCCACATAGTTTTAAATACTATGTGATTGAGGTCAATCCTCGTGTTTCTCGTTCATCTGCCCTAGCATCCAAGGCGACAGGCTATCCTATTGCCAAGTTGGCGGCCAAAATCGCAGTTGGTTTGACCCTGGATGAAATGATCAATCCAGTTACAGGAACTACCTATGCCATGTTTGAGCCAGCCTTGGACTACGTGGTTGCTAAAATTCCACGTTTCCCCTTTGATAAATTTGAACATGGTGAGCGCCGTCTGGGCACCCAGATGAAGGCAACTGGTGAAGTCATGGCCATTGGCCGCAACATCGAAGAAAGCCTGCTCAAGGCCTGCCGGTCATTGGAAATCGGTGTCTATCATAATGAAATGGCTGACTTGGCTGAAAAGACTGATGACCAGCTCATTGAGAAAATCGTCAAGGCTCAGGATGACCGTCTCTTCTATGTTTCCGAAGCCATTCGCCGTGGATTTAGCATCGAGGAAATAGCTGAACTGACCAAAATCGATGTCTTTTTTCTGGATAAACTGCTCCATATCTTTGAGATTGAAGAAGCATTGAAATCTCATGTTGGAGATGTGGATCTCCTCAAAGAAGCCAAACGAAATGGATTTGCAGACCGCAAAATTGCGGAACTCTGGAATTTGGATACAGCATCCGTTCGCAAACTCCGTTTGGAAAACAAGATTATCCCTGTCTACAAGATGGTGGATACCTGTGCAGCCGAGTTTGAATCTGCCACCCCATATTTCTACTCAACTTACGAATGGGAAAATGAATCCATCAAGTCCGACAAGGAATCTGTGATCGTCTTGGGCTCTGGCCCGATTCGTATCGGTCAAGGGGTCGAATTTGACTATGCGACCGTTCATTCTGTCAAGGCCATCCAGGCGGCAGGCTATGAAGCCATTATCATGAACTCCAACCCTGAGACCGTCTCAACCGACTTCTCCGTCTCTGACAAGCTCTACTTTGAACCCCTGACCTTTGAAGATGTCATGAACGTCATCGACTTGGAGCAGCCCCAAGGAGTAGTGGTCCAGTTTGGTGGACAAACGGCCATCAACCTGGCCGAAAGCCTTTCTGATGCAGGTGTCCCTATCCTGGGTACACAAGTTGCTGATTTGGACAGGGCTGAGGACCGTGACCTCTTTGAAAAGGCCTTGAAAGACTTGGGAATTCCCCAGCCGCCGGGCCAAACAGCCACCAATGAAGAAGAAGCGGTAGCAGCAGCCCGCAAGATTGGCTTCCCAGTTCTGGTTCGTCCTTCCTATGTCCTAGGTGGCCGGGCCATGGAAATCGTTGAAAATGAAGAAGACCTGCGCTCCTACATGCGGACAGCTGTCAAGGCCAGTCCAGAACATCCTGTCCTGGTGGATTCTTACATTGTAGGTCGGGAGTGTGAAGTCGATGCCATTTCAGACGGTAAAGATGTCTTAATCCCAGGAATCATGGAACATATCGAGCGGGCCGGTGTCCATTCAGGAGATTCCATGGCGGTTTACCCACCTCAGACCCTTTCAAAAGAAGTCATTGCAACCATTGCAGACTATACCAAGCGTCTGGCCATTGGTCTCAACTGTATCGGAATGATGAACATCCAGTTTGTCATCAAGGATGAAACCGTCTATGTCATTGAGGTCAATCCTCGGGCCAGCCGTACCGTACCATTCCTGTCTAAGGTGACGGACATTCCGATGGCTCAAGTGGCTACAAAACTGATTTTAGGACAAAGCTTGAAGGAGCTGGGATATGAGGATGGTCTCTATCCAGAAAGTGCCCAGGTCCATGTCAAAGCCCCTGTCTTCTCCTTTACCAAACTGGCCAAGGTCGACAGCCTGCTCGGCCCAGAAATGAAATCAACAGGTGAAGTAATGGGTTCAGATGTGACTCTGGAAAAAGCCCTCTACAAGGCCTTTGAAGCTTCTTACTTCCACCTTCCAGAATTTGGAAATGTGGTCTTCACCATCGCAGACGATACCAAGGAAGAAGCCCTTGCATTGGCCAAACGCTTTGCCAATATCGGCTATGGTGTTCTAGCGACAGAAGGGACAGCTAAGTACTTTGCTGAAAACGGCCTAGACAGCATCCATGTGGATAAGGTGGGGCAAGATTCAGACAACGACATCCCTGCCTTGGTAAGGGCCAAGAAGGTTCAGGCTATCGTCAACACCGTTGGCACCAAGCGAACCTTTGACGAAGTTGGATCTGCCATTCGAAGCTCAGCCATCGAGCAAGGCGTGCCCCTCTTCACAGCCCTCGACACAGCAGATGCCATGGTTCGCGTCCTAGAAAGCCGCAGCTTTATGACACAGGCGATATAAGATAATTCACAAGCCCGAGCTAGTCTCGGGCTTTTTTTACACCTTGAAAGTGCTATAATAGAAAAAGGAGGATACGAGACTGATGAAGAAAAAACTAGAAGACATGACTCTAGAGGAGCTCTGGCAGCTCTTTCCTATTTTTTTGGTGGAACATCGAGCAGAATGGGCCGACTGGTATCAAGAAGAAAGCCAATCTCTATTAAGTCTGTTGCCAGATGGCTTGGTGAAGCGAATTTCTCATGTGGGCAGCACCGCCATTCCAAGCATTTGGGCCAAAAATATCGTGGATATTCTGCTGGAAGTAGCTAGCAAGGAAGACTTGGCTGTCCTTGTAGAAATGCTGAAAGAAAAGGGCTGGCGAATCATGTTTCAGGATGCTGATCAGTGCAGCCTCAATAAGGGCTACACCGAAGATGGCTTTGCGGACCGAGTTTTCCATCTCCATCTGCGCCTGGTCGGTGACCATGATGAGCTTTATTTCAGAGATTACCTGCTGGATCATCCAGATATTGCTAAGGAGTATGAGCAGCTGAAACTAGGCCTCTGGAAACAATTTGAACACGATAGAAACAGCTACACCGATGCCAAAAGAGACTTCATTCAACGATACACCCAATTAGCCAAGCAAGACTATGAGGGGAGGTATGAGGATAGTGATTATCACAACTAGTTCCAGAGTGACAGAAAGTCTGGAAAATGAGGCTCTTGAATTGGCCGAGGCCTTGCATCTGGACTATGTAGCTCGTAACAAGCGGTCTTTGGCCAAGTTGCAGGAGGAATATGGGGATGTGCTTTTGGTGACCAAGGAGGGGTTGGTCTTGGAGTATGCCAATGGTCAATCCTTTGCCTTTCATCCTGACACGGCCATTTTGCGAATCAAGGCACCTCGCGACCCTTTGATTGAGCTGGTAGGGCCTGAAAAGCGGTCCGTCCTGGACACCACCATGGGTCTGGCTAGTGACAGTATTGTCCTTTCCTTTGCGGGGCATAAGGTGACGGCTTTGGAAAGTCAACCACTGATTCATACCATCGTTGCGCGTGGTTTGCAGACCTTTGATGCGGGCAATTCAGCTGTCAACCAAGCCATGAGAAGGATTCAGACCCGCTGCACCGACTCTTTGACTTTTTTGAAAAGCCAGCCGGATCAGTCTGTGGATATCATCTACTGTGACCCTATGTTTTCGGAAGTTATCACCGAGTCAGAAAACCTCTCTGGGCTAAAACCCTTGGCCAATTATCAAGCCTTCTCAGAGGTCTTTCTGGCAGAATGCAAGCGCGTGGCCAGGGAAAAAATTATTCTCAAGGCTCACTTTCGAGACCCAGTCTTCGAAGACTTTGGATTTACCCGCCATATCAGGCCCTATCAGAAGTTTCATTTTGGCGAAATAGTTTTAGGAGAAAAACATGGAAGCTAGGAAGCGTGTGAAAAAGATGGAGGACATTCTCCATCGTCAGCTGGATTTGATGGCCTCTTTGCGGAAGTTGTTAGGAGAAGTGGAGGCTTCTCAGGCGGATTTTGAGGCGCTTTTGGCCTATTACCAAAGTCAGACCTATATGGAGGACCTGTCTTTGGAAGAAAAGGGCCACTTTATGGGAATGACTCGGGGTGTTCTGAGCGAAGATGGAGTCTACAATTTGCTTTTTGATAGGGGAGAGGTAGCTGAAATGTTGCTTGAAGTGGGGGATTTGTTAAAACTTCCAAAATAGTTTTCTATCTGTCAAGTTTTTTTCTTGACAGTCTGAAATATTGTGCTATAATGATTAAAGTGATACTCTTCGTAAATCAAAATGATCCCTTGTCAACTTGCCTTGATGAACTCCAGTTCTATCGTCGGCTTCGTTTCCTAGGCTACTTTTGATTTTCATTGAGTATGAGTTGAAAGACTCAAACAAAAATATTAAACATTAGAAAAGAGATATACTCAAAATGGCAGTAAAAATCCGTTTGACTCGTATGGGTTCTAAAAAGAAACCTTTCTACCGTATTAACGTAGCTGATTCACGTGCTCCACGTGATGGCCGTTTCATCGAAACAGTTGGTACTTACAACCCATTGGTTGCTGAGAACCAAATCACTGTTAAAGAAGACCGCGTCCTTGATTGGTTGGCAAAAGGTGCACAACCTTCAGATACTGTACGCAGCATTCTTTCAAAAGCTGGAGTAATGCAAAAATTCCACGAACAAAAATTCTCAAAATAATCTCAAAATAAGAAGTAAGCGAGAACACTCATGGACATGATTGAAAATCTGATTATTGCAATTGTGAAACCGTTGATTTCACAACCGGATAGCTTGACGATTAAAATCGTTGATACACCTGAATTTTTAGAATACCATTTGGATCTGGATCAGTCTGATATCGGTCGTGTTATCGGTAGAAAAGGTCGCACAATTTCTGCGATTCGTACGATTGTCTATTCTGTTCCAACAAGTGATAAAAAAGTTCGTCTGGTAATTGATGAAAAGTAATGTAAAACAGTCCCTCGGGGCTGTTTTTCAATTTCTCTCCTGTTGAGAAAATGCCTTGTTCGTGTTAGAATAGAGAAAATGTTTGTTTGGAGTATCTATGAATTATTTTAATGTAGGAAAAATCGTGAATACACAGGGTTTGCAAGGGGAATTGCGGGTCTTGAGTGTGACGGATTTTTCAGAGGAGCGCTTTAAAAAGGGCAGCAGGCTGTCCATTTTTGATGATAAAAATCAGTTTGTCACAGAAGTTGAGATAGCCAGCCATCGCAAGCAGAAGAATTTTGACATCGTCAAGTTCAAGGGGCTCTACCATATCAATGATGTCGAGAAATACAAGGGCTGTTCCCTCAAGATAGCCGAAGAAGATTTGGCAGTTTTGGAAGAGGATGAGTTTTACTACCACGAAATCATTGGCTTGGATGTTTATGAAGGAGATCAGTTCATCGGTCAAATCAAGGAAATCCTGCAACCGGGTGCTAACGATGTCTGGGTGGTTGCGCGTAAGGGCAAGCGGGATTTGCTTCTGCCCTACATTCCGCCTGTCATTCTCAAGGTGGATATTCCAAATGGTCGAGTAGAAGTAGACATTATGGAAGGTTTGGATGATGAAGATTGATATTTTGACCCTCTTTCCTGAAATGTTCGCTCCCTTGGAGCATTCCATTGTCGGCAAGGCCAAGGAAAAGGGCTTGTTAGACATTCGCTACCATAATTTTCGGGAAAATGCTGAAAAAGCGCGGCATGTGGATGATGAACCCTACGGTGGCGGTCAAGGCATGCTCCTGCGGGCTCAGCCCATCTTTGACACCATCGAGAAGATTGATGCCAAGAATCCTCGGGTCATCTTGCTGGATCCAGCTGGCCGCCGCTTTGATCAGGCCTTCGCGGAAGAGCTGGCCCATGAAGAGGAGTTAATCTTCATCTGTGGCCACTATGAGGGCTATGATGAGCGCATCAAGACCCTGGTGACAGATGAAGTTTCCCTGGGAGATTTTGTCTTGACGGGCGGGGAATTGGCTGCCATGACCATGGTGGATGCGACTGTCCGCCTGATTCCGGAAGTGATTGGCAAAGAAGCCAGTCATCAGGATGACAGCTTTTCATCTGGCCTCTTGGAATATCCCCAGTACACACGGCCTTACGATTTTCGAGGAATGACCGTGCCAGATGTCTTGATGAGTGGCCATCATGAGAATATCCGCAAGTGGCGCCTCTATGAAAGTTTGAAAAAAACCTACCAACGCAGGCCTGATTTGTTGGAGAACTATGCCTTTACCGATGAAGAAAAGGCCATCTTGGACCAGATTAAGGAAGAATTGCAATGAAAATTCTCTGTCTGCATGGCATCGGCCAAACAGGAAAAGCCTGGAAGCGAGTGATGGAATTCTTGCCAGAGCATGATCTTGTGGCCCTTGAATTATTTGAAAATGGCCGTCTGCCAGAAGATTACCAGCATCTGGTGGCCAAGGTGCGAAGCCTTTTGGAAGCTGAACAAGAAGACTTTGTCTTGCTTGGGTTGTCTTTGGGGGCCAGTTTGATTTATAGCCTTTTGGATCAGCCACCGGCCCATCTCAAGGGGATTGTAGCTTGTGCAGGGCAGTATAAGCTAAAGGGAAATCTTCCTTACCAGCTGCAAGGCTTCATTTTCAAAGTCATGCCGGGATCTGCCTTTGCCAAAGAAGGCTTTGATAAGGCCAACTTGATTGGCTTTTATGAGTCCATGATGGGCTTGGATTTGACAGAGGTAGTCAGCAAGAGTCAGTTGCCTGCCTTGGTCGTCTGCGGCCAGAAGGATTTCTTTAATCTCAAGACCTCAAAAGCGGCAGCAAATCTTATACCAAAGGCCCAATTTCAGATGATTCCATCTGTCGGCCATCTCCTGACGGATGATGCACCTGAGGCCTTGGCCCATTTGGTTCGAGGATTTTTGGCACAAGACAAGTAGTAAATAAGAAAGTTCAGAAGCACTGCTAAGAGGTGCTTCTTCTTTTAAAAGGAAAGAAAAATGGTTCAATTTCGTAAGGATTTAGAAGATTTCGAGACCTATAAGATTGAGAAGGTGGCCAGTCACAATCTGGGTGACAATGAAAACCGCCTTATTGACTGGTCAGGGCTTTTGGAAGAGGCTGTAAAAGAGATTCCCTTGTCGGACTTGCTCTATTATGGGGACAATCAATACAGGGAACTAATCGAAGCCTATGCAGATTACTTTGGTGTCAAACCCTGTCATGTCGTGCAAGGGGTTGGGTCCGATCAGATGATACACACCATCGTGACCACATTTTTGCAGGCTGGGGATGCCATCTTGACTCTGGAGCCTGATTTCTTCATGTATAGGGTTTTCAGCCAGGTTCATGGGGCAAACATCCTTTCCTATCCTTTGGACTGGCAGGATGGGCAGCCAAGTCTGTCAGCTGATAAGGTTCTGGACTTTGCCCAAGAAAAGAAGGCCAAACTCATCATCCTGTCCAACCCCAACAATCCAGCTTCCATTGCCTATGAAGCCAGAGAGTTGGAAAAAATTGTGGCAGGATTTGAAGGAATAGTGGTAGTGGATGAGGCCTATATTGATTTTGCGGATGTGGAATCTTTGGTTGGAAAAATCAACCAATACGATAACCTGATTGTGCTCAGAACCCTGTCCAAGGCCTTTGGATTGGCAGGATTACGGCTGGGATTTGCCTTAAGCTGTGAACGCTTGGCAGTGGAGATAGACAAGGTTTTGGCCCCTTACAGCATGCCCAATATTACGGCCAAAATTGGTGTCCAAGCCCTGAAACATAGGGATAAGGTGGAGAAATCTGTCGCAGCCATCAAGGAAATCCGTCAGGATTTTCTGGACTTCTTGAAACAGCAGCCGCAGATGATGGTCTTGCCAAGCCAGGCTAACTTTGTCGCCTTCACGGCACCATATGCCAAGGAGATTTTTGAAGCGGGCCTAGCCCAGGATTTTAATTTTAAATATTATACGGACGGCCCCATGAAAGGCTATATCCGCATGGGCATCGGCCGACCAGATGAGATGAAGATCATGAAAGAGATTATTTCATCCGTCAGACGGCAACAACAATCTAAGTGAGGAGCAAAAGCTCCTTTTTTTCATTCAAATCATTCGGTTTTTAGGTATGAAAAGGAAGAAAATGATAGTTTTTGATAAAAATTGATAGAAATTGATTGACAAAACTAAAATATCGTGTATAATAAAAACTGTAATCGGTTACAGGAGGTGAGTTCCATTTTAAAATCTGAACGAAAACAATTGATTTTAGATGAAATCAAGGAAAAAAAGTTTCTTCAGCTGGAAGAAATGGTGCAACTGCTGGATAGCTCAGAATCAACTGTCAGAAGGGATTTGGATGAGCTGGAATTGGAAGGACACCTGCGGCGCGTACATGGTGGTGCAGAGGTTGTTTCCAAATTACAGACGGAAGAATCCATTCAGGAAAAATCTATCAAAAACGTTCAAGAAAAGATGGAGATTGCTCAAAAAGCTCTGTCTTTGATTGAGGATGGCGATGTGATTTTTATCGATGCAGGGACAACGACTGAATTATTGGTCGAGTTGCTGGATCGCAAGAATCTGACAGTGGTAACAGATTCTATCCACCATGCGGCCAAGTTGGTTGATAAGCATTTCAAGACCATCATTATCGGTGGCTTTGTCAAGCAATCAACAGATGCCAGTATTGGCAGGGCGGCAGTAGAGCAGATTAGCCAACTGAATTTTGATAAGGCCTTCATCGGTATGAATGGTGTGGACGAGCATTTTCTGACCACACCTGATATGGAGGAGGCTGCCATCAAAAAAACCATTATAGAAAATGCGCAGAAAACCTATGTTCTCTTGGATGCTTCCAAGATTGGCCAGGTTTCCTTTGCTAAGGTAGCTCGGATTGAAAGGGTGACGTTGATTACCAATCATTCCGAAAGTGTCCTTTTCAACAAAATAAAGGAGAAAACGGAGGTAATCGAAGTATGATTTATACTGTTACCCTCAATCCTTCCATCGACTACATCGTCCGCCTGGAAAATCTGGAGCTTGGCTCTGTCAACCGGATGGACAGTGATGATAAGTACGCTGGCGGGAAGGGGATTAACGTTTCTCGTATCTTAAAACGACTGGACATCGAAAATACTGCAACAGGATTTATCGGAGGTTTCACAGGTCGTTTCATTGAGGAAAGTTTGGTGGAAGAAGGCATCACCACAAACTTTGTTCAGGTGGCAGAAGATACGCGAATTAACGTTAAAGTCAAGGCAGGTTTGGAGACTGAAATCAATGGACCTGGCCCAAGGATTTCTCAGGAAAAATTGACGGAGCTAGAAGTTATCTTGTCCAATTTGACAGAGCAAGATACGGTCGTTTTTGCAGGTTCTGCCCCAAGCAGTCTTGGCAATCAAATCTACCGCAAGCTGATTCCATTGGCCAGACAGGCTGGTGCCCAGGTGGTCTGTGATTTTGAAGGCCAAACTCTTCTGGACTCTTTAGACTACCAACCTCTTCTGGTCAAACCAAATAACCATGAATTGGCTGACATCTTTGGAGTTGAATTAAATGGCCTGGCTGATATCGAAAAATATGCCCGCCAAATCTTGGCCAAGGGTGCACAAAATGTCATCATTTCCATGGCAGGCGATGGAGCCCTTCTGGTGACGCCAGAGGCCGCTTATTTTGCCAAACCTATCAAGGGAAATGTTAAAAACTCTGTTGGAGCTGGAGACTCCATGGTTGCAGGTTTTACAGGTGAATACGTCTCGTCTGCTGACCCAGTTGAAGCCCTCAAATGGGGAGTGGCTTGTGGCACTGCCACAACCTTCTCTGATGATCTGGCAACCGCAGCATTTATCAAAGAAATTTATGAAAAAGTAGAGGTAGAAAAACTATGAAAATTCAAGACCTTCTCAACAAAGAAGTCATGATTTTGGATTTGAAGGCCACTTCCAAGGAGGCAGCCATCGATGAAATGATTAGCAGCCTGGTGGATAAGGGTGTGGTAACAGACTTTGAAACCTTCAAAACAGGGATTATGAACCGTGAGGCACAAACCACAACTGGTTTGGGTGATGGGATTGCTATGCCCCACAGCAAGAATGCTGCTGTAAAAGAAGCAACGGTTCTCTTTGCTAAGTCAGCAACTGGTGTGGACTATGAGTCTCTGGATGGTCAGCCAACGGATCTCTTCTTTATGATTGCAGCTCCAGATGGGGCCAACGACACTCACCTGGCAGCCTTGGCTGAATTGTCTAAGTATCTCTTGAAAGATGGTTTTGCGGACAAATTGCGCAAGGTGACTTCTGCTGAAGAGGTGATTGCAGCTTTCGACGCAGAAGAAGCTAGCAATAAAGCAGCAGCTGAGCCAGTTGCACCAGCAGCAGACCAAGACTTTATCGTCGCAGTTACCGCATGTACAACAGGGATTGCCCACACCTACATGGCAGAAGAATCCCTTAAGAAAACAGCAGCTGAGCTGGGTGTAGCCATCAAGGTGGAAACCAACGGTGCTTCTGGTATTGGAAACAAATTGACAGCAGCTGATATTGCCAATGCCAAAGGTGTAATCATCGCTGCGGACAAGGCAGTTGATATGGCTCGTTTTAATGGCAAACCCCTTGTCAACCGTCCAGTCGCTGATGGAATCAAGAAATCAGAAGAGTTGATTAATCTTGTCTTGTCAGGACAAGCGGATACTTATGTAGCAAAAGAAGGAGAAGCGAGCGTGCAGGCAGAAGAAAAATTGTCAGTCGGCCAAGCCTTCTACAAACACTTGATGTCAGGTGTTTCTCAGATGCTTCCATTCGTTATTGGTGGCGGTATCATGATTGCCCTAGCCTTCCTCTTTGATAACATCTTGGGTGTTCCTCAAGACAGCCTTGAGAACCTTGGTTCCTACCATGAGATTTCATCTATCTTTATGAAGATTGGTCAAGCTGCTTTTGGCTTCATGATTCCAGTCTTTGCAGGTTATGTGGCCTACTCCATTGCTGAAAAACCAGGTTTGGTATCTGGTTTCGTAGCGGGCGCCATTGCTTCAAGCGGATTGGCCTATGGTAAAATCTCTTATGCAGCAGGTGGTGAAGCGACCGAAAGTCTTGCTGGAGTACCTTCTGGTTTCCTCGGTGCCCTGGTTGGTGGTTTCCTGGCTGGTTTTATCGTATTGGCTCTTAAAAAATATGTCAAAGTTCCACGTTCTTTGGAGGGTGCCAAGTCAATTCTGATTTTGCCACTCTTCGGAGTTATTATTACAGGTCTCTTGATGCTGGCCGTCAACATTCCAATGTCAGCCATCAACACAGCCCTCAATGATTTCTTGAATAGCTTGTCTGGAAGCTCTGCTGTCCTTCTAGGTCTCCTTGTAGGTGGTATGATGGCAGTGGATATGGGTGGCCCAATCAACAAGGCAGCCTATGTCTTTGGTACAGGTACTCTGGCAGCTTCCATGACCAGCGGTGGTTCTATCGTAATGGCAGCTGTTATGGCTGGTGGTATGGTTCCACCATTGGCAGTCTTCATCGCAACCCTCCTTTACAAGAATAAATTCACCCAAGAAGAACGCGATGCTGGCTTGACCAATATCATCATGGGTCTGTCCTTCATCACAGAAGGTGCCATTCCATTTGCCGCTGCTGACCCAGCTCGTGCCATTCCAAGCTTTATCACTGGTTCTGCCTTGGCAGGTGCTCTGGTTGGATTGTCAGGCATCAAACTGATGGCTCCGCACGGTGGTATCTTCGTTATTGCCCTTACAACCAATCCATTGCTTTACATTGTTTTTGTACTGATTGGTGCTCTTGTATCAGGTGTCATCTTCGGCTACCTTCGCAAGGCAAAATAAGCTAGTAAAAGTCGAGATACTCTCGACTTTTTCGTTAGGTTTTCTAAAATGGAAAAAGGAGAAGTAAATGTTGTATAGTCTCACCATCATCTTAACAGCCGTAATTGCAGGTTTTATGTTATCCTACTGTATCACCTTAGGGGCCTATTTTAATCATCTTTTGCAAACAAGGAAAGATGAGGGATTTTCGAGCTATTATGCCCCCTTTCGAAAGTCCAAAAAGGCGGTTTTCTGGTATAAACTGGTTTGTGGTACTCAGATTGTTTTGGCTATTCTCTCATGTTTATTTAGTTCACAGACTCTCTTTCCAAAAGTGATTGCTCTGGTTCCCTTTTTACTATTATTTATCTGTCATTGGCTGACCGGTTTTGGAAAGAGTGAGGAGCATATTCATTCTGGACTTCCAATAGATGACCTGCATCGCTCAATTTATTTGAAATGGAATTTTCCGCTGCATTTTTTCTATTTTTTGGCCTTTTTTATTAGCGCTCTGACTCAACTCATCTTGATGTAGAGCATCACTCTTATGAACTCCTGTAGGAATTCTTTTGTTGAAAAAATGCTATAGCTAAAAATGGAAATCATGATTTTATTTTAAAATATGGTATAATAGTGATTATTATTGTACTTAGGAGATAAGCATGAAAGTTATTCGTGATAGAGAATATGTCAATAGCTTCCATTTTGATATGCGTAATTTCAAAATGGAAGAAGAACATGGTACGCCAAAGACACAATATAATGTTGAGTTCCATTTGGTGGAAAAAAATGAAGCGGAACAATCAACAACCATCATCTTGGTCATGCACTTTATGAATGTGCAAGAGAAGTTCGTGGTATCTGGTGTGATTTCCCAGCAGGTTAAAGTAACAGATGGTATTGTGAACGAGCCATCAGATATTTCAAATGAGGATAAGCATGCTCTGGCTCAACCCCTCTTTGATATGGTCAATCGTCTGACTTATGAAGTGACAGAAGTGGCTTTTGATGCCCCTGGTATCAATCTTGGAGAGGTACGATGAAACTAGCAGTTATTACAGATTCAACAGCAGTGCTGTCTGAAAACCTAAAAAGCATTGAACATTTATTTGTGCTGGATATTCCAATTAGCATCAACGGTCAGTCTTACGTTGAAGGAAAAAACCTTTCTTTAGACGAATTTTACGAAAAAATGGCCGACTCAGCTGAATTACCCAAAACCAGCCAACCAAGTTTAGCTGAACTGACTGACATTTTAGAGCGCCTAGTCCAAGAGAATTATACACATGTTATCGGCCTTTTCTTGTCATCCGGTATTTCTGGTTTTTGGCAAAATATCCAATTTTTAAAAGATGAATTCTCTCAAATGGCAGTTGCTTTTCCAGATACTAAAATTACTTCAGCTCCCCTGGGGAAAATGGTTGAAAGTGTCTTTGACTGGGAACATCAAGGGGATGACTTTGAAACCATTCTTGAAAAGTTGACAGTCCAAATTGAGGGCACTAGCGCCTTTATCATGGTGGACGACCTTAATCATTTGGTCAAGGGAGGACGTTTGTCCAACGGCTCTGCTATTTTGGGAAATTTATTGAGTATCAAACCGATTTTATATTTTGACCAAGATGGCAAGATAGTGGTGTATGAAAAAGTTCGGACAGAGAAAAAGGCTATCCGCCGTCTGGTAGAAGTTTTGGAAGAAAAGACTGCTAATGGTGATTATGCACTCTATATCATTCATTCTCGAGCCGAAGAAAAAGCCCAAGAGTTTTATAAATTGCTAACAGAGAGAGGGAATGCCAAGAAAATCAGTATTGTAGATTTTGATGGTGTCATTGCAACTCACTTAGGAAAGGGTGCAGTCGCATTTGGCTTTATACCACTTGTTTAGGGAGGAATAATATGTCAATTAAGGTTATTATTGCAGGGTTTAAAGGTAAAATGGGCTCAACAGCCGTTCAGATGGTTAAAGAAGATAAAGATTTGACCCTGACTGCAGTCTTGGATCCCTTTGCAGCAGAAGAATATGTGGACGGTGTCCCTGTTTTTAAAAGCAAGGAAGAGTTGATTGGTTTCGATGCCGATGTTTGGGTGGACTTTACGACTCCAAAATTTGCCTATGAAAATACCCGCTTTGCACTGGAAAATGGATTTGCGCCTGTGGTAGGAACGACTGGTTTTACACCTGAGCAAATTGAGGAATTGACAGAACTGTCGGCAGAAAAAAAATTAGGTGGCTTGATTGCGCCGAATTTTGCTATCGGAGCGATTTTGCTCATGCAATTTGCTGCTCAGGCTGCTAAATATTTCCCGCATCTGGAAATTATCGAATTGCATCACGACAAAAAGAAAGACGCACCGAGTGGTACAGCGGTTAAGACAGCCGAATTGATTTCTCAAGTACGGACTAGCCTCCATCAAGGAGCAGTGGACGAGGAAGAGCTGATGGCTGGTGCACGAGGAGCCGAATTTGATGGTTTCCGTATCCATAGTGTCCGCTTACCTGGTCTCGTTGCTCATCAAGAAGTGATTTTTGGTGCTCAAGGGGAGGGCTTGACCATTCGCCATGATTCTTATGACCGAGTTTCTTTTATGTCCGGTGTCAACTTGGGCATTAAGGAAGTGGTCAAACGCGAAAAACTTGTATATGGTTTGGAACATTTGCTATGAAATTAAAACAGTTGCCTTCTGAATTTCAGGAGGCTTTGCCGATTGTAGAAAAATTAAAAGCCGCTGGTTATGAGGCTTATTTTGTAGGTGGCTCTGTCCGAGATGCCATCCTTGGTCGCTCCATCCATGATGTAGACATTGCAACCAGCGCCTATCCAGAGGAGACTAAAAAGGTCTTTACCAGAACGATTGATATAGGGATTGAACATGGTACAGTTCTGGTGCTCCATGGCAATCAAGAATATGAAATTACGACCTTTCGGACTGAAGATGTCTATGTTGATTACCGCCGGCCTAGTCACGTTTCTTTTGTGCGGTCTTTAGAGGAGGATCTCAAGCGCCGTGATTTCACAGTCAATGCTTTTGCACTCAGTGACGAAGCACAGATTATTGACCTTTTTGCAGGACTCAAGGATTTGGAGGGTAAGGTTTTGCGTGCGGTCGGTGTAGCCCAAGAACGCTTTAACGAAGATGCGCTTCGGATTATGCGGGGATTTCGCTTTGCAGCAAGCCTAGACTTTGACATTGAAGAAAAAACCTTCAAGGCCATGCAAGAAACAGCTCCGCTTTTGAAAAAAATCTCTGTTGAGCGTATTTTTATTGAATTTGATAAGCTCCTGACCGCTGATTTTTGGCGTAAAGGACTAGAGAAGCTAATTGATACAAAGGCCTACCAATACCTCCCTGAATTGGGCGACAAAGGAAGCTGTTTGCAGCTTTTATTGGACCGATTGGATCCTGCTTTTTGTTTTCAATCTTCGGAACAGGCTTGGGCCATGCTCTTGATTGCTTTGGATATTAATGAGCCGAAAACCTTCCTCAAAAACTGGAAGACTTCAAATGATTTCCAAAAATCAGTATCTAATCTGGTTGCGGCCTATCGAAAAAGAGAAGTGGCTTCAACAGATAGATTCTTGGTCTATCAGTATGGCCTTGAGAACTTGCTGCTGGTGGAGAATCTGCGTAAGGCTCAAGGGTTACCAGTTGAAAATGAACAAATCAAGGCTTTGGATGCAGCCCTCCTTATCCATGCTAAACACGAGATCGTGGTAAATGGTGGTATCCTCATGACTGAATTGGGCCTCCAACCTGGTCCAAATCTTGGTCATATTCTTAATGAAATCGAAACAGCCATTGTCGATGGTGATTTGATCAATGAAAAAGAGGCTATCTTTGACTTCTTGAGAGAGAAAGGAATGATATGAGCGATTTTATCGTAGAACATTTGAGTAAATCTGTCGGTGATAAGACGGTTTTTCAAGATATTTCTTTCATCATTCATGAGCAGGATCGGATTGGCATTATAGGGGTCAACGGGACAGGAAAAACCACTCTTTTGGATGTGATTTCGGGAAAACTGGGCTTTGATGGTGACCGGTCGCCTTTTTCTGCGAAAAACGACTATCGGATTGCCTATCTGACTCAGGACCCTACCTTTGATGAAAAAAAGACCATTTTAGATACCGTCTTGTCAGATGACCTGCGCGAAATGCAGCTGATACGGACCTATGAAAACTTAATGGGGAACTATGATGAGGCTAGTCAGGATAAGCTTGAAAAAGTCGTGGCTGAAATGGATGCCCTGCACGCCTGGGAAGTTGAAAGTCAAGTAAAGACTGTTCTATCCAAGTTAGGATTGACCAACCTCCATCAACAGGTCGGTGATTTGTCAGGTGGTCTTCGTCGCCGTGTTCAACTGGCTCAAGCACTTCTTGGAGATGCAGATTTGCTCCTATTGGATGAGCCAACCAACCATTTGGACATCGACACCATCGAATGGCTGCAAACGTTCCTCAAAAATGCTAAGAGAACGGTTTTGTTTATCACTCACGACCGCTATTTTTTGGATAGTTTAGCTACACGGATTTTTGAATTGGATAGGGCTTCTTTGACCGAATACCAAGGTAACTACCAAGATTATATCCGCCTCAAAGCAGAGCAGGATGAGCGAGATGCGGCCCTTCGCCATAAGAAAGAGCAGCTTTTCAAGCAAGAGCTTTCTTGGATGCGCAGGCAGCCCCAGGCCAGAGCCACCAAGCAAGAAGCGCGGATTCACCGGTTTCACGATTTGAAAAAAGACCTTTCGAATAAGGTGGAAGACAGTCAACTCGAAATGAATTTTGAAACGAGCCGAATTGGTAAAAAGGTCATTTCGTTTGAAAATGTGAATTTTTCCTATCCTGATAAGCCTATTTTGAGCAACTTTCATCTATTGATACAGAATGCTGATCGGATTGGCATAGTTGGGGATAATGGTAAAGGAAAATCTACCTTACTCAATCTGATTGCAGGAGATTTGCTACCTGATGCAGGAGAAATTTCCGTTGGAGAAACCATCCGAATCGGCTATTTTTCCCAACAAATCAAGGGTTTAGATGAGAGTAAGCGAGTTATCAACTTTCTGCAGGAAGTGGCAGAAGAGGCTCAAACGACATCAGGAATGGTATCTATCGCAGAACTCCTAGAGCAGTTTCTTTTCCCTCGTAATATGCACGGCACACTGATTGAAAAATTGTCTGGTGGCGAGAAAAAACGCCTTTACTTGCTCAAGATTCTCTTGGAGCGTCCCAATGTTCTCCTGCTGGATGAGCCGACCAATGATCTGGACATTGCAACCTTGACGGTGCTAGAAAATTTCCTTCAAAACTTTGCTGGACCAGTTATTACAGTCAGTCATGATCGCTATTTCTTGGACAAGGTAGCTACAAAAATCATTGCTTTTGAGGATGAAGAAGTTCGGATTTTCTTTGGAAATTATACTGATTATCTAGATGAGAAGAAGTTTTTGGCAGAAATGCAAACTCAATCCAGAGATAAAAAAATACCAGAAGAACGTCAGTCAGTCAACAAAGATAAGCAGCGTATGAGTTACCTAGAGAAACAAGAATGGGCCAAAATCGAGGAAGACATAGCCATCATTGAAGCAAAAATAGCCGAAATCGAGTCAGCTATGCAGGAATGTGGCAGTGATTTTGCGAGCCTGTCGAGCCTACAAAAGGATTTTGAGATGCAGAATAACCTGCTGCTTGAGAAGTATGAGCGCTACGAATATTTGAGTGAATTAGAAGCCTAGATAGGAGGAATGATGTTGCGAAATCTAATGATTGTTTATCTAGGTATTTATATTCTAACAGTTTTGGGGGCCACCATTTATAGCTATTTTAAGAGCAAACGCATGAACTTGCTAGGCTTTATCTTGAGTCTGCTTTGCTTGACAGTAGTACTTCTCAGTTTGATTTATTATGCGCAATCTTACCATCCTCTACAAATGGTTGGCTTTGCACTAGCCTTTACAGTGATTTCTAGCATTTTTTTCTACAATGGTGTCCGAGATACCTCGAGTAAGTTTACGACAGTGTTCACGCTCAGCATGATTCGCTTGGTTATCCATCTGCAGTTGCTATTTTTCCTGTACTATTTCAGGTAAAACAATCGAAATACTAAAAAATTGCTTTGCAAACCTTTTCAATATGGTATAATAGAAAAAACACTTTGCATTGGAGATTCTTATGTCAAAAAAAATTATTGGTATTGATTTGGGTGGTACATCTGTCAAGTTGGCGATTTTGACCACAGCAGGTGACATCCAGGAAAAATGGTCTATCAAGACAAACATTTTAGATGAAGGCAGTCATATTGTGCCTGATATTATCGAAAGTATCAAGCATCGTTTTGAAACGCATGGTTTGGCCAAGGAGGATTTTCTAGGTATCGGCATGGGCTCTCCAGGTGTGGTTGATAGCACAGCGGGTACGGTTATTGGAGCTTACAACCTTAACTGGAAGACCTTGCAGTTGGTTAAGCAACAGTTTGAGGCTGAACTTGGTTTGCCTTTCTTTATCGACAACGATGCCAATGTTGCAGCCCTCGGTGAGCAGTGGGTTGGAGCTGGCGAGAATAATCCTGACGTGGTCTTCATGACCCTGGGAACAGGTGTTGGTGGAGGCGTAATCGCTGCTGGCAATCTGATTCGCGGTGTCAAGGGAGCAGGTGGTGAGCTAGGTCATATCACTGTTGATTTTGAGGCGCCATTTGCTTGCACCTGTGGAAAAAAAGGCTGTTTGGAGACCGTTGCTTCCGCAACTGGTACCGTCAATTTGACCCGCCGTTATGCTGAGGAGTACGCTGGTGATGCCAAGCTCAAACAAATGATTGATGATGGTCAAGAGGTGACCGCCAAAGATGTCTTTGACTTGGCAAAAGAAGG
>NZ_JBHCHN010000066.1:0-49828 GCF_041802885.1 Streptococcus sp.
GACAGCAATAGTGATGAAAAGATTGTACCCTTTCCTCAATTTGGGGAGCAAAGCGCAGCCCCCCAACTTCCTGGAGCAGTTGTTTGAAATCCCTGTCGCCATGTCGGTAACCTTTTTTTTCAAAAAAGAGGTGATAATGACAGAGTTCATGGCGGACTATCTTGCGAAAAAGATCCAGACCATGTGCTTCTAACATCTTTGGATTGAAATCCAGGTGGCCGTCCTTAGGAAAGAAACGGCCTCCCGTTGTCCGCAGACGGGAATTCCACCTCGCTTCATGCCGAAAGGGGCTGCCAAAATCCTCCCTAGACACCTCTTGAACGTACTCAGTCAGATTCACGGGGAGCCACCAGGGTCAGATTGACCTTTTCACGCACGGTATCTAGCTTGTGAACCCAGACCGTGACCAAATCACCCACGGACACCAGCTGACTTGGGTGCTTGATAAAGTTCTTGCTCATATTGGAAATATGAATGAGGCCGTCTTCGTGGATACCGATATCTACAAAGGCACCGAAGTCCACTACGTTGCGGATCACCCCTTCCAACTTCTGACCAATCTGTAAATCCTTGAAGTCCAGAACATCCTGACGAAGGACAGGGGCTGCAAAGTCATCCCGCAAATCCCGGCCAGGTTTGAGAAGGTCTGCCAAAATATCTTTGAGGGTTTCCTGGCCCAGACCCAGCTTTTCAGCCGTTTCTACTACCTGCACCGCACGCAGGCTAGCCTGAGCCTGCTCATCCAGGACAGTAATGCCCAGCAGCTTAAAGAGCTCTTCAACAGCCCCATAGGACTCTGGGTGGACTCCCGTATTGTCCAGGAAATTATCCCCATTTGGAATCCGCAAGAAGCCTGCCGCCTGCTCAAAGGCCTTGTCCCCCAGGCGTGGCACTTCCTTCAGCTGCTCTCTGGTTTTCAAGGCTCCCTTTTCTTCGCGGTACTTGACAATATTTTCAGAGATAGTCTTGTTGAGACCAGCGATATGGGAAAGAAGGGCGGAGCTGGCAGTATTGACATTGACACCGACTTGGTTGACCACTGTATCGACGACGAAGTCCAGTCCTTCTGATAATTTTTTCTGGTTGACATCGTGCTGGTATTGGCCGACACCGATGGATTTTGGATCGATTTTAACTAGCTCGGCCAGAGGATCCTGGAGCCTGCGGGCGATGGAGATGGCGGAGCGTTTCTCTACCGTCAAATCTGGAAATTCATGACGGGCCAATTCGGAGGCGGAGTAGACAGAGGCCCCACTTTCATTGACGATGACATAGCTCACATCCGGAAAATCTTGCAGAATTTCAGCCACAAAATTTTCTGATTCCCGGCTGGCTGTTCCGTTTCCGATGGCAATGATTTCCACATCATATTGGCCCAAGAGGGCTACCAAGTCTTCTTTGGCCTGGGCAATCTGCCCAGCTGATGCTGGTTTGACAGGATAGATGACCTGGGTGGTCAAGAGTTTTCCGGTCGCATCCACCACAGCCAATTTGGCTCCTGTCCGAAAGGCAGGGTCAAAGCCCAGCACCGTTTTCCCCTTAAGTGGAGGAACGAGGAGGAGGTTTCGCAGGTTCTCAGAGAAGAGACTGATGGCTCCTGACTCGGCGTCTTCTGTCAACTCTGTCCGGATCCGTCTCTCCATAGCTGGCAAAATCTTCTTTTTCACCGCCTGGGAAATGGCTTCCTCGATATAACTATTTTTCTGAGGGAAGCGGATGGCAAAGAAACGTAAAATCTTGTCCAGATTGTGCTCAAAGGATATTTTGAGTGCACCAATCTTCTCTCCGCGGTTGAGGGCCAGAGTTCGGTAGCCCTGCATCTTGCTGACCTTTTCTGAGAAATCATAGTAGATTTGGAAGACCAATTTTTCATCCGCTGCCTGGTCCTTGAGGTTGGATAAGATAGCGGAGTGCTGTAAGATTTCCTGATAGGTCCAGGCTCTCAGCTTGGTATCCTCAGAGATAGCCTCTGTCAGAATATCCACTGCCCCTGCTAAACAGGCTTCTGGAGTCTCAAAGCCTTCACAGACAAAGGCTTGCGCCTCCTTTTCCAAGTCAGGCAGATTCTGCAGAATAAGGCGGGCCAAGGGAAAGAGCCCTGCTTCGCGGGCGATGGTGGCCTTGGTCCGGCGTTTTTCCTTATAAGGAAGATAGAGTTCCTCCACATCCGCCAGTTTCTCAGCCTCTTCAATGGCTTTTTTGAGCTCAGGCGTCAGCTTGCCCTGCTCCTCAATCTTGGCCAGAACAGCCTCCTTGCGCTCAGCCAGAGCGGTCAGAGACTTGTCCAGATCGATGATGCCCTTAATGACCACCTCATCCAGATTACCCGTGGCTTCCTTGCGGTAGCGGGCGATGAAAGGGATGGTGTTGCCTTCGGCCGTTAGGGCCAAAACTGTATCGATTTGTTTTAAACTGACACCCAAATCTTGGGAAATTTTTTCATATTTTTTGTCCATGAAACTATTATAACATAAGACCAGTTTGACGCTAGCCAGGACTTGGTATAAAATGAAGATAAAAATGAGGGAGAAAGACAGATGGACTGGCGAGTGTTGGAAAGATTGGAAGAAGAGGGCTTGGTAGGCTATATTGAGCCACATCTTGTGGAATCGGAAGAGCTGTCTGAAGAGGAAGAGCTAGTGAAGGCAGATGACTTTGCCAGAAGGATGCTCAAAATCATTCTTGCCCTTCTCATGGCTTCAGAGTCCTATCACTTCTTCCAACTCAAGCAGGAGGACCTAATCCCCTTGGCAGATTGGAGCCAAGAAGCCTTATTGGAGGTCATCTATGCCGCCCTGACCAAGGAAGGTTGGCCAGTTTATCTCTTCCTGCCAGAGCAGACCAGTCTTTTGGTGCTGGATAATAGCCAAGCATGCCCGGTCTACTCGCTGAATGAGGCCTGGCTGGAGAAACTGACAGCCCTGCTGGACCAGGAGGGTTTGTTGATGACAGACTAAAAGAGCCGAGAAAACATCTCGGCTCTTTCTTGACCTCCCAATCATGGTCTTATTTTGTAAAATCAGTCTGCTTGGCTAGGCGTTCGATGACCATGGCCCCGACTAAGAGGGATGCCAACTCACCCACACCGGTTGTGAACCAGGTAAAGAAAAATGGTAGTTGGTAGAGGATAGTCAACTCAAGGGCGATGGTAAACATACTGAGGGCAAAGAAGATGGAAAAGTAGAGAAAGGCCTTGTTAAAAAGTCCACCTAGAATACGCTCATTCATATATTTTTTAAAGAGGATGACACCCAGAGTCACAAAGACCAGGGTAGAGCCTCCGCCAACAAAAACATCGATCAACTCAAAGCTGTAAAAGTTGGCAATCATACAACCGATGGTGACTGCGATAATGTACTTGGGATTATAAAAGGCAAGGAAATTGAGCATTTCTGACACCCGAAACTGATAGGCCCCGTATGCGATGGCATTGAGGGGTGGGGTCAGGGTCAGGGCCACATAGAGGGCCGCAACTAAAGCAATCTGGACCAAATCCAGGGCTGTCCATTTTTTTGTATTCATTTGTTTCTCCTTTGGCGGCTGAACCGCTTGTAATATGCTTGGCTAAAGGGAGGAAGTGCCAAGGGTTGCTGTCGCAACGTTGACTAGTATAGCATATTTGGAGAAGAAATGGGAGTATTTTTGCCAAAAAATGGAAAAAGCCTGCAATCAGGCTTTTCTATATGTCCACTGAAGGGTCTTGGGCCGTCAGGTGGGTTATTTGTCCAGTCACTCCAAAATAGTCTTGGATGAGCTGGCTCAGGGCCTCAATGGCTTCCAGGGCCCTTTCTTTTTGGTTGGGATTGATGGCTTCAATGACCAAGACCGCATCTCTAGTCTCTTCCGTCAGCATGGTTCGCTGGGCCTCCCGCCAGTTGAGACTGCGGCAGACCGCCCCTGCCTCATCGTAATAGATGATTTCCTCAGGTAGGGCTGGGGCATCCTCTTCTGCTCCCAATGGGAAAAAGGCTTCGCCTCCCTTGGCCTTGCCCAAATGCAAATCGCCCTGAATAGCGGCCACATCTTCGCCACCGCAGGGCAGGGCATAGGTCAGAGAAATGCTGTTGTAGAGATCGACCAAAGGATTGATAGGGCGAAATTCTCGGCCCTGACTGACCCGTTTGAGCAGGGCTTCGATGGAGGAGCGGACCCCCTTTTTGGTCTTGAATCGACTAAAGGCCTCCCGCCACTCCTGAATCACCTGATTCTGGGTAAAGGCTTCATCAGGTATAAAGGCCAGGGCCTTTTTGCTGGCTTTATTGAGCAAATCCTGAAAATAGGGCTCCTTGCTCTCATCCAACTGATTATTCAAGCCCTTGACCGACAGGACCGAAATCTGCGCATCTGGAAAAATTTCCCAGAAATTCTCATCTACAATGACTTTCATAAAAAGCTCCTTTCCGCGTACAGTATCTTTTCACCTTAATATCCTTTTTAATTATAAATAAATTTGCTTGCTAATTTATAGACCTGGTTGATTTCTTTGCTAGCTAATTCCCAGCTGTTGAGTTCAGCCTCAATTAACTCTGGAAATTTCTTGCTAATATCTCTTAAAGCATTTCCAACCGATTTTCTAACATAGTCGCTCATATCTTCTTTCAAAGAAGCAATTCGTTTAATAGCTTCTTTTGGATTTTCTTTGAAATATGGTCTACTTGTCCATATTCTCAGACCTTCTGTAACTGCTCTCCTTGTATTAGGATTGCCACTTTCTAGCCATTCATCAATAATCGAAAGTGAGTTTTCATAACCGTTTTTCTTACAAAATTCATCAAATGCTTTTGCTAATACTTCTTGAACTCTCCAATTATCATCTTTGGAAACTTCATCTCTCATAAATATTAGAATTTTTTCATCTGCTGATAAGTATCCAAATAGAAAAACACCGTACATTCTAACTTGATATACATTAGATTTATAAGCTAAAAATGCCAATTTTTTGTTATATTCATTATCATTGGATTTATAATCAGCAAAGGCTCTTTTTTCTTCCTCTTTAAACCCATTTTCTATCAAAGAAAATTCTTTTTCTAGATTTGAAATATATTTATCCAAGTTCCTTTACCTCCTCAAATACTATCTGTGTTCAATATCATTCTACCCTAATGAGTTAACTTTCTCAAGCCAAAAAAAGCAAGCCTGAACAGCTTGCTGGTTTAGTTAGAATCTTCGGGTATCTCTTCTTTATCCTTATTATTGTCCATATTGCGAAAGCGGGCCTTGATGCGGTTGAGGATGGAAACGACATCTCCATCTCGGGTGTAAAATTCATCTACAAAGAAACTTTGAACAGTGGCATTGAGGACGGCTCCTGTAATCAAGATATTGGCCATAAAGACAAACCAGAGCATGAGAACCAAGATGACCACCGAGGTCACGAAACGAAAGTCCATGAGTCGGTCCGCATAGGCGTTGACATAGATGGCAAAGAGGTTTCCGATGGTGCCCATGACCACCATGACAAAGATGGCTCCTGGCAGGACAAAGCGGATTTTCTTGATGCGGATATTGGGCAGGAAAAAGTAGAGCATGAGCAGGGCCAGGAAAAGGGCTGCATAGACGATAGGTGTTGTCTGATTGGCCAGGTCTAGGTAAACAGCCTGATCCAAGTCCAAAAAGCGCTGTAAGGTCTGTAAGACCGTTTTTCCAAAAGCAAGTACCAGAACACTGAGCGTAATAATGAGCTGCAGACCAATCCCTAAAAAGATGCCGACGATATGACTGATGATAAAATCTCGGTGCTCCTCTACTCCATAAGCCTTGTTAAAGGCCTTTTGAAGAGCAGACATGGACCTGGAAATAGCCCAGAGGGTCGTCACGATGGAAATACCCAGCCATGAAGAGGAGGGCTGAGTCAGCGCTGAGGACACTAGTCCTGCTACTGTCGGATAGAGTTTTTCTGGGAAAAGATCCTTTAGAATGACCAATATCTGGTTGACATCAAACTGGAAGTAAGGGAGAAG
This sequence comes from Streptococcus sp., assembly GCF_041802885.1. Lineage (GTDB taxonomy): Bacteria > Bacillota > Bacilli > Lactobacillales > Streptococcaceae > Streptococcus. Next base: position 5,964 of record NZ_JBHCHN010000066.1, read on the forward strand.
ACTGGCCAGCAACATGAGGGCTGGGAAAATGGAGATGATGATATAGTAGGCAGAAGCCACACTAGTAATATCAATATCTGCAGATACATATAGGGAAAGAAAGGTTTTGAAAAATTCTTTGAATTTAGATGGTTTTTCTTTCTTTTTCATCAGTTCTCCTTTCTTTCAGCGCTCTCTTCCTTATCCAAAAACAGTTCCCTTAATGAGTGACCTAGTAGGTTCCTTCTTCACCTTGACTGGTTAGGATACGGGGTCCATCCTTTGTGATGACAAACTGGTGTTCGTATTGGCAGGACAGGCCTCCGTCGATGGTCTTGTGGGCCCAGCCGGTTTTCAGGTCGGTGTCAATTTCCCAAGTGCCTGTGTTAATCATAGGCTCAATCGTTAAGACCATGCCTTCCTTGAGACGCAGGCCTCTTCCTGCCCGTCCAAAGTGCGGTACCATAGGTTCCTCGTGCATGGTTGGGCCAACACCGTGGCCAACCAAGTCACGAACGACTCCATAACCGCGGCTTTCAGCGTATTCTTGGATGGCCGCACCGATATCACCGATTCGATTGCCGACTTGGGCCTGTTCGATGCCGATGTAGAGGCATTCCTTGGTCACATCCATCAGGTCTTTCACTTCTTGGGAGACAGTTCCTACTGCGTATGCCCAGCAGGAATCCGCTAGACCACCTGTGTAATCAACAGTGTATTTTTTCATGAGAGCGATATTGTTGAAGTCCAGCTTGGATACATCCAGGACTGACTTGTCCAGGGGTTCACTCAAGACCATATCCACCTTGAGCAGATCTCCCTCTTTCAACTTATAATGGCGAGGAAAGGCATGGGCCACTTCGTCATTGATGCCACAGCAGGTCGCATAAGGATAATCCATCATATGACCATCCACACCGATTTGGAGGGGGAGGACGTTCTCATCCTTACAGCGTCTGCGGACATATTCTTCCACTTCCCAGAGGTCCAAACCTGGCTTGATGAGGTCGCGAAGTCCAATATGAATGCTGGCCAGGAAATCTCCAGCCCGATCCATTGCTTCAATTTCTCTTTGAGATTTAATAGTGATCATGTATTTCTCTTTCTACTTCTTGTAATATGGTTTTGGTCAGGTGGTAGTGCCGATAGGTCCGCATCTTATGGCTGTAGCGATCGCTTCCCTTATACTGTCTGAGGAGGACAAAGCCAGCCTTTTCAGCAACTCGCTGGCTGGCCCTATTTTCCAAATGAGCAATGATACTGATATCGGTCAAGCCCAGCTGATAAAGGGCCAGAAAACTGATATTCTTGACGGCCTCTGTGGCTAGACCCTGACCCCAATAGTCCCTATGGAGGAAATAACCTAATTCAGCCTGTCTAGTCTGCTCGTTTAATCTTTCAAAGGAAATGGCTCCTATCAGCTGCTGGGTTTCCTTGGCTATAATCGCCCATTTACCCAGTGGAGTTCTCATAAACATCTCCACCATCAAATTTTCGGCCTCTTCTTGACTGGTTTTTACAGGAAAGATAAAGGCTAGATTATCAGGATTGGAAACAATCTGGTAAAAAGCTTGTCCATCTGCGGAAGTAAAGGGCCGCAAGAGTAGATGCTTTGTTTCGAGACTGGCATAGGCGGCCAGTTTTGTCCATATCGTCATAGGCTTCCTTTATGAAAAAAGAGTGAGAATCCCCAGAAATACCTGTCTCTTCCCACCCAAGTTCGAATAGCTTATTCTTCCACCAACTGAATATCCGCACCTAAGTCCGTCAATTTTTCGATGATATTGGAATAGCCACGCAGGATAAATTCGACATTGGTGATTTCAGTTTGACCTTGGGCCATTAGACCTGCGATAACCATGGCTGCTCCAGCGCGTAAGTCTGTCGCCTTCACCCTTGCACCAGTTAGATTATTTGGTCCTTGATAAGCAATATAGTTGCCTCGGGTAGTAATCTGTGCTCCCATTTTTGCCAACTCAGCTACATGCCCAATCCGCTTTTCGTAAATGGTATCGATAACGCGCCCATTACCTTTTGCCTTAAGCAAAAGCGGAGTCAGAGGCTGTTGCAAGTCTGTTGCCATTCCCGGATAAGGTGATGTTTTGATGGACACTGCCTTGAGTTGATCTTGTTTTTCGACAAATACACTGTCTTCCGAGATGGTCATACGAACACCCATTTCTTCCAGCTTGGCAATATAGGACTCTAAGTGTTCATAGAGGACATTGTCAATCTGGATACCGTTGCCAACTGCTGCGGCTAAAGCGATGTAGGTCCCAGCTTCAATCCGATCAGGAATGACCTGATGACGTGTTCCATGAAGTCTGTCCACCCCTTCAATAATGATGACATCTGTACCAGCACCCCGAACGCGGGCTCCCATGTTGTTGAGGAGGGTCGCCACATCAATGATTTCTGGCTCGCGGGCCGCATTTTCAATAACTGTTCGACCTTTGGCCTTAACAGCAGCCAACATGGTATTGATGGTCGCTCCAACACTGACAGTGTCCATGAAAATATGAGCACCGCGGAGCTGCTTATCGTTAGCTACCAAGTGCATGTTGGAGCCCTCATAGGTCATGCTGGCTCCCATGGCTTCAAAGGCCTTGATGTGTAAATCAATGGGACGTGGTCCCAAATCACAGCCACCTGGCAAACCAACGATGGCCTGACCAAAACGACCTAACAAAGAACCGTAGAAATAATAAGATGCCCGAAGGCTATTGATCTTCCCAAAGGGCATAGGCATGTCCTGGACACCACGCGGATCAATCTCCAAACACTCTCCATCACGGCGGACACTTGCCCCCATCGTTTCCATTATGTCAATCAAGCTGTCAACGTCTGAAATGGCAGGGACTCCATCCAAGGTTACAACCCCGTCTGCCAGGATAATGGCTGGAATCAGGGCAACAACTGAATTCTTTGCCCCACTGACCGTCACTCTTCCTTCTAACGGTCGCCCACCATTTATGATGATTTTTCTCATACGAATCATTCTCTTTCTCATTTTCGCCAAAAAGGCATACGATTTATTGTATCACAATGGCTGAAAAATTGCTAGTAGAGTTATTTAAATAAGCCACATAGCCTCTTCCAAGATGGGGCTGCAGAAGAAAGAATGAAAACACGCTTGCTGACCTGTTCAAGCGCGTTTTTTGTTTATTCTCTTCCCTTGTATTGTAGACATTTTTCCTTAAATTGATTATCTAATTGTGCAATATCCTGGAGGATGTCTGCGAGCGAGATGAAATCCTCCCGCAAGCTAGCCAAATGTACCTGCCCGAACAGGTCAGCCATCTTTTCTTTCAAGACTGCTCTTTCAAGATCGTGTTTTCGGAGGAAGTGACTCAGATAATTGCTTCTTGCAGATGCTAATCTGAATGAAAAGAAGTCATGCAGTTGCTTTTGTTGCGAATTAAGACCATGGCTTCGAATAGAATCTGCATAGGCTTGTATCACATTGCTTTGACTAGATTCGTAGCGCTTTTTCATGGTTAGAGAGAGTTTATGATAAATCTCCGCTGGACTTGGAGTTTCTGCTCGCCGCAAATTCCCCCACATGGAAAAGGAACCTCTCTTATAAGCGATTGATTCTGCCTGCCAGGCGGGCAAGAAATCAGTAAAATTCATCTGCATGCAGGGATAGCCAGCTGGGTCGTGGAGACAGAGTTCATCCCCAATCGAATCATAGATGGTGACAAAATGATCTACCTCTTTTAGATATCCATGATTGGGGTTGTAGGTCAGATGCCCCATATCCAGAGGACCGACAATGACAGGCCCATTTTTCAATGAAGAAGCCAAGTTTTCTTTTATATTGACGATATCCATTTCATCAGAAGGTCTCAAGTAATACTCGTCATATTCAAATCCCAGCATTTGCAAACAGTTGCTAATCGAAATATCCGGTTCACCATTGTCAAAGAAAACAAGGGGATGCTTTGGGTCATCGTTTAGAAAACTTGCCCCGTTTCCCATAGCCATCAAGGCTTCCAAATAGGGAGGTTGAAAATCATAACCATTGGCATGCAGGACCATGGCCACCGAATGTGTATAGCAGAGGGGAATATCCCCGTAGTAAAGCTGCATGTGCATCGCTCCTTCCCCTATTTGACAATGGGAATCCAAAGTTCCATTTCATAGTCAGGGCTATCCATATCTCCTTCTGCATAGACTTCAAAGTCTGGAGCTCCGGAATGGCGATAACCTGTTTCAGGGAAGAAGATTTCCAAAACATACTTCCAAGCCTGATGAATGGAACCCGGAATGGGTCCTTTAACTGGGATGATGGCATATTCTGCTGCCTCAATTTCCAAGATATTCAGGCCCAATGCTTTGGCTTTTCTCTGATCGGTCACATCATAGCCAGCCATGTAGTTGATAATTTCTCCTTCTTTGACATCTGAGCAGACACCATAAGATTGGCCATTTCCAAGACTGGCCAGCGTTTCAAAAGACTGTTTTTCAAAAAGCTGATTCCAAGCAGAGGGACACAGGCTATTGTCGATAGCTTCTAGCAAGACGCCAGCCACAGCAAAGGCCGGTTTTTGTGCAATTTTGATATCCATATTTTTTCCTCCTGTGATTTTCAAGGATAGTTGCAGGGTCGGAAAAACCTTATAGGCACTTCCGCTCCTAACCTGAGAAGGTGTCACCCCATGAAACTTTTTGAAGGCCGCACTAAAGGCATCGGCCGAATCGTAGCCGTATGTTAGAGCGATGTCAATAATCTTGGCAGATGTTTGGGTCAAATCATGGACCGCTTGCGAAAGCCTGCGATTTCTCAGGTACTCTGCCAGGGTCATATCCGCCAAAATGGAGAAAAGCCTACTGAACATGGCATAGGGATAGCCAGACAGCTGCTGGATTTTCTTCGGATCCATTTCCGAATCCAGAACAGTCTCCAAATATTTCATGGTTTGATTAAAATGATGCATCATCTTCTTCACCTCTCATAGACAGTATAACAGAAATCACATTGGCCTGCCCCAGATTTTTTGAACAAAGATAATGGGATTCTGATTGTAAAAAACACCGCCCCAGCAAAGCTGGAACGATGTCCTGACGATCTTATTTGGTCGCTTCCTTCAAAGCCTCTACCTTGTCCAATTTTTCCCAAGGCAAATCAATGTCGGTCCGGCCCATGTGCCCATAGGCCGCAGTTTGTCTGTAAATCGGGCGATTGAGGTCCAGCATTTGGATAATGCCTGCTGGACGGAGGTCAAAAATCTGACGGACAGCTGCTTCAATCTTGCTTTCAGGGACCGTATTGGTGCCAAAGGTATCCACCCGTACAGACACTGGATGGGCCACACCGATGGCGTAGGCCAACTGCACCTCTGCCTTGCTGGCTAAACCTGCTGCCACGATATTTTTAGCGATATAACGAGCAGCATAGGAGGCCGAGCGGTCTACCTTGGTCGCATCCTTACCAGAGAAGGCACCGCCACCATGGCGGGCATAACCGCCATAAGTATCGACGATAATCTTACGACCTGTCAAACCAGAATCCCCTTGCGGGCCACCGATGACAAAGCGGCCGGTTGGATTGATGAAATACTTGGTTTTTTCGTCCAGGTATTCAGCAGGAATGACTGCTTTGACGACTTTTTCTATCACATCTTGATGAATTTGCTCATTGGTCACATCTGGATCGTGTTGGGTCGAAATGACAACCGTATCCACTCGAGCTGGTCTTCCATTCTCATCATACTCGACGGTCACCTGAGACTTGGCATCTGGACGTAAGTAGGAAATGGTGCCAGCTTTGCGCAAATCAGCCAATTTTTTCACCAGCTTATGCGAAAGCGAGATAGGCAGTGGCATGAGTTCAGGCGTTTCATCCACCGCAAAACCAAACATGAGCCCCTGGTCACCGGCTCCAATCAAATCCAGTGGATCTTGACTGTCATCCTCACGCGCCTCCAAGGCTTCATTGACCCCTTGGGCAATATCAGGCGACTGCTCAACCAATGACGGATGAACCCCGACAGATTCTGCCGCAAAACCGTATTCGCCCTTGGTGTAGCCAATTTCCGCAATGGTATCGCGCACCACACGGTTAATGTCCACATAGGCTGTGGTTGAAATCTCTCCAAAAACATGGACGCTTCCGGTATAAACAGCCGTTTCAGCAGCCACATGGGCCTCCGGATCCTGGGCCAAAATGGCATCCAAAATCGCATCGGAAATCTGGTCTGCAATCTTATCCGGATGCCCCTCCGAAACAGACTCAGACGTGAAAAGTTTACGTTCTGACATAAAAATGTCCCCCTTAAAATAAATTGTTACCAAGGTTACAAAGCACCGACTGAAAGAAGTGACTCGGGAAATGTCAAAGACATCTCGCAAAGCTGTTCCAGAATTTGCGAGTTGTCGAAGACAAAGAGCAAAGCACTCCTTCAGTCGCCTTTTCGGGACTTAATAACCTCTCTATTGTACCACAAGTTAGCAAGAAAACTGGAAATCATTGCTATTTTTTAAAATAGAAGAACATATCTTCATGTTTTCCTTAAATAAACTCCGCGTCTGCAATAGCTTGCTTGACTTGTTCAAGGGGAAGATGAACAAGCTCACAGCCTTTTTCATTATACAGGTACTGGGCATAGTCATCCATACGGTATGGATTGATATAAACCACCCGCTTGCAGCCTACTTGCAAAAGTTGCTTGGAGCAGTTCAGGCAAGGAAAATGGGTCACGTAGGCCGTAAAACCTTTGGGAATCCCACGCTCAGCACCCTGCAAGATAGCATTGACTTCAGCATGAATGGTCCGCACACAGTGGCCATCCACCATGAGGCATTCTTGATCCAAACAGTGCTCCGTTCCAGAAACAGAACCATTGTAGCCCGTCGCAATCACCTTGTTGTCCTTGACCAAGACTACTCCGACCTTGGCCCGTTTGCAGGTTGCCCGATTGGCAATAAGTAGGGCTTGGGCCGCAAAATATTCATCCCAGGCTAAACGATTTGTTGACATAATCCACCTCACAATTCTTTTTGACCATTATACAATTTCTGAGCCTATAAACAAAGTGAAATTTGCATTTTCCTCCAGTAATATCGAGAATTTCCGACAAATTTTCTTTCCTTTTGGCTTAACTTCCTTTATAATAGGAGGAGAAATCGAAAGTTAGGATAGAATATGAAATTAGATGATTTAAAACAGAGTAATCGTGTCGAGGACCGTCGAGGCCAGTCTGGCTCCTCCTATGGTGGCGGTTCATCAGGCGGCAATGGTATGGGCGGACTTTTGGTGCAACTGCTTTTTTCAAGAGGTAAAGGCAAATGGATTATTATCGCAATCTTGCTCCTTAGTTTCTTTGCTGGTGGTGGTCAGTTGGGTGACTTGATTGGCCTCAACAGTTACCAAAGCAGTTACGAAAAAAATTACACGCCTTCAACGGTTTCCGATGAGGATGCCATCTTCATCAGTAAGGTCTTTGCTTCCACGGAAGAATTTTGGACCCAGGAATTTGAAAAAGAAGGCCTGACCTACAATCCACCGACTCTGGTCATCTATGACCAATCGACACCGACAGGTGGCTGTGGAATGGGTTCGGCCAGTGCAGGTCCCTTCTACTGCCCAGCGGATAACAAGGTATACATTGACCTGACTTTCTACCAGGACCTTTCGACCAAGTACCAAGCAGCTGGGGACTTTGCCATGGCCTATGTTATCGCTCATGAAGTCGGCCACCATGTCCAAAATGAGCTGGGAACCATGGATGCTTACAACCAAAAGCGGCAAGGTCTGTCTGAAAAAGCAGCCAACTCCCTCAATGTCCGCCTGGAATTGCAGGCCGACTATTACGCTGGTGCCTGGGCCAATTATGTTGAGGGTCAAGGTCTACTAGAAGTCGGCGATATCGAAGAGGCCATGAGTGCCGCCCACGCTGTCGGCGATGATACTTTGCAAGAAGCAGCTTATGGTACCACGGTTCCAGACAGCTTTACCCATGGCACATCCGAGCAGCGCCAAAAATGGTTCCAACGCGGCTACCAATACGGCGACCTTCGCCATGGCGATACATTTTCGGGAAATATTTAGGTGAATCAATGAAAGAAAAAGTCTATCAACCTCAGCCTGAACACAGTGCCAAAATCATGGGATCAGGTGGTTTAGAAGTCCTAGCCACCCCAGCCCTTGTGGCCTTTATGGAAAATCTGGCCTTTGAAGCTCTCCAGGAACAACTGTCTCCTGAAAAATCTTCGGTCGGAACCCAAATGATTATAGACCATCTGGCCCCATCCTTGACTTCTCAAGCCATTCACATTCAAATCACTGATTGGCAGACAGAAGGCCACAAATACACTTTCCATCTCCAAGCCCATGTTGGTAATCGCCTCATTGCCACCGCCCAGCATAGCCGCTTCGTGGTAAATGTTGAGCGCTTTTTAGGAAAATGTTCATAAAATTAACCGCCCCGGAATCCGAGGCGGTTTTTTCATAGAATCTACTCCACCATGGCCGATTTTAAGTAGACATCGACCATTTGTTCTGTGGCCTGGACTGAATCCAGATGAGTCCGTTCATAGGAATGGCTGGATTCGATACCAGCTCCAAGAAGGGCATGGCGGACATCCGCCCCAGCCCGCATGGCTGCTGAGGCATCGGAACCATAGTAGGGATAAATATCCAACTTGTAAGGAATCTGATGGTATTCAGCCAGGGCAACCAAGTGTTGACGCAGTTCATAATGATAGGGGCCCGAACCATCCTTGACACAGATGGAGACCGTGTATTCATCCGTCTGCTGGTCATCGCCCATGGCTCCCATATCGACTGCCAGGTACTCGACAACTTGCTTGGGAATACTGGAATTGGCCCCGTAGCCGATTTCTTCATTGTTTGAAAAATAGAAGTGAGTTGTATATGGTAGCTCGATGCCTTCTTCCTTGTAGGTTTTGAGCAGGTGGAGGAGGATGGCGGCCGACACCTTGTCATCCAAGTGGCGGCTCTTGATAAAGCCCGTTTCTGTGACTACCGTCCGAGGGTCAAAGGAGATAAAATCCCCCACTTCGATGCCTAAAGCCCTAGTTTCTTCGGCTGTCTTAACCTTTTCATCCAGACGAATTTCCATATTGGTCTGGTTGCGCTCCGCGGTGCTGGCATCCTTGTAGACATGGACTGAGGTTTGGTGCATAAGGATGGTTCCTGTATAGGTCCGTCCATTTTTGGCCACATGGATCAGGCAATTTTCCCCTTCGATAGAGGGGTAGCCAAAGCCACCTACCAGGTCCATCTTGAGACGGCCGTCAGCCTTGATGGCTCGAACCATGGCACCCAGAGTATCCAAATGGGCTGTCACCATGCGATGCTGGTCCTTATTGATTCCTGGAACAGTGACCAGGATACCGCCTTTAGGAGTTTTGCTAGCTTGGTAACCAAAGGACTCCACTTCGGACTGAATGTAGTTCATAATGGCTGCTGTATAGCCTGTTGGTGACGGGGTAGTAGTTAGTTTTACAATATAATCAAGGGTCTTCATCTTTTCTCCTCCAAAACAGTTGGTCAAATCCTATTCTACCATTTTCAGCAGCTTTTTTGCTATAATGGACCTATGAAAACCTACGAAAAAATCTATTACACCCTTTTGGAAAAACAGGATTATGTGAGCGGAGAGGACCTGGCCCAGCAGCTTCAGGTTTCCAGAACTTCCATCTGGAAGGGCATTCAGACTCTAGAAAAAAAAGGTCTGGTCATCGAATCCGCCAGACACCATGGCTACAAGCTCCTCGAAGGGGATTTGCTGGTGCCCAGCCAGCTCAGCCAGGACTTAAATATCCCCGTCTTTTACCATGACCAAAGCCAGTCCACCCAGATGGACGCCAAGTTGGGGATTGACCACAACCATCCAACACCTGCCCTCTATCTGGCTCCCCATCAAGAAGCGGCCAAGGGCCGCTATGGCAGACCCTTCTATGCTGCCAAAACAGGGGGCATCTACATGAGCCTACACCTGGCACCAGATGTTCCCTTGACCGAGTTCAAACCCTATACCATTCTAGTGGCGGCTGCCATTGTCAAAACCATTCAGGAACTGACCCAGCTCCCCGTTCAAATTAAATGGGTCAATGATATTTATCTCCAGGGCAAAAAAATTGCTGGAGTCCTGACCGAGGCCATTTCTTCCATGGAGGCCCAAACGGTGACTGATGTTATCATTGGCGTTGGCATCAACTTCCATCTGCCCAGCTTTCCAAAAGACTTGGCCAAAAAAGCCGGTAATCTTTTCCAAGAAAAACCGACCATCACCCGCCAAGAGCTGATAACGGCAATCTGGAACAATTTCTTTCAGTCCTCAGAGGAGGAATTGATGGCCATCTATAAAGAAAACTCACTCGTTTTAGGGAAACAAGTGAGCTTTGTCCGGCAGGAAAAAACCTATCACGGCCTGGCCACCCAGGTAACGGATGCTGGTCATCTGGTGGTGCGCCTCGAGGATGGTCAGGAAAAGATCCTCTCCAGTGGAGAAATCAGTCTTTCTTCTTGGTCAGATTTTCCACCACACGAATAAAGCGGCTGACCCGATAGGAAAAATAAAGATTGCGGGCCACAATAGCCCCGTAAAGGCTAGCCCAGAGATAGGAACCTGCCAGGATGGATTCATTCATCCAGTAGGTGGCCAGGCCCGTTATCAAGGCTAGAAAGATAAATTCTGGTATTCTCATACTTCTAGTATATCAAAAAATCAGCTCGAGGGCTGATTTTTGCTTTCTTTAGTCCTCCAAAATCGTCGCCTCATCGGCTAGAAATTGGAAGGCTTCGGGCAGGTCATTGGCTGGCGCTTCTTCCACCACCTCTTCTTCCTTGCTGCCACGAGCCTTGGCTGAAAATTCAGCCCGGATGTGGACCCAATCTTCCTGGGCAATAGCCAGGATTTGGGGTGAAAAACCAGCGGCCTGGCTGAGAATATTGCCAAAGAGGATATTGAGATTGTCCCGCTTCATGGTCTGCTCGGCATTAAAGGGTGAATCAAAGGCCAGAATGGCATGATTTTCATTGGCCGCCACAGGCTGAGAACCGCTGAGCAGGGCCTTGTCAGCCCCCGACAGGCTTTCGATGACTTCTCCCCAGGCATTTTGCAGGCGGGTCAAATTTTCTCTGGCCTGATGGGGATTTTCCATGGCCTCTTGGAGGATGGTGTGGATCCGATTGGTATCAAGGCGATACTTCTTAGGCTGCTGGGGCTGGCGTGATACAGGCTTGGCCTCAGAAGGTTTGGCGGCTCCTTGGGCCAGCTGTTCTTGGAGCTGGGCTACCTGGCTCTTGAGCTGGGCGATTTCTGCCAGGAGATTTGCCGGTAGCTTGCTTGTAGCACTTGAGCTTTCAGGGGCATCTGCCAGCCGGATGGTCATCATCTCTGCATAGATTTTGGGCTGTGGACTGGTCTTGATATCCTGAAGTCCCGTCGTCACCCGCTCAATCATGGCAAAGATTTGCTCTCTGGAAAAGGCTAGATTTTCCTCAAAAACTGGGCTGACATGGGTATTTTCCCCACCCGTCTGCACCATGAGCAGGTCTCTTAGGTAGTAGAGCAGGTCAGTCGCAAATCGGCTCATGCTCTTGCCATTGTCAAAAATGATTTGGAGCTGTTGGAGGGCCTGAGGGACATCTCCCTGACGGATAAAGGACACATAATCATCCAAAGCCCGCAGGCTGATGGAGCCTGTTATCTCTTCTGCCGTTTCCAGAGTCAACTGATTTTCAGCCGTTAGACTGAGGGCCTGATCCAAGATGGAAAGAGCGTCCCGCATCCCGCCTTCGGCCCGTCTGGCAATCATACTGACGGCTTGCGGATCATAGCGGACACCTTCCTTGTCCAGAATGGAGGCTAGGTGGCGCTCAATATCCTGAACCTTGATGGACTTGAATTCAAAGCGCTGGACCCGCGAGAGAATGGTGGCAGGAATCTTGTGCAGTTCCGTCGTCGCCAGGATAAAAACCACATTCTCCGTCGGTTCTTCCAAAGTTTTCAAGAGGGCATTGAAGGCTCCCATGGACAGCATATGAACCTCATCGATGATGTAGACCTTATACTGGGCCAGGCTAGGCGCATAGGTGGACTTGTCTCTGATGTCGCGGATTTCATCAACCCCGTTGTTAGAGGCTGCGTCAATCTCGATGACATCTTCTAAACTACCTTCTGTGATGGCACGACAGATATAGCAATCATTACAAGGCTCCCCACCCACTTGATGGGGGCAGTTCATAGCCTTAGCAAAGATTTTGGCAGCAGAAGTCTTCCCCGTTCCCCTCGGACCTGAGAACAGATAGGCATGGCTGATTTTTCCCTGCTCGATGGCCTGACGAAGGGTGGTGGCGACCACCTCTTGGCCCACCATTTCCTCAAAGGTCTGGCTGCGGTACTTGCGATAAAGGGCTTGATACATTAGCTTTTCTCTCCAAACATAGCAAAATTCCAGTCGGTTTTTTCAAGCAAAAGGGTAACAAATTGTTCCAGATACTCTTGGTCAATGGCATCATAATCGGTTTTCAAGCGGGAATCCAAGTCCAAAACGCCCAAGAGTTGACCGTCTTTTATCATGGGCACCACGATTTCTGACATGGCCGCCGCATCGCAGGAAATGTAATTGGCATGGCTGGTCACATCGTCCACGATGATGGTTTTCTGGGTCTGGGCAGATTCTCCGCAAACGCCCTTACCTAGGGCAATATGAACGCAGGAAACCCCGCCTTGAAAAGGCCCCAAAATCAACTCCTCCCCATCAAAGAGGTAAAAGCCTGTAAAGACCGAATTTGGCAGGGCTTGGTTGAGTAAGGCTGAAGCGTTGGCTAGATTGGCCAGGGCATTGGATTCACCCTCTAGGAGAGCCTCCAGCTGGGCCAGCAAGAGCTGGTAGTTTGAAATTTTTTCTGAATGTGTCATGAAACCATTATAGCACAAATCAAGCCAGTAAAAAACCGAAAGACACAAGCCTTTCGGTACTTCTTTATTCCTGCCAGTAAGCTGGACGATTTTTTTCGTATGCGGCAATCAGGTCCTCATATTGGAGGGTGATGCCGATGTCATCCAAGCCATTGAGGAGCTTGTGCTTCCAGTCACCATCGATGTCAAAATCAAAGGTCCCAACTGGGCTGATAATCTGCTGCTTGAACAAGTCAACCGTGACCTCATCTGTCGGAGCCAGCTGGGCCAGCTTTTGGCGCACTTCTAGTGGTTGGACGATGGGCAGCATGCCGTTGTTGAGTTCGTTGTTGTAGTGAATGTCCCCAAAGGAACCTGCGATGACCACCTTAAAACCATAGTCCGCTAGGGCCCAGGCGGCATGTTCTCGGGAAGAACCTGCCCCGAAATTATCTCCGGTGATTAAGATGGTGGCCTTTCGGTACTCCTCCTTATTGAAGATAAAGTCAGGATTTTCTGTGTAGAGATGGTCTGAGTAACGCCAGGCATACATGAGGTACTTGCCAAAGCCTTTTTTATCGATGAGTTTGAGGAACTGCTTGGGCAAAATCTGGTCTGTATCGATATTGTCATTCATAAGAGGAACAGTTGTTCCAGTATAGACTGTAAATTTTTCCATGCCCCTCACATCCCTTCTACCAATTCTCTCACATCCACAAAGCGACCATGAATGGCCGCAGCTGCTGCCATGGCTGGACTGCAAAGGTGGGTTTTGGCCCCGAAGCCTTGTCGGTCCTCAAAGTTCCGATTGCTGGTGGAGGCGCAGTGGACACCCTCTGGTACCTTATCAGGGTTCATCCCCAGGCACATGGAACATCCTGGATCCCGCCATTCAAAGCCGGCCTCCATGAAGATCTTGTCCAGACCAAGGCTTTCCGCCGCCCGCTTGACCGGTCGTGAACCAGGCACCACAATAGCGGTCAGATTTGGGGCAATCTTCTTACCTTTTACAAAGCTGGCGGCCAGTTTCAAATCGCTGAGTCTGGCATTGGTACAAGAGCCGATGAAAATATAGCCCAGCTCAATATCTGCTGGTGTTTGCCCAGGCTGCAAATCCATATAAGCATAGGCCCGCTCATCATTCATGTCCTTGATGGCTGGAAAGGCTTGGTCAAAAGACACGCCCATCGAAGGGTTGGTTCCCCAAGTCACCATGGGTGCCAAATCCGACACATCCAGCGTAATCACCTTGTCATAGGAGGCATCCGCATCCGAGACCAAAGTCTTCCAATCCGCTACTGCCGCCTCAAAATCCTTTGGCACACAGGCCTTATCTTTCAGATAATCAAAGGTGGTCTGATCAGGGTTCATGATGCCGATTTTAGAGCCAAATTCGATGGACATATTGCAGATGGTCATGCGTTCTTCCATACTGAGGGCATCCACTGCCTCTCCCACAAATTCGGCCGCATAACCAACTCCCAAAGCCACCCCGTGCTGGGCGATGAGGGCTAAAATATAATCTTTGGCATAGACGCCCTTGGGCGGACTGCCAAGAAAGCGAATCAAGAGTTTCTTGGGCTTGACCTGCCAGATGGTCTGGGTGGCAAAAACGTGCTCCACCTCAGAGGTGCCAATACCAAAAGCTAGGGCACCGAAGGCTCCGTGGGTGGCCGTATGGCTATCACCACAGACGATGAATTTCCCAGGCTGGGTCCGGCCTGTTTCTGGGCCAATCATGTGAACAATGCCCTGTTTTTCTGACCCATGGGCGGCATGGTCAATGCCAAACTCAATGACATTTTCAGCCAATTTGTCCATCTGAGCCTTGGAAATGGCATCCCGGATGTCAAAAATATCCACCGTCGGAACATTGTGGTCAAAGGTTCCATAGGTCAAATCGGGCCTGCGAACCTTGCGACCATTTTCCTTGAGACCTTGAAAGGCCTGGGGACTGGTCACCTCATGGATATAATGCTGGTCCACATACATGAGTTGGGGCTGGCCTAGTGTACCTGTCACGACATGGCGGTCCCAAAGTTTATCAAAAATCGATTGTCCTGCCATTTAGTACCTCCAAATCATGTAAAAGCAGCCCAAGACCAAGCCGATTCCCAGCAGCCAGGTCAGTTTGAAATACCACTTGCGAGTCTTGTGGTGGAAAAAGTAGCCTGCAAATCCTGCTCCTAAACCACCCAAAGCCAGGGCCATACCCAGTAAGACTTTTTCAGGAATCCGGTACTGCCCCTTCTGGGCCTTACCCTTGTCCAAACCATAGACCAAAAAGACAAAAAGGTTCCAGAGTAACAGGGCAAAGCTCAATATTTGCTGTCTTGTCATAAGTTCTTGATGATGGCTTCCGTCATTTCTTGCGTCGAAGCCCTTCCTCCTAAATCTGCTGTTAATACCCCTTCTTTAAAGGCCGCATCCACTGCCTGCTCAATGCGTTCAGCCCCCTCCTCTCGACCGAAGGATTCTCTCAGCATCATGGCCACAGAGAGAATCATGCTGACAGGATTAGCAATGCCTTGACCTGCAATATCAGGGGCCGAACCATGGATAGGTTCATAAAGACTAGGACCATTTGCTGAGTGGGAAGCCGATGGCATAACCCCAAGGGTGCCCGGCAAGACACTGGCCTCATCCGATAAAATATCCCCAAAGAGGTTTTCTGTCACAAGGACATCAAAATGGGATGGCTTGGTAATCATGAGCATGGCTGCACTGTCTACCAGCTGGTGCTCCAAGGTCACATCTGGATAATCCTTGGCCACCTGTTCCGCTACCTGGCGCCACAGTTTAGAGGTTGCCAAAACATTTTGCTTGTCAATGCTGGTCACCAGTTTACGGCGGCGACTGGCAATCTCAAAGGCCTGACGGACAATGCGTTCGATTTCCTCTGCAGAATAATCATTGATATCCCGCGCCTTATCTTCTTCTAAAATATGGTCGCCAAAGTAGATGCCCCCTGTCAATTCCCGCACCATGACAAAATCCACGCCAGCAATCCGTTCCGCCTTAAGGGGGGAAAGATGGGCCAGAGTTTCAAAAATCTTGACCGGACGGATATTGGCATAGAGCTCCAGCTCCTTGCGGATGGCTAGGAGACCCTGCTCTGGCCGAACAGGGGCCAGATCATACTGGGGACCACCGATGGCGGCTAGCAGGATGGCATCCGCCTCCTTGGCTGCTGCCAGGGTATCTGCTGGCAGAGGATGGCCTACGGCATCAATCCCTGCACCACCAAAAGGCTTCTCCTCAACCTGGTAATCAAAACCAATCTTTTCTGCTGTTGCAGCTAAGACCTGCAAGCCTGCTGCCATGATTTCTGGCCCGATGCCGTCACCAGCCAGGGCTACAATTTTTTTGGTCATTTTACAACACTTTCTAACTTAGTCTTTTTCAGACAGCCTTGCCAATTGGCCTTCATTTTCCTTTTGCACCATAATATTGGCGTTGATGTAGGCAATGGCAGCCGCTTTGAGAACATCGAAATCAATACCCGTCGCATTGAAGATGGTGTCTGTATCCACATTTTCAACGGTTACATTTACAGCAGCCTGGGCATCAATTCCTTCTGTCACCGCATCAATGTTGAAGGTGTCCAGACGGACTGTTTGATTGAAGAACTTATCAATCGCATTGAAGATTGCCTCGACAGAACCCTGACCATTGGCCAGCAAGTCAACCGTTTCAGCTTCCTGATTGATCATGGTGACAGTGGCTGTGATGGTTTCATCCGCATTTGAGGTCAGCTTGAGGTTGCTGAAGTGGAAGCCTTCCACATTTTCAACTGTTGTACCTGCGACAAGGGCGCGAATATCCGCATCAGTGATGTCATGTTTCTTATCTGCCAGATTCTTAAACTTGACAAAGAGGGTTTTGATTTCCGCTTCTTCAAAATCAAGCTGCAATTCCTTGAGCTTTTCGATAAAGGCATGACGGCCAGAAAGCTTGCCAAGTGGCAGGGAATTGGACTTGACACCGACCAACTCTGGTGTAATGATTTCGTAGGTAAGAGGGTTTTTAAGGACACCGTCCTGGTGGATCCCAGACTCATGGGAGAAGGCATTGCCCCCCACCACAGCCTTGTTTTTAGGAATAGGAAGACCAGAAAAACGAGAAACCATTTCAGAAGTATTGATGGTTTCCTTGAGGACGATGGGGATTTGGATCTGGTAGTAATCCTCACGAATATTGAGGGCTACGGCCACTTCTTCCAGGGCTGCATTCCCTGCCCGCTCACCGATTCCATTGATGGTGCCCTCAACTCGGCCTGCCCCATTTTTGATAGCAGAAAGGGTATTGGCCACGGCCATGCCCAAGTCATTGTGGCAGTGGGGACTGTAGCGAATATCGCGGTCCGTTTTGACATTTTCAATCAAATACTTGAAGATAGAGCCATACTCTTCTGGTGTTGTAAAACCGACGGTATCTGGGATGTTGATGTAGCTGGCTCCTGCGTCGACAGCTGTTTGCACCACTTCCAAAAGGAAATCCAACTCCGTCCGAGTCGCATCTTCTGGTGAAAATTCGACCACATCAAACTTGGTCCGAGCATAGGAAACATGCTCCTTGATGGCCGCCAAAATTTCTTCCTTGGTCTTGTTGAGCTTGAACTCCCGGTGGATAGGGCTGGTCGCAATAAAGACATGGCACTGAGGGAATTTGGCATCCTTCAGAGCTTCATAGCAGGCATCGATATCTGACTTGACAGAGCGAGCCAAGCCCGTCACTGCCGTCTTTGTCATCACTTTGGCAATAGCCTGAACCGCCGCAAAAGAATCAGGACTGGCCGCCGGAAAGCCAGCCTCGATGGCAGAGACTCCCCATTTTTCTAACTGCTTGGCAATGGCAATCTTTTCCTTGATGGAAAAATTGACACCCGGTGTCTGCTCACCGTCCCGAAGACTGGTATCTAAAAATTCAACTGTTCGCATAATCTTCCCTCGCTTCTTAAAAAAATAAAAACATCCCACTTTACAAGCGGGATGTTTTCATTCCCGCTTGGTAAGCCAAACAGGACTAATGCTGGTATGCACTAGTCCTCTCGTCGCAACAATAGATTTTGGCTGCTATAACGACTCATTTGGCTGACTCCTTGAGATAGAATAGCTATATTTTACTGTATTTCGCAAGGTATGTCAAGAATTTTCTTTATTGTTGTAATTATCTGATAATTTATCCAAAAACAAAAGACCAACTACTGTTAGCCTTTGTGTTTCTTTAAGGTGGTTTTGAGCCACTTGAGTTGACCTTTATTTCTAGCGATGGCTCTTTCCAGGACTAAGTAGTGACCATAATTATTGGCAATGTAGGTTTCATCGAAGAGGGTTTCCTTGCGGTTGAGCAGATGCTGGAGGTGCTTTTCTAAAAGGACTATCTGTCCCTCTAAATGTCCTACAATCCGCTCATCATCCATCTTGCTGATAAAGAACATTTTCAAGGAGAAGATATCTTTTTGTTGGGGGGTCTCTTCGTTGGGAACTGTCAGCCACTCATCCAATAAGGATTGACCTTGTTCTGTCATGCTGTAATGCTTTTCTTTATCATTGTCAGGAACTGCATGAACCTCTAGTAGGCCTTCTTGCACCATACGCTTGAGTTCAGGATAAACTTGACTGTGGGCCACCTGCCAAAACTCACCAATTTCCCGATAAACATAATCTGTAATCTGCTTGCCGGATATCCGACTTCCGCTAGCCGAAATGACACCGAGAATGATATGAGGTAAAATTCTTTGTTTAGACATCTTAGTTTCTTTCCCGTAAAATACTTTCTACCTTGGTATTGATGAGGTCAATAGCAACAATATTGGATACCCCTTCTGGAATGACGATATCCGCATACCGCTTGCTAGGCTCGATAAATTGATGGTACATGGGTTTGACAACCGAAGTATATTGTTCAATAACGCTCTCCAAACTCCGGCCACGCTCTACCATATCGCGTTTAATCCGACGAATAATCCGAATATCATCATCCGTATCCACAAAGAGTTTGATATCCATCAAATCCCTCAGGCGCTTGTCTTCCAAAACCAAAATCCCTTCGACGATAAAGACATCCTGCGGCTCCTGATGATAAGTCTTATCACTGCGAGTATGCTGGGTGTAGTCATAAATAGGGATATCCACCGCACGACCAGCCAAGAGCTCACTCAAATGATAAATCATCAGGTCGGTATCAAAGGCCAACGGGTGGTCATAGTTGGTCCGCACGCGCTCTTCAAAGGTCAGATGAGATTGATTTTTGTAATAAGAATCATGCTCAATCATGGAAATACGGGCATCTGGGAAATTATCTAAGATGGCGCGAGATACACTTGTTTTTCCGCTTCCTGAGCCACCTGTTACACCAATTATAATCGGTTTATTAGTCATTATTTTCTCCTATTTTTTACTGCACCTATATTACCACAAAACATGGTATAATAAAAGATGAAATGTCCAAAAAACAGGGAAAAATCAGATAATTTCCTGTTTGAGAGACTAGAAAGAAGCAAACATGTACCAAGAATTTCCAAAAAGCTGGCGGGACCAGCTCCAAACACTAGGCTTTTCAGAAGCCACTCCCATTCAAAAAGAAGCATATAAACCTATTTTTGCAGGAAAAAATCTGCTAGGGATCAGTCCTACAGGTACTGGAAAAACTCTGGCCTATCTCTGGCCCAGCCTGCTAAAGTTGACTCCCAAAAAATCGCAGCAACTTCTCATCCTTTCTCCCAACACCGAACTAGCGGGTCAAATCTTTGAGGTTTGTAAAAGCTGGGCTGAACCATTAGGTCTGACTGCTCAGCTCTTTCTATCTGGCTCCAGTCAGAAACGGCAGATTGAACGTTTAAAAAAAGGCCCAGAAATCCTGATTGGGACGCCGGGCCGCATCTATGAATTGATCAAGCTCAAAAAAATTAAGATGATGACTGTCGAAACCATCGTTCTGGACGAATTTGATGAGCTTTTTAGCGACTCCCAGTTTCACTTTGTAGATAAGATTCTCCATCATGTGGCAAGAGACCACCAGCTCATTTACATGAGTGCTACAGCCAAATTTGACCGCAAAAAAATTGCTGAAGATGTTCTAACCATTGATTTGACCAAGCAAGCCTTGGACAATATCCAGCACAGCTATATCCTAGTAGACAAGCGGGACCGAATAGAATTACTGAGAAAATTTGCCAATATCTCTGATTTTCGAGCCCTAACTTTCTTTAATAGTTTATCAGATTTGGGAGCTAGTGAAGACAAGCTGACCTACCGTCAGGCCAATGTCGTTTCCCTAGCCTCAGATGTCAATGTCAAGTTCCGAAAGATCATCATCGAGCGATTCAAAAACAAGGAAATCGCCCTGCTTTTGGCCACCGACTTGGTTGCTCGGGGTATTGATATTGACAATTTGGAATGTGTCCTCAACTTTGACCTCCCACGTAATCAGGAAGCCTACACTCACCGCGCTGGACGAACAGGTCGCATGGGTAAAGAAGGTCTAGTTATCACCCTGATTTCCAATCCAAATGACCTCAAAGTCCTGAAAAAATATGCACCCGTTTCTGAACTAGTGCTGAAAAACCAACAATTGTATAAAGTCTAAAACGACCCCTGAAGGTCGTTTTTTCTTATTATTGAGCTGGCCGTCTTGAGTCACGATCATAATAAATGAGCTTTGGATCAAGATTTGGACCAAGCAAGTTTGGAAGGGTATCTAGTGAATATCCCTGTGCTTGCAGATGTTGCAGCACAGAATCCATCGAATCCACAGTTGATTGGTGAATATCGTGCATCAAGATGATACTTCCTGGACGGGTATTGGCCTTTACAACCTCTAAAATAGCTTTAGGGTCTCGACTTTTCCAATCCAAGCTATCAACAGACCAATACATTGCTGGCAGATTCATTGCATCCATAACCATCTGATTCACAGAACCATATGGCGGGCGAATCATAATGGGTCTGCGCCCCGTAATCTTCTCAAGAGCAGATTGCGTCTGCTCAACCTCTTGTTTGATTTGTTCTGGTGAGAGTGTTTTAAAATTAGGATGACTCCAGGAGTGATTGGCTACCTCATGACCCTCTGCCACCATGCGTTTAACAATCTCTTCATTTCCAGGGATATTTTGCCCTAGGATGAAAAAGGTTGCCTTGGCATTGTATTTTTTCAAGATGTCTAGGAGCATAGGAGTTGTCTTTGGATTGGGACCATCGTCAAATGTTAGAGCAACCATCCGCTCTGTGGCCTGACGCTGTTTTTCAGCCTGATAAGCTTCATAGGCTTGGCGGTCCGTATCGGTCAGATATTGCCCATTCACCATATCAAAGAAGCTGCTGATATTTACTGTCACTTGGGAAAGACCGACTGCTTGCTCTGATAAGTGGAGAATCACTTGACTGGCTTCGTAACTAAATTCTGCCTGTTGTAAATCCATCTGTTCAAAGGCAGTAAGGTAGGTTCCAACTTGCTCTGGAGCAACTTGCTTGGCCTCTAAATCAGTTTTGATACGTTCGGTAAATAAGGATTTTCCCTTTCCAAAATCAGCCAATAAATCGCTTAGACTAAAGCGTTGATTAGCCGCTGTTAGTAAAATTGACCGAGATTTTTTCTTTCCCAAAGATTGAAACTTAAAACCAGAAACCTTGTAAGTCTGAGAGGAAATTTCCGTACGCCTCACACCTGGAATATTGGTCGACATATCCGAAGTGGACACAAAAACCAACTCATCGATTTCTCCTGTTGGTTTGTTGCTTCCTAATGAATCCTTGATTTGTTGACGCATCAATATTTCAACTGGAACAATGCGGTTGCCTTCTGAATCTTTAGGAAAGCAAACGGTTAAATGACGGTGTCCGATATTGCCATTCTCAACTTCGTACTGGCCATGAACCAGTAAATGACTCTCTTTTTCTTTGATAAACCGAGTAATTTGCCGATTTTGCAGGACCTTATACAAATAAAAACTGGATACACAAAGAAGGGTAACCAGCAGTAAGTTTACAATAATTAGTACAATCTTTTTCACTTTTCAAAACTCTCTCTTCCCTATCTCAAACTATACTAATATATTGGCTTTGTCCTGTCAATGGATAGGGCACTAATTTTTGAAAAAAATTGCGATTTTCTTCACAAAGAAAAAAACTTGGACCAAACCGAGCCCAAGTTCAAATCATTACAAAAAATTAATCAGCCCGAATGACTTCAACCCGATAACCATCTGGATCCGTTACGAAATAATAGCGGCCTGGACTGCCAGGCAAGCCCTTGATATCTGTTGTTGGGTAACCAAGCGCCTTGTGCTTGGCATTGTCAGCCTCAAGGTCATCTGAAGAGAGGGCCAGGTGAGAGAAACCATCTCCCACGATGTAGGGACCATGATCATAGTTATAGGTCAACTCGATTTCAAAGTCATCGCCTGGAAGAGCCAAATAAACAAGGGTAAATTGATGGTCTGGATAGTCCTTGCGGCGGGTCTCCTTGAAACCAAAACCTTCCTCATAGAACTTCTGCGATGCTTCCAAATTTTCAACCCGCAAGCAGGCATGCAACATTTTTAAACTAGCCATAAGAAACTCCTTTTATTTTGATAACTTTAGTATATCACAAGCTAGAAAAAAGGAACTGAAATCAGATTTCAGTCCTCTTCTTCTTATTCACCACCAAGGTAGTACTCAGCAGTTACATTCAATTTTTCGTCAAATTCGAAAACAAGCGGTGGGAAGTTTGGAATTTCCACATCCATGATTTCATCATCTGACAAGCCTTTGATGTGTTTTACAAGGGCACGGATAGAGTTACCGTGTGCACCCACGAAAACATTTTTGCCGTCAACCAAATCTGGACCGATCTTATCTTCCCAGAAAGGAAGGGCACGTTCCAAGGTTACTTTCAAGTTTTCTGCATCTGGGATAACAGAGTCATCAAGATGAGCATAACGACGGTCTGTGTGAGCAGAGTATGGATCATCTTTAGACATGTTTGGAGGCAGGGTATCGTATGAACGACGCCAGATGTGAACTTGCTCATCACCAAATTCTGCAGCTGCTTCTGCCTTGTTTTTACCAGTCAAGCCACCATAGTGACGCTCGTTCAAACGCCATGACTTTTCAACTGGAACCCAGAGTTGGTCTGAATGTTCCAAAGCCAAGTTTGTAGTCTTGATAGCGCGTGTCAATACAGAAGTGTAGGCCTTGTCAAATTCAATACCAGCTTCTTTGATTAATTTACCAGCATCGATGGCTTGTTGAGTGCCTTTTTCTGACAAATCTACATCAGCCCAACCAGTGAAAAGGTTAGCCTTGTTCCATTCGGACTCACCGTGGCGAGCAAAAACCAATTTTACCATTGTAAAACTCCTCTATTTAATTTACTTACGGTTTCTATTTTACCCAAAAACCTAAAAAAAAGCTAGTCTTTCTATGTCCTGTTTGCGTTTTCATCTCCTTTGGAAGAAAATCAGCCCCCAGACCGAGACTATTTTGTCAATTTTATCCTTAAAAATGGTATAATGGTAAGGTTGAAATACATGATATTGTCAGAAAGATGAACTAGCATCCATGAAAAAAGTTGCGATTGTTGCTGCCTACCGGTCTGCTATTGGCAGTTTTGGCGGCAGTCTAAAAGATATAAAACTGGCAGATTTGGGAGCGCAAGTCCTTACTTATGCCTTAGAAAAATCAACTATTTCTCCTAATCTAGTAGAGGAAGTTATCATTGGCAATGTACTTGGTGCAGGTCAGGGACAGAATGTTGCCCGGCAGATTGCACTGGGTGCCGGCATTCCCGAAACCACTTCTGCCTTTGTCGTCAACAAGGTTTGTGGATCTGGCCTAAAGGCCGTCCAACTGGCGGCCCAGTCTATCTTGGCCGGTGATCAGGATGTAGTGGTGGCTGGTGGCATCGAAATCATGAGCCAGGCCCCTTACCTATCCAAAGACAGTCGTTTCGGTAAAAAATTAGGCGGCATTTCTCTTGAGGACAGCCTCTTAACAGATGGCCTGACTGATGCCTTTAGCGGAGAACACATGGGCATCACAGCTGAAAATGTAGCTGAAAAATACCAGCTGACCCGCCAGGAACAGGATGCATTTGCCTTGGCCAGCCAAGAAAAAGCCCTCAAGGCTATCGCAGACGGCCGCTTTTCTGATGAAATTGTGCCGCTGACAGTGAAGGTGGGGCGCAAGGAAGTCCTCTTTGACCAAGATGAGTACCCTAGAGAAACCAGCTTGGAGAAATTAGCAAACCTGAGGCCTTCCTTCAAAAAAGATGGTACTGTGACGGCTGGAAACGCTTCTGGCATCAACGACGGCTGCGCCATCTTGGTTCTCATGTCCCAAGATAAGGCAGTCGAGCTTGGAATTCCAGTATTAGCCTATATCGAAGCCTCTGCCAGCAGTGGCCTAGACCCCAATTATATGGGATTGGGTCCGATTGAGGCCAGCAAAAAAGCCCTGGCAAAAATCCAGAAAACCACCGCAGACATTGACCTTTTTGAAATCAACGAGGCCTTCGCAGCCCAGTCTATTCCCGTTCTGACAGAACTGGGCATTGACCCTGAAAAAGCCAATGTCAATGGCGGTGCCATTGCTCTTGGTCACCCCATCGGTGCCAGCGGTGCCCGCATTCTGGTGACTTTGATTCATGAATTAGGAAAAAGAAATGGCCATCTGGGCCTCTGTTCCCTCTGTATCGGAGGCGGACAAGGCATCAGCATGATTGTTTCCAATGCAAAATAACACAATAAGGAATAAAGATGAAAATCGGTATTGATAAAATCGGCTTTGCGGCCCCAGGTTATGTCTTAGATTTGGCAGATTTGGCCCTGGCCCGACAGGTTGACCCCAATAAATACAAACTCGGCTTGCTTCAAAGCCAGATGGCTGTTGCCCCTATTACTCAAGACATCGTAACTCTGGGTGCCCAGGCTGCCCAAGCCATCCTTACGAATGAGGACAAGGCTCAAATTGACATGATTATTGTTGGTACAGAGTCCAGCATTGACCAGAGTAAGGCCGCTGCAGTCTTTATTCATGGGCTTCTGGGCATCAACCCCTTTGCCCGCTCCATCGAAATCAAGGAAGCCTGCTACGGGGCCACAGCTGGTCTGGTATTAGCCAAGAGCCACATCGCCCAGTCTCCAAACTCCAAGGTCTTGGTCATCGCCAGCGATATCGCCAAGTATGGTATTGCCTCTGCAGGTGAGCCAACCCAGGGAGCAGGGGCTGTTGCCATGTTGGTGACAGCAGATCCAGCCATCATGGTCTTGCACGATGACAATGTCTGCCAAACCCGTGATATCATGGACTTCTGGCGACCAAACGAAGACAAATATCCCCGCGTTGATGGCAGATTTTCAACAGTGCAGTACACGGACTGCCTGACCACCACCTTTGCTGAGTACCAAAAACGGACGGGCAAGAAACTGGCAGACTTTGCTGCCATGTGCCTCCATATCCCCTTCTCCAAGCAAGGGCTCAAGGGCCTGCAGGCCATCGGCAAGGAGGATGAGGCAACCTTGGATCGGCTAACAGCCCGCTTCCACGAAGCCATTGTCTACAATAAGCTAGTCGGAAACATCTACACTGGCTCTATCTTCCTCTCCCTCCTCTCCCTCCTGGAAAATAGCCAAGCCCTCAAAGCTGGAGATGACATCCTCTTTTACAGCTATGGCAGCGGTGCGGTCTGCGAACTCTTTAGCGGTCGCCTGGTTGAGGGTTACCAAAACCAGCTAGACAACAATCGCTTGGAAAGTCTGAACCAGCGCACCCCATTGACCGTTGAGGATTACGAAGCCCTCTTCTTTGAAGAAATCCAAGTAGATGAGACAGGAAAGGCTATTAACATCCCTACAGATGAAGCTGATTTTGCCCTCATTGACATTCAAGATCACAAACGGATTTATCGCAAAAAATAAACTTAGCCAAATGGCTGTCAGTTGGCGCAAGCCAGCTGATTTTTTTAGCAGATTAGGAGGCCCTATGTCACGATTTTCAGGATTTTACAAAAAAACACGGCAGGAACGGATTGCCATTCTCCAGCAAGAACGCTCTTTCAGCCAAGAAAGTGCGGAGATTCTGATGCAAGATCAAAATCTACCAGAAGCAATCGCTGGCAAGATGACGGAAAACCACTTGGGGACCTTTTCGCTGCCCTTTTCAGTCGTTCCTGAGTTCCTTCTGGACGGTCAAGAATACAGCCTGCCCATGGTCACGGAAGAGCCGTCTGTCGTAGCTGCCTGCTCTTTTGGAGCCAAAATCATCGGCCGCTCAGGTGGCTTCCATTCAGAAATTCTGGAAAGGCTCATGATTGGCCAGGTAGCCCTCTATGATGTGCCTGACCCTCAGGAAGCCCTAGAAAAGATTCTGGCAGAAACGGAAAGTATCCTATCTTTGGCCAACCAGGCCCACCCGTCCATCGTCAAGCGGGGAGGGGGTGCCCGTCAAATCCAGGTCGACATCAAGGACCAGTTCCTCATTGTCTATCTGTCAGTTGATGTATTAGAAGCCATGGGTGCCAATATCCTCAACACCATGCTGGAAGGCATCAAGGATTATCTGGAGGAACTGAGTCAAGGGCAGGCCCTCATGGCCATTCTCTCCAACTATGCCAGTCAATCTCTGGTCACAGCTCGCTGTCGGATAGCCATCTCCAGTCTAGGAACCAGCGCAGCTTTGAACCAAGAAACCGCCAAAAAAATCGCCCTGGCCAGTCAACTGGCTCAGGTGGATACCTACCGTGCCGCCACCCATAACAAGGGAATCTTCAACGGCATCGATGCCTTGGTGGTCGCAACGGGCAATGACTGGCGGGCTGTCGAAGCTAGTGCCCATGCCTATGCTGCTCGGGATGGACAGTACCGAGGTCTGTCGACATGGACCCTTGAGGGGGATTATCTTCTGGGGCAGATGACCCTTCCTCTTCCGATTGCTACGGTCGGTGGCTCAATCGGCCTCAATCCTAAGGTTCAAGCAGTTTTTGATATTCTGGGCCATCCAGATGCCAGAACCCTTGCCAGTCTTATCGTGGCAACCGGCCTCTGTCAAAACTTTGCAGCCCTTCGCGCCCTTGTCACGACAGGCATTCAAGCCGGCCACATGAAACTCCAGGCCAAATCACTAGCCATCTTAGCCGGAGCAAATGAGGAAGAAGCCGATACCATCGCCCAGCAGCTGCGAAAGGAAAAGCATACCAACCTGGAAACAGCCAAGCAACTCTTGGCTCAATTAAGGGATAAAGAAAAAGAGGCCTAGGCCTCTTTTAGTTGTCTAACCGTAATTCCATTCTAGTTTTTTGGGCTACTAGCCCCTGCCTTTCGTAGAAGGTCTTGGCTCCACGGTTATCATCCCAAACATCTAAGGTCAGATTGTGGCAGCCTTCCTTCTTGGCCAAGTCCACAGCAAAGTCATAGAGCTTCTTCCCGATTTGCTGCCCACGCGCCTCCTGAGCGACACAGAGATCCTCAATGAAAAAGGTCTTGACGGGCTCTAATACTGGACTCTTGGCAACTGAAATCTGACAAAACATGTGGCCCACAACCTTTCCTTCCACCTCATAGACAAAAATAGGGGTTTCAGGATTGGATAGAATGTCCGCCAAATCTGAAGAAGAAAACTTCTGGCCGGTCGGTCGAAAAATATCTGGTCTGGCCTCATGATGGACCAATAAGATTTCCTGCAAAAGTTGATTGAGGGCAGGAATATCTGCCACTGTCGCTTGTCGAATCGCCATAAAAACCTCCAATTTTGTATTCTATCTTATCAGAAAAGCTTCTTTTTGTAAAATAGGTCTCAAGACGGATGTTTTATCTGAAAAATCCTTTATACTATAAGTGTATCCTAAAATTTTTCATAAATCTCCTGAAAAATCCAGCTCGCTTTGAGCTGGATTTTTCGTTTTTTTAATCCGAAATCGGTCCTTATCTCTTCCTTGCCAACATGGTTGCAAAGCGCAGGCGCAGGCGGTTGCCATGTTCGTCCAATTTGCGGAGTTCGCCAAAGTCTTCGTTGTACTTGATGAGCTCCCAGTCCTTGTAATATTCCTTGAGCTCCCCTTCTGCGAAGGTAAAGTTGAAATTCATGGGGCAGGGAGCATCTGCGGTATCCATGGCTGCCACAATCAGGTTGTAACCGCCAGGCTTGGTCCTCTCCTGCATGTTGTGGATTACAGCTGGTACTCGGTCTTTTTGCAAAAACATAAAGACGACCGTCGAGATGATCCAGTCATAGTCCTGACTCAGACTAGCTGAGTTGATATCGTAGGTCCCAACTTGCAGGTCCAAATCCTCGGCTTCCATGACCTGCTGCAGGATGTTCAGACTCTGGAGATTTTGGTCAACCGCAATCACATCAAAGTCTTTTCTGGCCAGGTAAAGGGCATTGCGGCCCTGGCCGCAGCCCAAATCCAAGACCTTGCAGGGCTGGGTGATAGTTTCTAGAGCCTCGATGACTTCCGAATGGGTCCTGGTATAGCCATATTTTTTGGTCAAGTAATCCTCTTCTGTGCAGAAAAATTCCAGGAAAAATTCCGTATCCTCTGTCAGCAGGGTCACCCGATGCCAGGCCTGGGGTTCGACCATGGGGATATCTGATTGGGCATCATAGACCGTCACAGATGTGATCTCATTATCATCCGAAATGGCTTCAAATTGCAGCTGGCCCTTGAGAACCTTGATTTTGGCCCAGGTTCCCACCTTGGTATTGTGCTTATGGGTGATTTCAGTCGGGACCGTTTCCCGATTCCAAACAGGCATGCGTTTGTAGGCGATTCGTTTCATCTCTTACTCCTAACGACTATTGATAGCCTTCATGGTCCGTTTGAGATCTCGATCTTGCTCGCGGCGCTTGATGGATTCTCGCTTGTCATAGTCGTGTTTTCCCTTGGCCAGGCCAATCAGGACCTTGGCAAAACCGTCCTTGATATAGACCTTGAGGGGGACCAGGGTCATCCCGGTGCCCTTGACTTCTCCCTCCAACTTGGCAATTTGCTTCTTGTGGAGGAGGAGCTTTCGGGTCCTGGTTGGGTCCTGGTTCCAGATATTGCCTTCCTCATAAGGGGCGATGTGGACATTGACCAGCCAGGCTTCTCCCTTTTTAATCTGGGCATACCCATCCTTGAGGTTGATTCTGGCGGCACGGACGGACTTGATTTCTGTCCCCGTCAGGACCAGGCCAGCCTCGATGGTATCGACAATGGTGTAATCATGACGTGCCTTTTTATTTTGCGCGACGACTTTTCCTTCGCCCTTGACCATGCTTTCCTCCTTTTTTCGCTACTTCCTTGTAAAATTTCTTTTTCTTGCTTGACTTGCCTGCCGAAGCTTTCTTGTCTTTTTTCTGGGTAAATCCAGCCTTCTTACTGTCAGCTGTCTTTCGATCCTTACGAAAGGCTGCTTTTTTCTCCCTTTTTGGGGCTTTTTCCAAAATATCTAAATCGGACGATACGTGGGCAAAGTCGATTTCTCCAGTCATTTTGTCGGCCCGTGTCAGCTGGACGCGAATGGGTTGACCCACCCGGAAGACCAGGCCAGACTTCTCCCCATGCAGACTGAGGGTCCGTTCATTGTAATGGAAAAATTCTGGCAGGTTGGTAATATGAATCAGACCTTCCACCGTATTGGGCAGTTCCACAAAGAGTCCAAATTTAACCACACTGGAGATGACGCCGTCGAACTCCTGACCAACAAATTCCTGCATAAACTCGGCTTTTTTCATGGCCTCGACCTCGCGCTCGGCCTCGATGGCTCTCCGCTCCAAGCTAGAAGTCTGCTTGGCAATCTCAGGAATAATCTGGTCAAAATGAGCGATTTTCTCATCGGTCAGCTGGCCATACTCCCGTACCATCCGATGGACTAGGAGGTCGGGATAGCGGCGGATGGGGCTGGTAAAGTGGGTATAGAAGTCCGCACCCAGCCCATAGTGGCCCTGATTGTGCTCAGAGTATCTGGCCTGCTGCATGGAGCGCAGGAGCATCATGCTGAGGACATCCGCATAGGGCTCATCCTTGATTCGCTCCATCAGATCCTGCAGGGCTTGCTGGCTGATAGAATTGGCCGTCCCATAAATGGCCAGACCAAAACTGCTGGCATAATCGATGAATTTCTGCAGTTTCTCAGCCTTGGGCTCCTCATGAATTCGGTAGATGAAGGGCAACTCCAGCTTGGCAAAGTGTTCGGCCACACATTCATTGGCCGCCAGCATGAAGGACTCAATCATCCGCTCTGCAATACCCCGATGGCGCAGGACAATATCAACAGGCAGGCCTTCCTTATTGACCAAGATTTTGGCTTCACTGGTGTCAAAATTGAGGGCGCCACGGCGAATCCGCATGGCTTCCAGAGTATGATGGAGCTTAGCCATGAGCTCAAGGCTGGGCATAATTGACTTATAGGCTGTCATCTTTTCTGCATCACCAGCCAGCATGTCATTGACATCTGAATAGGTCATGCGATAAGTGGTCTTGATGACCGTCTGCCCAATCCAAGACTGGACGACACGCCCTTTTTGATCAATCTCCATAATGGCGGACTGGGTCAGGCGGTCCACTTGGGGATTCAGAGAACAGATGCCGTTGGAGAGGCGCTCTGGCAACATTGGGACCACTCGGTCGGTCACATAGACGGAAGTGCCTCGGCTGAGGGCTTCCTGATCCAGGGCTGACCCTTCAGTCACATAGTAGGAAACATCTGCGATATGGACACCCAGTTCCAGGTTGCCATTTTTCAGTTGCTTGATATGGACAGCGTCATCCAGGTCCTTGGCATCAGCCCCATCGATGGTGAAGGTGATTTCTTGGCGCAGGTCCAGCCGGCCTGCCATATCAGCCTCAGATGGGGCATCTGGCACTTGATTAGCCTCTGCCAGGACAGCCTCTGGAAACTCAGAGACAATGTCCATGGACTCCAAGATTTCCAGCACATCCATGCCCACATCGTCCTTGTGCCCCACTACTTCCCTCAGGCTGGCCACGAAATAATCATGCTTTTTGCTGGGGTACTTTTCAATATCCACCTTGATAATCTCAGTGCCATCCAGAACCAGAGGAGATTTTTTAACATAAATCCGTTGGCTGATTTTCTGGTTTTTGGACTTGATGTAACCAGCGTACTTAGGTTTTTCCTCATCCAAAATCAGGAGGCCGACAGCCGATGTCAGGGCATGCTCCAAAATGTCGATGACCTTGGCTTCTGCTGCTGTTCCTTTCATGCGGTCGGCCACCTTCTTGATGATAACCTCGACCTTGTCACCCTCGATGGCATGGTTGACATCGTTTCGGCCGACAAAGAGATCATCCTCTTCCTCATCCACGGTTACAAAACCGAAGCCATTTTTATGGGCCCTAAAAATCCCCGTTACAGTAGGGGCTTTTTTTTCTTTTTTTGGAGGCAGGCCGACCCTGCCATCCCTTGTAAAGACCAGCTCCCGTCTGCTTTCCATCTTGGAAATCAACTTAATCAGTTCTGTAAAGTTTTTGGCCTTGAGAAC
The DNA here is from genome assembly GCF_041802885.1 of Streptococcus sp. GTDB lineage: Bacteria > Bacillota > Bacilli > Lactobacillales > Streptococcaceae > Streptococcus. The sequence continues at coordinate 37,285 of NZ_JBHCHN010000066.1, forward strand.
CCCTAGCTGATCTGCCAGCTGGTCCACGGGTAGGGGACCGCTGCTTTCTAATAATGCTTTAATGTCGTTTTTCATTTTTTCCTTTACTATAAAAAAGAGCCAAGAACAAGTCCCAGCCCACTGTTTTAACTACTTGAAATGACAACCAAGGCTAGTGCGATGACGAGCCAAATGAAGACCAGAATTGCAGTCAACCGTTGCATCACAGCCTCGAATCCACGCGCCTTGGTCCGCTCGAACAGGGCTCCTGAGCCTGCCGCATCAAAGACGTTGCTGGATTGGTTTTTTGCTGGTTGCATGAAGATGACAGCAACAATAATAACAGATAAAACTAAAAGAGTGGTTAATAGAACTTGATACATTTTTCTTTCACTTTCTTTGATAACTCATAACAGTATACCACAAATCTTATTTTGTTTCAATATGAAGGGTTACTTTTCTTTCCTTTGGGCAATATTTCAGGACCTCAATCTTATGAGGATGGGTCTTGCTGTTCTTGCTGGTTAGGTAATTTTTGCTGCCACATTGGGAACATTGCAAATTGATTTTAACTCTCACACGATTTCCTTAACTTTCACATAATTTCTAAAAATGATGAGCGACCAGATCAGATTGATCAAGACCAGGCCAGCCGTCATATAAAAGACCCAGGGGTAGCCGAGATAGGCAGCCACGCTAGAACCAAAGATTGGCCCCAAGACACTTCCCATATAGGTAAAGGTCTGGTTGTAAGCAAAAATCCGAGCCAGGCCCTCCTTGGGCGCCATCTTGGTCAAGAGAGAGTTGACCGATGGCAATAAGGCCCCTGTTCCAAAGCCGTAGAGGAAGCGAATCAGGCCCAACTGGAGAGGGTTCTGGGCATGGGCCGATAACCAGTACATGATAAAACTGTAAAATAGGGCCGCCAAGAGGAGCCGGTGATTCCCAATCCGGTCGCCGATTTTCCCAAGAAAACCAGAGCTCAGGATAGAGGAAATGCCCATGGCCGAGGTGATGAGACCAGCTACAAACATCAGGTTGTTGACCTGCCCTAGGTGGCGAATATAGAGGGTCATAATGGGGATGACAGACTGGGCTGCCATTTGGATGATCATGTTGGTCACAAAAAGTCCCAGCAAAATCTTTCTATCTGTGACCCGACTCAAGACTTCCTTCATAGGCATGGTCTGACCAGCCTTGAGTGGAGTAAAGTCTTCCTTGACAAAAAAGATAGTCAAGATAGTTAAGACCGACAGAAGGCCGCCAACGATGAGAAATACGGACCTCATCCCGAATGTGTCTGCCAACAGGCCGCCCAAGAGAGGCCCCATGAGATTACCAGCTACCAAACCAGTGGAAAGGGTTCCCAGTGCATAGCCAGCCCGATGGCGAGGGACTTGGCTGGCCATCAGGGCCGTTGAATTGGGAACATAGCCTGCAAATATCCCTGTCAGGAGTCTCAGCAGCAAGAGCCAAAAAACATTGGGGACAAAGGCCAGACCACCCATGGTAAAGAGCATGCAGGTCGAAGCCCGTACCATCATGGGTTTGTTGCCATAACGGTCAGCCAAGGAGCCCCAGATGGGCGACATGATAGTCGAGGCCAAGGCCGTCACAGATACTGCCAGACCGGCATATAATTCAATGTCATTTCCCCTTGCGCCCAGCTCTTCCACATAAAGAGACATAAAAGGCATGACCAGAGAAAAGCTGGCCCCAGTCAAAAAGTTACCCAACCAGGTAACTCGTAAGTTCTGCTTCCAATCTATTTCACTTGTGATACAATCATCTTCTTTCCAACTATCTGTCATTAGTATAACACAAAAAGAGGAGAAAAATGGTCATTTTCTCCTTATCTTATAGATTTTTCAAGGCTTGCCGCACTTGTTGTTGCAAATCCTCTAAACTGCCCTGATTGTCCAAAATCAAAGTCGCATATTTTTTCTTTTCCAAAAGAGGCATTTGGGCAGCAATCCGCTGTTGGGCCTGAGCCTGATTGTAGCCATTTCGCTCCATGAGTCGCTGGACTTGCTTGTCCTCATCCACATAAACCAGCCAGATGGCATCAAACCAGTCCAGATAATCCAACTCCACCAGGAGCGGAATATCCATGAAAAAAATGTCTTCTGACTGAGCCAGGCGATCCCGCTCCTTAGCCAGGGTCTGGCGGATGATGTCATTTTGCAGCTGAGCTGATCTGGCCTGATGTTCAGGACTGGAGAAAATCAGCTGGGAAAGCTTGGGCCTATTCAGCTGACCATCTGCCGTCAAGATTTCTGGGCCCAACCAATCCAGTAAGGCCTGATAGAGTTGCCCTCCCTTGGCCTGCAAGTCATGGACGACTGCATCCGCATCAATGACCCGATAGCCTGCCTGGCGGATTTCCTCAACAACCGTCGATTTGCCAGAGGCAATGCCCCCTGTTATTCCGATTATTTTTGTCATTTTTTTGACACTTGGGGCAAAAATGACTGCCCCGCCCTCCTACTTGAATCTTTTGAATGGCCCTGCCACAACGTGGACAAGGCTGACCAGTCTGACCATAGACCTGCAAGTAGTCCTGCATGGTCCCATCCAGGCCTAAGGCATTGCGATAGGTCCGAATGGTGGAGCCACCCTTTTCGATACCCAGCTGCAAGATCCGGATGGTCTCGTCATGAAGCCGCTTGATTTCGGCCTTTTTCAGCTGAGCAGCTAGGTGCTCTGGATGGACCTTGGCTGCCCAAAGCACTTCATCCACATAGATATTGCCCAAACCAGCCACTAGTTTTTGCTCCAGAAGCAGGGGCTTGATGGCTTTCTTAGAAGCTAGGACTGCCCGCTCAAAAGGAGCTAATTTGAAATCCTGGCTGGTCGGTTCTGGGCCGATTTTTTTGGAGATAAAATAGGCTGCTTCTTGAGATTTGGCCATCAGCTCAAAGGTGCCAAACTTACGCACATCCTGATAAACCAGGGTCCCCCCATTATCCAGCCCAAAGAAAAAATGAAAATGTTTGTTGGCTGGAACTTCCTCTAAGAAGAGCAGGTACTTGCCCTCCATCCGCAAATGAGAAATCAGGACCTGCTGGCCCAAATCAAAAATCAGGTATTTACCCCGACGGCGGACCGCCTCAATGGTTTGCCCCATCAGATCCAAGGAAAAGGTCTCCCTACTGGTCCTGATCATCTTTGGCACCCGTACATCTACTGAGACAATCCGTCTGCCCAAAACTAAGCGCTCCAAGCCTCGCCGAACCGTCTCCACCTCAGGTAATTCTGGCATATTTCCAATACGAAGCCCTTTAGGAACTCAAGGAAAAGGGAACTTCAAGGACGGTAACAAATTACCTGGAATGAAGTGTCCATTTTCACAGAGTTCCTTCTTCAAGACATGAGGGCTTGCCTTTCTGTTTTTCTAGTCTTTGACATATTCTAAAATATCCGCTGGCTGGCAATCCAATATCTCGCAGATGGCTATCAAGGTCGAAAAACGAAGCCCCTTGGCCTTGCCGGTCTTAAGAATGGAAAGATTGGCCTGGGTAATGCCAATCATTTCAGCCAGTTCCTTGGAGGTCATGCCTCTTTCTTCCAGGACCTTGTCCAAATGCACCTTAATCCTTCCCATCAGACAATCCCATCCATATCTTCCTGCACACTTTTACCATTTTTGATGACAAAAACCAAGATTAGCAGAAGCAAGAGAATCAGATATGCGCCTATATAAGGCAAAATGTACTGGTCCACCACGGTGAGCCAATCCTGATGAGGTTTTTTATAATAGAAAAAATCTTGCAGCAGGCTGGAAAGAACAACTAGACCTGTCAAGATAAAGATAGACAGGCTGAGCTTGTATCCCTCATTGGTAAATGCCTTTTTATCCACCAGCCTCAGGACCAGACCTTTGGAAAGGCAGATGATGACAAAGGGCAAAACTCCTACCCAGAAAAACTCAAAACTCCAAAAGCCTAGCTCATAGAGCGTCATCCCAGAACCTTGCCAGTCCAAGGCTATCATCAGATAGGCGATGGCTGCACGGAGGAAAAACCATCCAATCCAAAATACCTGAACGATTCCGAAAAGGACAGTGACAACTTGTTTAATCGGATTGGCTTTCATAGACACCTCCAACATCATGTGAGCAAATACTTCTTTTACAATTATTGTAAAACAATAATTTTCCTTTGTCAAACATTTTATCGTAAAACGATAATTTTTTCAAGCAAAAGAAAAGAGAGTGGGACAGAAATCGGTAATTTCGAAGAAATTCGATTTCGTTGTCCCACCTCCGCACAGTTGAGTAGGGCTGTAAAAGCTGATTTATCAGCGCATTAGAGCCCACTCAACCACTGTGCTATAAGTACCTAAAACAAGCATAAAAGAGTTTGGAACTAATTTTGTCCCAAACTCATTCTCCCATGGAAATAGAAATTCCTCCACTTGCAGACAGGCCTTATTCAATGGCTGACCCTGTTAACTCAGCCGCTTTTGAAATGTATTCTTTGTAGGTACCATCTTCGACCAGTTTGACAACCACCTTGTCGATGGCGGCTTTCAATTCTGGACTGTCTTTTGGCATGGCGATGACCTTGGCATCTCCTTCAGTAACTGTCAGGGCTGCTTGGCTCATCACCAAATCAGGATTCTGGGCCACATAACCTTCCCCAACTGGAGCTTCCAACACGACAGCATCCAGCTGACCAACCTTGAGCTGGGTGATGGCATCTCCCATCACAGGTAGAGAAACCACATTGGCACCTTCCAGCTGTTCCTTGGCCAGAGTTTCTTCGATAGAACCCTTTAGGACACCGATACTTTTGCCAGAAAAATCATCCAAACTTTGGAACTGATCTGCCTTGTCAGCCGCAACCAAGATGGCATTTTCAGTGGTATAGTAACTTTCAGAGAAATCATAGACCTTAGCTCTTTCTTCGGTGTAGGAAAGGCCAGAGATAGCGATGTCTGCTTTGCCCGTTTGGAGGCTGGACAAGACATTATCAAAGGTCATGGTGGAGATTTCCAGTTCAACACCCAATTCATCAGCAATGGCTTGGGCCAAATCAATATCCGAGCCGACCACCGTATCCTTACCATCCACTAGGGCACGAAATTCAAAGGGAGCGTAGTCTGGGCTCACAGCCACTACTAGTTTTCCCTTTTCCTGGATAGCCGTCAGACTGTCAGTCTTTTCAGCCGAAGAACCACAGGCAGCCAGAGCTAGGGCGGAGACGGCCGTCAGGAGGCCAAGAGCAAGTTTTTTCAGTTTCATCATCATTCCTCATTTTCATCTAAATCCATTGGAGTTGTCCAACAGACTCTAGTGTAGCTTATTTTTATACAAAAGTCAAGAAAATTTTGTATAAAAATTCAAACCTATGCCCGTTTTTTCAAAAAATTGCTCAGAAGGGCCAGACCCTTTTGCAAGGTAGCTGTGTCGCAGCAATAGCCCAGCCTAGCATGGCCAGGGATATCAAAGCGATTACCAGGAACCAGAAGGACACCCGTCTCTTCCAAAAGGGAGAGGCAGAGCTCCTCCACATCCTGGTCCAAATGAAACTGGATAAAAGAGGTTGGGGTTGCTGCCGGTGCCATCAAGGAAACCAGGGGCTCCTGCTCCACCCAATCGGTCAGGATTTTCAGATTGGTCTGGACAAGTTCCCGATTGCGCTGGAGGATGGCCTCCTGATGCTGCAGGGCCAGGCTGGCCACCATGTCATCAAAGACCCCCGCACAGATCAGGGTGTAGTCTCGGTAATCACGGAAGACCTGACAGAGACTTGGGCTGGCAGCCACCCAGCCAACTCGAATCCCAGGCAGGGAATAGGTTTTGGAGAGGGAATTGACCGAAATCCCCTTATCATAGAGATCGCAGATAGCGGGCACTTCCAAGCTGTCATCAAAACTCTTGTAGACTTCATCCGAGAGAATATAGGCCCCGACAGACCGGGCAATGTCCACCAATTCCAGCAGGAAAGCGCGATCCATCACAGCCCCCGTTGGATTATTGGCATTATTGATACAGATGAGCTTGGTATTGGGCCGAATCAAACGACGGAGCTCATCTAAGTCTGGCAACCAGTTCAAGGCTTTCCGGATATGCCAAAAATCAACTTCAGCCCCGAAAGACTTGGGAATATCATAGAGCTGCTGGTAGCTAGGATAGAGGGAAATCACATGGTCGCCAGGCTCCACCAGACTATAGAGGGCCAGCAGATTGCCCCCCGTTGCCCCATTGGTCTGCAGGATATTGTCAGGACTTTGGTGCTCATAAAGGCTAGCCACCGCCTCCTTGAAGGCCGGGGCCCCCTCGATCCATCCATAATTTAAGGTTGTCTTTTGAAGCTTTTGGAAAAAGGCAGAGCCGTCTGTCTGAGTCAGCGCAAACAGTTCATCCAGAGTCATGGACCGGATAGAGACTGAGGCCAGGTCATAGCTAGCTGACTGTTCATGGACATTGAGCCATTCCTCCACACCAAAACGAGGTAATTTCATACTATTTTCTACACTTTCTTTTTATCTGAATCAGTATACGTTAGTCCGCCAAAAAAAGCAAGTCAGCTGAATAGACATGCAAAAAAACTGGACCAGTATCCAGTTTTTCCGATTTCTAATGCCCCATCTTAAACTCATTGGTGAAATATTCATCCAGCATGAGGCGGTGCTTGGGTGATAAACTCTCTAAATCTTGGATTTCTTCCTTTGAGAAAAAGTCCAATCGGAGGGTTTCTTCATTATGAAAATCCAACTGGCTGATGGGCGAAACTGCCTCCATCTCATAGATAAACACAACCGTCTGAACCATGTCTCCATTGGGATAGACCTCCTCAAAATTGCTGTAAACATTGAGAAGGCGGCGAGCCTCTACCTGAATACCTGTTTCCTCAAAAAATTCACGTTTGGCAGTATCCAGAGTCGACTCTCCCAATTCCATGGCACCACCTGGTATGGCCCAAGTCTTCTTATCCCCGCGGAGCTGGAGCAAGATTTTTCCCTCTTCATTGGCCAAAATCCCGCCAGCAAAATTCAAAATAACCTTCTCCTGCCCCACCTTGGAGCGGATGTAGGAAATATAGTCCATTTTCAAATACCTCTTAGTTTTTCTGGAAAAGCAGCTCCTTGCAGAAAATGCTTTAGCAATTGGATATGAGTCTCAACATCACTGAAAAGCCAGGCATGGCCCTTGTCAGGATAGATGGCAACTTCCGACTGGTGATTTCGTTGGGCTAGGAGTCGATGTGATTCCTGCATCGTTTCAGATTCTTTGCCGCCCGAAAGGAAGAAGGCTGGGTTGTCAAATCTTCCTTCAATCTTGAGCCTATTGGCCTGAGACATGGCCCGGCAAAAGGATTTTCTGGAGGTCCTTTGCAAATCAGCAATAAAAGTTCGGCAATCCTCTTCCGCAACCCCATCCTCTTGCATCATTTTTGTCATCAGGCCAGCAATCAGTTTTGTATTTTTTAAAAAAGATAAAAAATAGGTCAAGGCAATCACTTTTCGGTAACCTTTGATGGGCTGAGGGGACGCTCCGTCCACAATGACCCTATCCACTAAATGCGCTTCTCGTTCCAAAAGCTTTAAAATCAGGCTACCGCCCAAGGAAAGTCCGACAAGATGAGGCTTGCCATGGGCCTTGTCCTTAATAAGCTCAACCAACTGCCCTATCACCTCGTCAAAAGTCGTCCACTCCACATTTCGACTATTGCCGTGACCTGGCAGATCAACAGTAATACAGTGAAAATCTTCTTTCAGGGCCTTTACATGATGGCGCCACATTCGGCTACTTGAACCCGAGGCATGCAGGAAAATAATCGTTTGGTCATTGGAAAGACCATATTCCTTAGTGAACAGTTTGACCATATTCCTCCTCCGTAAGGTTCAACATGTAATGAACACTTCGCTCACTTCTGTAAAGCCTAGTTTTTGGTGTTCTTTGGTGATTGAGATTCTTTCCATTGGATTTTCCACGAAACTCAAACTTTTCTTATAGTTAATGCCATTATACTCTCTCCCTTTCATTTGTCAAGGCACGCAAAAAGGAGGGAGGCCCCTCCTTTATTTTTTATTGCTTCTTCTTAGACTTAAGGATGAAGAGGGCTGCTATCAAACCAACTATTCCAACGCCGATAAGAACCATGCTTATCTGTTCTCCTGTACTTGGCAATTTCCCCTTTTTCTTGGTTGAGGTGGTGGTGGAACTCGATGTTTTAGTTGATGCCGATGAAGAACTTGTCGTTGGTTTTGTGACGGCACTGGTTGTGGTCGTGCCTGCCCCAGTAGTTGCTCCAGTTTTAGTGCTGGTGCTAGCGCTGGTCGTTGTTGTTGTTTGAGCCTCTTTATAGACCACTGCATAGATGGAGAAGTGTGACGTTACAAAACTGATTGTTTTCTTTTCAGCATCACTTGTAAACTTGAGAGATTGCACTTCTCCTGCATCGTTGACATAGACAACCTTGTCCACTTGAGCCGTTGCTTTGACTGGTATGGTGACGGTGGTTGCTTCAAGTTGAGTCACAGCTTCCTTGTTCGATGTTTTTGCCAAACGGATATCATAAGCATCGTAGCTTTGACCAGCCAGTGCCTGGACACTATTTGAATCCAATCTAAGAACGGTCATTTCAAGACCAGCTAGATTTGGGTTGGCAATGCTAATGCCTGTTGCCTCATCAGTCAATTTGGTTACAGGATTCTTCTTATTATCATCGATTTCTTTCAGCTTGGCTGCCATTTCCGCTTCCACTGCCTTCAATTGTTGGAAGATTTGTTCAGAACGGGCAAGGGTATCATTGGTAATAGGGTCGGCCAGACCGATGGCGGCCTCTTCCGTTAGGCCAGCATATTGACTATCCAGATTGGCTTGATGGGCAATCCATTCCTCTTCCAAGGCCTGCCATTTTTCCAAGATGGCCCGACCAAAAACATCTGGATGTTGGGATGCCATCTTATCGATATTCTGCACTGTCCAATACCATGAGTTGGTGTCATAGCTTGCGCTACGGTTCTTGAAGGCTTCGTAGGTATCGGTCACAATACCATAGAAGGGTACATAGGGTGTATTGCGAGTTTGACCCAAGCCCAGCCAAACCACTCCGCCAAAGGCAGATGGCAGACTGTCCTTGATTTGATAGACATGGGCGTCAATTACATTTTCATTCCCCAAGGCATACTTGTAGGTGGCATCTGTTGGTTGGTCATTGGAGCCGTCATCCCCCTGCTTGACCTTGCCAGCTAGGTCATCTGGCAAAAACTGTGGCAGGTGTTCAAAACGGTTTCGCTGGAGGGCGAATACATCCTGCAAGCTGTAACGTCTGTTAGGGTCTGTTGGGGAACGCATGAGGTCATAGACACTGTCTTCATAGGTCACAGACGTTTGAGGATCCAAAAGGGTAATGCCTGCATAGACCCGGGAACGGTCTGCCTCCGCATAATTTGATGGACCATAGGATTTGGCAATATGGAATTGGCCATCGATTTCAACATAATTGTTGGCTTCTTTGGCGACTTTTTCAACATCTTTTGAAGCAATAACATTGGGGGTATCCGTCAAGTCAACATGTCCCAAATAGTAGGTATTGGCGAAAATAGCATATTTGTCTTCTGGGAACTTGATGGCTACGTACTGATGACCTGAAAGAACCTCCATGTACCATAACTCATTTTTATCAGCCAGAATAATGACATTGCCTTCTGCCGAACCTTTTTCATCAATGGTCTTTGCAATCAATTCCACCCCCTCACGGGCTGTCTGAACACGGGGAAGAACGTAATCAATCAAGATGGGTTCGCCCAAGCCTCCAGAGGTAACAAGGGGGTCAACTTTTAAAACCTTATTATTTGGAATAGCTGTCACGGTGGCTGTCATGGAAACGCCATGTTCATTAAAACCGTGCGCGCCATAAATACCATTGGATCCATCCCCACGCGCCGCATCTGGCGTGGAGGTGTATTTGAACTCGTGGGCTAAATGCGGAGCTGTAAAGCCAAAGGTTTCATCTACTAACACATCCCCATCAGCATAATCTCTGGCAGGATTGACAATGTAATTCTTATTATGTGCTCCATTATCTGGCGGATAGGGGTAGTCTTCCGTTCGGCCAAACATGACCGAGCCGTCTGTCGTCAGCCCCTTACCAATGATAAAGCCCGAACAGGCCTGTACCACTTGGGAAGGGAGGAAAGAGAGCAATAGGACAACTACCGCTAGGCGAATAACAGTCTTTTTCATAGACTTCTCCTTTCTAAATGTCTAATTTTCCTGTTCTTCTTCTGCTCCTTTAGTGTAACGAAAAACGCTTGGTTTTGCAAGCGCTTACTAGTTTACGCTCCACCACTTTATTAAGCCAAATAAAAAGACCACCATTACTGGAAGTCTTTCGTTCAATAAGATACCGCATTTGCTAATGGTTAGATGAAAATTGCAGTATTAAAACATCGCACTATGGTTTTTTAATACTCTTTCTCATTATACCCAAAGTCGGCTAGGTCTAGTTTCTTGTCGCGCCAGTTTTTCTTGACCTTGACCCAGGTTTCAAGGAAGACCTTGTCGCCCAGCATGATTTCGATGTCGCGGCGGGCCATCTTGCCGATTTTCTTGAGCATGGCCCCTTGCTTGCCGATGATAATGCCCTTTTGGCTATCGCGCTCAACCATGATGGTAGCCCGAATATGGACCTTGTCCGTTTCCTCATCCCGTTTCATGGACTCTACCACCACCGCCACGGAATGGGGAACTTCCTGCTCTGTCAGCTTGAGGATTTTCTCCCGGATCATCTCAGAGACTAGGAAACGTTCTGGATGGTCTGTGATTTGGTCTTCTGGAAAATACTGAAAACCTTCTTCCAAATTGTCCTTGAGAATGGCCATCAGGGTTTCCACATTGTTGCCTTGGAGGGCAGAAATTGGGACTACTTCCTTGAAATCCATCTGGCCACGGAAATCATCAATCTGCTCCAAAAGTTGGTCTGGATGGACCTTGTCAATCTTGTTAATGACGAGAATAACAGGGATTTTAGCAGCCTTGAGCCGCTCCATAATCATATCATCGCCCTTGCCCCGCTTCTCATCTGCAGGTACCATAAAGAGGACCGTTTCCACCTCACGCAGGGTACTGTATGCAGACTCCACCATAAAATCCCCCAGGGCTGTCTTGGGCTTGTGGATTCCAGGTGTGTCAATAAAGACAATCTGCTCTGTCTCGGTTGTATAAATCCCCATAATTTTATTGCGGGTAGTTTGGGCCTTATCGCTCATGATGGCGATTTTTTGCCCCATGACTTGATTGAGAAATGTTGATTTTCCAACATTTGGGCGGCCTAAGATGGCTACAAAGCCTGATTTAAAAGTCATAATGATGATTCAAAGGGCGTTCCGCAAACAAAGCCAACAATGAAACGGTCCGCATCCAGAGCCCTTTCTCATGGTGACAGTGTTCGCAGCCCATGTATGTTCGATACACAGGCTGCCCACCTTTCTATTCTTTTTTCAGTCTTATCCCAAAAGCAGTTTCCAAATCTTTGGAATAAAAATAATCAAACCGGTCAGCACAGCGTAGCCTGAGATGACCAGGACGGCACCAGCTGCCATGTCTTTTGCATTTTTAGCCAACATGGAAAAGTGATAACCACTGGCCAGATCGACTACATTCTCAATGGCGGAGTTGATAATTTCAAAGGAAATCACCAAGAAAATAGCCAAGAGAAGAAAGAGCCATTCGATGGCAGAAATTTGAAAGACCAGACCTGCCAGACAGGCCAAGATGGCTGATACCAGATGCTTGCGCATGTTGCGCTCTTCCTTAAAGGCTGTCAGGACACCAGTGATGGCAAATTCCATGCTGGCGACCAAGTCGCGATTTTTCCACTTTTTCTGTGGATTATTGTCTCGTAAGTCCATAGGCTGTTAACATCTCTTCCTGTAAGGTAAACATTTCCTTCTCTTCCTCAGGCGTATAGTGGTCATAGCCGTTGATGTGAAGGAAGCCATGTACTGCAAGAAAGCCCATCTCCCGCTCAAAAGAGTGTCCGTACTCTGCCGCCTGCTCCTGGGCCTTATCGACAGAGATAAAAAGCTCGCCGATATAGCTGTCAAACTCGTCCAACATCTCCGCCAGCTCAGGATTGTCTGCCAAGTCTTCCTCCTCAAAGGTAAAGGGGATTTCTGGCTTGTACTCCAGGCTGATAACATCGGTCGGACGGTCGGTGTCCCGATATTCCAGATTGAGTTGATGGCTGCGCTCATTGGTCACAAAGGTCACTGCCATCTCTTTTTTTTCCTTCCCCAGTCTCTCTGCAGCAAAATTTAGCAAATCTAGGGTTTGTTTCATGATTTCTGGAGAAACCTGACCGGTTTCATCCACCATTTCTACATACATTGTTTTTCTTCTTTCGCTAGGATTCTATCACTTCATTATATCACAAAATCAGATGGAAAGATAAAAAGCCAAGGGAGAAATTGTACTGCCCCCAAAAAGTTAGACAAAAAATAATTAGTGAAAGGATTTGGTTCTGTACTGAACAGGACTAAGTCCTTTTAGTTTTGCTTTAATGCGCTTGTTGTTGTAGTAAAAAATATAATCCGTGATGGCTTGTTCCAA
>NZ_JBHCHN010000067.1:0-12307 GCF_041802885.1 Streptococcus sp.
GGAACAAGCCATCACGGATTATATTTTTTACTACAACAACAAGCGCATTAAAGCAAAACTAAAAGGACTTAGTCCTGTTCAGTACAGAACTAAATCCTTTCACTAATTATTTTTTGTCTAACTTTTTGGGGGCAGTACATTACGAACTTCTTTTTACAGTATTTATCAAAACAGCGAAAAACTACTAACCAAATTCTGTAACGAAGAACAAGTAAGAACTCGAATCTGTTAATACGAGAGTATTCCCCAAAAGAGAGGACCTTGACAACGGTTGATGAGTATATTATTCAAGACAGGAAAATAAATTAAATCACAGACCATGACAATCTCAATACTAAAAACATCTTACGAAGTATTCTATGAGGAGATTTACAATTGGTTTGACAATTAAAGTCCTTAAAAAACAGAGCCTGCTTAACAACAGACTCTGCTTTTTGTGTTGGTTTAGATGATCCAAGGTCGGAAAGATTGGAGTGAAAACCGACAAAGGGCCATCTACATACCAGTGAAAGAAAAAGGGGTTCGCTTGATACGATTGGACTTTGGCACAAGGAGAGAACTGGTGTCTCTCAGAATGGCAAATCCTTTCCTAGCACTGCAACACGGGTGTATTTAAGGAGATACCGAAATTAAAATGGGTGGATAATGACACCTTCTACCACACGGTTGACCGTGCCTGTCGGAGATGGTGTATCCGGAAGATTCTGGTACTTGATGGCTGTCATGATGGCAAAGGTTTGACCAAAGAGAATATAAGGGAAGGTCAAGAAGACATCTGGCAGGTCCTGACCGCCGTCAGCTAAGACAAAGCTTGGTGCATCTGTCTTATCAATCGGGCTGGCAGATAGGGCCACAATGCGTCTGGCAATTCCATCTCCCTGAACTTCATTTAAGAGATCCACATCATAGAGCTTGGTGTAGGCATCGTTAGAAGTAAACTCGATGACAATGGTTTCTTCATTGATCAGGGATTTTGGTCCATGACGGAAGCCAACAGGTGTCTCATACATGGTCGCCACTTTTCCAGCAGTCAATTCCAGGATTTTCAACTGAGCCTCGTGGGCCAGGCCATAAAAGCCACCTGCCCCCAGGTAAATCACGCGCTCAAAATCAAGGTCTACCAGTTCCTGAATATAGTCCTCACGGTCCAAGACATCCTGACCCAGCCGGATAATGGTTTCCACATAACGGCCCTTATCTTCTTCGGAAATGCTTGAGAAAACAAGGAGGGCAGTCAGGGCCATACAGGTGTAGCTACCTGTCATAGCAAAGCCCTTGTCATTTGAGCCAGCTGGCTGCAGGAGCAAGAGATTGCGCTCATCGGCTTGAGAGGCCTGGGCTAATTTCCCATCTGCAGCACAGGTGATGGTGACTTGATAGAGCTCATCCACCAATTTCTTGGCCTGCTCAACGGCTGCCAAACTTTCTGGTGAATTGCCACTGCGGGCAAAGGATACCAGGATGGTTGGAATATCAGCCTGCAAATAATCATTTGGTCTGGTCACCAACTCGATAGAACCAATGGATGAAAAGCGGATCCGTTTCAAATCATTGACCTGATTGAGGTGGTTGCTGATGCTTTGACCCACAAATTCTGATGTACCTGCACCCGTAAAAATCACATGAACCTGACTGTGCTTGTCCTGGATGGCTGCCAAAAAGCTCTTTATCTGATCTAGCTGAGCGAGATACAAATCGTAGGCTTCTTGCCAGAGTCCAGGCTGCTGGTAAATCTCTGCGGCCGTTATACTAGCACCCAAAGCTTCCAATTCTTCTTTTGGCAAATGAAACATAGAATCCTCCCTTTTCTAGTGGTTATAACCAGTTTTTCTTTTATTATACTCTATTCTTTTTAGCTCGTCAAGATAAATAGGTTAATATATTAAGATTTTTTTCAAAAAAATAAACCTGGACAAAATTCCAGGTCATCTATCTATGAGAACAGAAACTTAGAAGGCCCCTGAAAATACCAGGGCAAATTGGATCAAAGTCAGGGTACAGTAGGCCAGATAGGCCAAGCCGATATAGTTCCAGAGCTTCACGGAAGTCCACTTTTGAAAGAGTTCCTGACCTAGGAAGAGGACCAATAAGATCAAAGCCACCAGATCCAGTCCCCATAAAAAGAGAAAATCCAAATGAGCAACTTGGGCAGCAGCAAAGCTGGGTAAAAACCAGAGAATGACAATGGCAACAAATTTTTTGATTTGTTCTGACTGAATCGATTCTAGCATCTTCATCCCTCCTTCTGCTCTTAGCATAGCATGATTCCTTTGTTTTTGCAAGCGTTTTCGCAATCTATCCACGATTGGACAGATAGACACCCAGGATAATCAAGATAGCTGCCAGAACTTGAAAATGGGAGAAAGTCTCCCCAAGAAAGACAATACCTGAGAGAATCGAAACCAGGGTTGAAATTCCGATAAAGGAAGACGTTCGGGTGACCCCTATTTTCTGGATGGCATTGTTGGACAGGAAAAAGGCTAGGACTGAGCAACCAATTCCCTGGTAGAGGATGGCTAGGAGAAAACTGGAATTCTGAAAAGGAAGGGCCAGCAGGCTGACTAAGTTCCCCTGAAAAAGGGCCTGCAACACAGCCAGAAAGCTAAAAACGACAAAGCCCATACCAGCCATCAGAAAGGTAATCTCGATGCCGCTGATTTGGCTAGATTTTTCGACAAAGACACAGTGAAAGGCATAGGACAGAACCGCCAGAAAGAGCAAGAGATAGCCAAGCAGGGAAAAGGAAGCCGTGGCTCCTACGGCAAAGACACTGCCCAAAACACCCAGCAGGGTCACCAAAATCCCTGTAATTTGAAAAGAAGTCGGCTTCTGCTTGAGGACCAGACTGGACACCAGCAAATTGACCACAGGGATAGAAGCCAGAAAAGCCCCGCTTTCAGAGGCTGTGGTATAGCCAATCCCCATGGTCTCAAAAATATAGTAGAAAATAGGGCAAAAAAGAACCAGAAAGCCCAGATTCCAAAGATTTTTCCCCTGAAACCGAAGGGAGGTCAACCCCATTTGTTTGGCAAAAAGAATCATGACGAAAAAGGCGACAAAAAAGCGCCAGCCCAGCAAAGCCACCGCCGAAACCTGGTGGCTGATTTGCTTGGTAAAGAGGTAACTCAAACCAAACAAGACCTCGGCCCCAAGGGCACTCAAGACACCCCAAAACAGATTCTGATCATTTCTCTTCATAGTCCTATTATAGCACAGAACCGCCTCCATTTCAGATAGTAAAAAGCCAGCTCCATCATGATGGCAACTGGCTCTTTCTTATTTTTCTTTGGCAAAAAGATGCCAGATATACCCCAATAAAAAGCCAATACCAGCTAGTGGCAGCCAGCCCATGGCGTATTCTCCCAGGGGCAGGGTCTGAGTAAAGAAAGTCACGACAGCCCTTGGCAGGGTAAAGAGGCCTGTCATGGCAGAAAAGGCTGATAGGGCATCGTAGAGGGCCGCAAGAGCCGTAAGGGCCATGGTCACCTGATAGACCCGCCGATCTCCAGCAAAAGACTTATGGGCAAGGGACAGGAAAATAATTACAATGGTCAAAGGATAGAGAAGATAGAGGACAGGAACTGACCATTTGATAATCTCAGAAAGCCCGATGAAATAAAGACTGAGGGCAATGAGGGTAAAGATGCTTGCCCAGCTTACGTAAGACAAGCGGGGACAAATCTTATGAAAATACTCTGCACAGGCACTGATCAGACCAGTTGAGGTGGTCAAGCAGGCCAGAAAGACGATGATGGCTAGAACAGCCCGCCCTAAACTCCCCAAATAATGGAGGGAAGCCTGGCTGAGAACATGACCCCCATCAATCACTTGACCATTCAGCAGAAAAGTTTGCCCATCAAAATCAAACAGACTCTGAGAAGTTGCACCGATTCGAGCCACAAACATGTAAATCACGGCCAGCAAGGCCACCGCAATGACACCTGAGAGGATGGTCACTTTGGCAATTTCACGGTTTTTCTTGACCCCAAAATTTCTGACAGCATGAATGACCACGATGGAAAAAGCCAGAGAAGCCAAGGCATCCATGGTCCCATAGCCCTGGATCAAACCAGCAACCACGGACGCATCCGCAAAGGCTAGACCCACCCCTTCACCTGCATTGTGAGCTGGACCAAAACCTCCCGCTGGACGGAGGAAGGAGGTAACAACCAAAATCGCCAAGACCGCCAAAAGGGCCGGCGTGATGAATTTACCAATCCGCTCAACCATCTTACTTGGCTTAATGGCCAACCAGTAGGAAAGGCCAAAATAAAGCAAGGCATAAAGGACCTTGACCAAGAAAGAAGAGCCAAAAATGGGCTCAATTCCGATCGAATAGGAGGTGGCTCCAGTCCTTGGAATCGCAAAGAAAGGCCCTATGGACAAGTATAAGGCAATTGAGAAGAATAAGGCAACGTGTTTCGAAACTGGCCTCATCAAACTCTCTGCATCTTCTGTCCCAGTATAGGCAATGGCCACTACACCCAACAAGGGCAAGGTCACCGCTGTCAAACAAAAGCCTAGAGTGGCCATCCAGAATTGTTGACCCGAATAAAGGCCTAAAAAGGCTGGATAAATCAAATTGCCCGCACCAAAAAAGAGGGCAAACAGCATGAGCCCAATGGCCCCATACCGTAGCAACATCGATTGTTTCATCATATCTCCTATCTCTGTTTTCGATCTTTCAAACAGTAGCTAAATTGTATCAAAAATGAGAACAATTTGCAATATTAGAATTGTTTTAAAAACGACTACAATTTCATCTCCCCTCAAAAACATGATATAATGAAAAGGAAAACGATTAAGGAGAAGAAAATCTTATGATGAACATGCAGGACTTATTCCACGATTTTCTAAGTCTTGTAATCATCAGAAATGTTGATTTAAAGCCTTTCTAAATTAAACTAAAATCACTTAAACTTATACCAATAAGACAAAAAATAGACAATGGCAGTATCTTAATTGTACCAAAATAGCTTCCCTCTTTTGAAGGAAGCTATTTTATATGCGCAATTCTTAATTAGTAAACAAAATAAAACCTAACAAATTCCAAACAAATGTATCATCTTTAGAAATTTTTGTATTTATATTTCATATCCAATTCTTGATAGATATAATATCTCAGAACTTCTTGAAGAAGCAATTTGGTCTCGTACATCTCATGGATATCTGTTATCATTTTTGGATATTTATCTTTCGAATTGCCATGAGTATAGTAATTACGTGTTTGAGTTAATTTTGTTATTAATAATTCTCTATCATTGTTTGAAAAAATTTTAGTTTGATTAATTTCATCTATTGAATCAAATAAATTTTTCAAACGTTTAGCGAGTGTCGGTTTTTTCGCTTTAAATTTCAATCTATCTCTAAATTTCTTTCTAAGATCTTCTAAAATATTTGTATTGATAAAATCAATCAAAGATTGTTTAGCTGCTTCTTCAACACAAGATAAATATTGCGGAATTTCAAAATTCTTAAAATTTCTAGAATACACTTCTAAATTCTTAATAGCATCGACCAGTTGATCTTCCAAGTATAAATCTCCGTGAAGATTTTTTGAAAACTGCCTCACTATAAATTCAAGTTCCTCGGATTTATCAAACCAATGATTTAAAATGTGTTCAAAGTTACCTTCTAGTTCCCTCAAAGAAATATCTTGCCGAGAGTGTTTCCTCCATTTTTTAAACTTTCTAGCATGCTGTACAAAAAATTTTCCTTTTATAAGTGGTAAACGTTTATCACCTACCATTTTATAATGAACAAGAAATTCAATATTAGTAAAAGACAGTGGTACATTTGATAAAATCTCAATAAATTCCTTAATTTTACGTGAAGCTTGATAGAATTCATCGAAATATCTTATGTTTGAATCAGCTGAAGTAAGTTTGATAAAATAGTCACTTGTAAATGACGTATTTGTAAACGAAGAATGTAGTATCCCCCCGTCTTCAAATTTCATTCCTAATGATTTAATTAACACTGTTGTTGGTTGATATTCATTTACTGCACTCTCAAAAATAGTTTGATTTTCTCCATGCTTAATGGTTACCAATGATTTTTTTATCCATTCTTCAATATGTTCAAAGCTAAATTTATATTCCCTGATTTCTTCAGATTCCAATTTGTTAAACAAATCTTTAAATGATTCTGAACTATCTTCAAAACTTTCGAGTTCTTGATATAAAACATTATAAATTTTAAAATTTTTTACCCTATATCTAGTTATCGGAAATCCCGGAGAGGAGAAATGTACCATTGGTTCACCATAGGTATTTAAAATTAATATATTGCCATTACTGGAGAAACCATATATTTTTTCCAAATGCTTACCAAAACCGAACGAAATAACTTTTTTCTCTTCAAATTCACCAAATAATTCTAGTACAATTTCCCTCGGAGAATAATGTAAAATACCGCTCAAGTTATCCTTACTAACGATATCATCGTAACGTTCTGAAAAATACCCTTTTATCTCAAACTCTTTTTCCCAGGTGTAATCTTTAAATTTCATATTACTCTTCCAAATTGCCCTGCAGCAATCCGTTCACTACCTCCAATTTATTTTTCTGTCCTAGTTTATTTTATGACGGTGCTTTTTCATTATCAGAGTAAACTATATTTATAATGTTATAGGTTTTCCCGACTCTGCAAAAAACTCAAGTTCATCATTAATTCTTATTACGTAAAAAACAAGAATCTGCAGTAATTCAAGATAATTTTTCTCATGTTGTTCTTCTTTCAGGTATGAGAACTTTCCATGTGCAAATTTATTCCGAATTTTTAAACCATTACCATATTTTTTATCGTCTAAAACATATGACAAATAATTAATCTCAGTTTCTGAAAATAACTTATTTGAATACGCACAAAACCCCTTATTAACTAGCTGTTCTATCGCCTTTAAATTGAGTTTGTTTTTGTTTTTATAGAATAAACAATAGGTCCCTGTTTTCCACAATTTATATAGAATATTTATTTCTCTGGGGTTTTTAAATTTAATTGTACCACCTTCATCTACTATCTCAATAATATCTTTTTTTATTAAGAGCTCAATAGCATCTTTCTGATATTCACGAAAATCATTGATACTTATTCCATCTTGAGCATGTCTAAAGAATGACTGCATATTTTTTTTAGACGAGATATGACTTAGAGTACTTTGATCAGAAAAAAGCATAGAAAATCGGTCTGTATTTTCTTTATTCGTTTTCAGCTTTATAAATTTTTGCTCTAGAAACGAACCCAAATTTTCATAGGAAGATGATTGAGATTTCATTTCTAAAAGCTCAGGGTCAATTTTCCTGTACTTTAAAAACATCTCATACTGGTCAAGTATGCTGTCCATCTCGCTAATTACTGACTTTCCCCTTTCATAATACGAGGACTCTTTATTTGAACTATGAAAATGGAACCCCTGTATTCCTAATTCTTCTTTCAAATACACATTAAAGTACCAACTAATTATCTCTTCTAGATCAATATTATTGTCCTTTAGATAGTAAAAATATGCAAAAAATAATAAACCATATTGTAGTTTTAAATTATTATCAAAATCAGTATAGTCAGCATTTGATTTTGAAGAAAATAGTTTTGACAAGCTAAAAGTTTCTTGATTCTGTACTAACCATGGAAGGCCAGTATTATAATCAAAAAAATTAAAAATATAAATAAAATGATTTAACAAAGTAGAAAATTCATGATTTTCATCAAGTACGGTTTTATTAAAAGTGATTCTATAATTATGTCCTTTTGATTCAAAAGAATAAAGTTGCCCATCTGACAGTGGAGCTATACTAACTCCTTGAGAATAAGCAAACCCACCGTTAGATTCAAAATGCTCCTCCCAGAATCTATCTATAGTTCTTTTCGATAATAGCTTGACATCATCTTCAAAAGAATATTGACTCAGCTTTTTATAATCCACAATAGATTGTAGATAGTTAGGGTTTGCCAAATCACTTTCGCAATACCTTTTAGCTAAATCGTTTATGTCTTGATTAGTAACACCTAACTTTATGAAAATACCTTTTGAGGAATCGATATATTTTCCATTTTGATGATTCAAAAAAAATTCAATATTTTCGGGAACTAAGAGGAAATTATTCTTAACTATTGTTGGAAATAATTGGATTAATTTATTGGAAGAGCTCAACTGAATTACTCGAATTTGATGCTTCGCTATGTAGAGTTCAAAATTATCAGCATCGTCTATATTTAATCTATTTAAAAATAATGCTAATTCCCAAAACACATCTCTATATAAAAAATTAATTTCACCATAATTCACATCAAAAATTGATTCAGGGAAATTTTTAAGATGCTCATTGAATGTTCTTATTAAATACTTAAATTCAGCAAACTCATTTTCTGTTTTTAATAATTTCAATACTAGGTATGTTTCAATCAAAAAATTAATCCTAACTGATGGTTCATAGGATTCAATAAAAGAAATTACTTTATCGTATTCATATGGTGGTATTGTGTTATTATGTATGTAAAAAGTTTGTTCAGACATTTAATCACCCCCCTAAAAATTATACTGCGTAACACCATTAACTCTTACAGACTAAATAAATTAAAATAAAAAAACATTGTTTTTACCTGTCTATATTATATCAAATTAAGTAGTCAATAATTATCTTATAAGCACATAAAAACTTCCCTTAAAGACCTAACTCTTATCTTCTTTTCCTATTTTCACCTTCTGAAAAACATGCTATAATACTCCCATATCACTATTTCTGGAGGAACAATCACTTATGATGAATATGCAGCAAATGATGAAACAGGCTCAGAAATTGCAGAAGCAGATGGAAAAGAGTCAGGCGGACTTGGCCGCGACCACCTTTACAGGGACTTCTGCCCAGGACTTGGTCACTGTGGCCTTTACGGGCGATAAAAAGCTAGTCAGCATTGACTTTAAGCCTGAGGTGGTGGATCCAGATGATGTGGAAACCCTGCAAGAAATGACCCTCCAGGCAGTCAACCAAGCCCTGGAAAAAATTGATGCAGCTACCCAGAAAAGCATGGGAGCCTTTGCTGGAAAATTACCGTTTTAAGCAAAAAGGAGGCCATTATGTACCTCCTTTAAAATTGCAAAAAGGAGAGGACTCTTGCTGGGACTGCTCTATTCAACCGAGTCCTTCTTCCTACTTCCTCCCCTGCAAATCAAGTCTGGCTTCCAAATTAACAGACCAAAAACAGATGGGAGAAAAAGCGGTTGATTTTACTTAAAATTCTGATATAATTGAATTATCTGAAAATTCTACTAAGGGAGTAAGCTATGACAAAACATATCCACTGGGACGGTAACCTTTCGCAGGAAGGTCTCGCTACCATTAAACAAGAAGGCGGCGTTATTGTCTGCCCAACCAAGGTCGGCTACATCATCATGACAGCTGATAAGGCTGGTTTGGAGCGCAAGTTCGATGCCAAAGAACGCAAGCGTAACAAGCCAGGCGTTGTTCTCTGCGGCAGCATGGAAGAATTGCGGGAATTGGCCCAACTGACTCCAGAAATCGATGCCTTTTACCAAAAACATTGGGACGAAGACATTCTGCTGGGCTGTATCCTGCCTTGGAAACCAGAAGCCTATGCCAAACTGCAAGCCTATGGTGATGGCCGTGAAGAGCTGATGACGGATGTCCGCGGCACTTCTTGCTTCGTCATCAAGTTCGGTGTGGCTGGTGAGCAAATTGCCAAGGAAATGTGGGAAAAAGAAGGCCGCATGGTCTATGCTTCCTCTGCTAACCCATCTGGTAAGGGTAACCGCGGTAAGGTCGAAGGAATCGGTGAGCGCATCGAATCCAAGGTTGACCTAGTCATCGAAGCCGATGATTACGTTGCTTCTATCCAACCTGACAAGACCGTTGAAACACGCTATGAGCAAGGGGTTATGGTCTCCATGGTCGATGCAGATGGCAAGCTGATTCCAGAACAAGGAGCGAACAGCCGTTCCATCGAGCCATGCCCAGTCGTGATCCGCAAGGGCCTGGACATCGACAAAATCATGATGCACCTATCCGACCACTTCAACTCTTGGAACTACCGCCAAGGGGAGTATTATTAGGAATGATGAAAAGGAGTTTGCGCGCAAACTCCTTTTCTGATTATTCAGCGATGGCGACGATGATCACCGTCTCACCGTTTTCATTTTTTCCAAAAGCAGATGAGTTAGAATTATTTAACTCCCCTTTTGCCATCCCCAGGCCAAGACTAACTGTTGTAAAGTCTGTCTTAGAAAAACGGAAGCTATTTTTCCATGTATTATAATAAAAGATCATAGCTAGATATTTTTCAGAGGTCAACTCATAAATATTTTCTGGCAAAGAACTGACTACTTCAAATTTTGCAGTCCCCATGCTATCAACAGTTTTCCAATCACTTCCGTCAGGCCGTGTATTGAATTGCCCTTCTGTTAGCCAATCACCGTAGTCTGCCTGTTCTTGCGCTCTGATACCAGCTATTTCTCGCCCATATTGTGTGAAAGTTACAGGTTCTTTCCCTTCAGCTAATCTGTCTGCATTTACTAATTCCACAAAATATTGGTTGACTAAATCCATATTTATGACCGCCTTAAATTTCATTATTTCTTCACTTGAGAAGTCATAATAACGCAAAGAGGCATAAAAAACATTTCCACTAGCATTTTCAAAGCGCTGTTCTTCAGTATTCGTAACCAAATATTTAAATAATGTTTTTTCTTTATACTTGTCTAACACAAGATCTCCTGGATGCATGGCAATGATTTTAGGTGATGCCGGTGTCAGCACTTTACTCTCTATCGGTTCTGAAAACTTGTTTTTATACGCGATTGTATAATAAGCCTTTCTTCCTTCGGACACTACTCTTGTTTCCCCATAAGGCACTGACACATCCTCAATATATTGCCACGGAATAGTTGTATAATTTGGATCCGAAATATCAACATCCTTTTCAATCAAGGCTCCGATAAAGGTTACTTCATGGATAGGATCTTTTTTATTGGTTTTAATGACCTTTCGATCTGTTTCGACACCATTGGTATACGTGATTTGATACGTTAGCTCTAAAAAGCCATCTTCCCCTTTCGTCTGCACCTGTGTCTGTCCTGATAACATTGTATTTGTGTATTCAACCAACCTATCAAAAGGCAATGTTTCTTTAACTGTCTCTGTCTTCGTTACAATCCGATCCTTAGTCCCTTTAAGGATGACTTCATCAACAGGGTCCTTCTTGCTTTCCTTGATTTTGATGCGTTTGGTTTCTATGCCATCGATATAGGTCACCTTATAAGTGGTCTCGATACTACCATTGACACCTTTTGTTTGAACCTTTGTCTCATCCTTATAAAGGTTTTTATCATCTTTGGTTGGTTTTAAAGGGGATAACTTCTGTGGTCTTGACGGTTTCGGTTGTCACTTTTTGGGTTTCAGAGGTCAATCCATAAAAGGCGATTCCTTCTTGCTGCCAACCGCGAGTCGCTAGGACCTTATACTCATTTTCATCCTTGGTATAGAGGTGTTTTTTCATACCAGTATGATAAAGGCGGTAAATTGGCAAGGAGCCTTCGGAGTAGAAAGCTGTCCCTTCTTGTTGCCAACCACGAGTAGCCAAGACCTGGTATTCATTCTTATCCTTGGTATAGAGGTGAACTTTCAAGCCCGGATGATAGAGGCGATAGACCGTATCTCCTTCACCATTCGCTGTGACCCAAGCCAGTCCTTCCTGATTCCATCCCCTCTTCCCAAGAACAGAATACTCATTTTTATCCTTTGTATACAAATGGACCCTCAAATCAGGATGATAGAGACGGTAAAGAGGAGTATTACTCGCTGCTGAAACAATCTTTGGAAACAGAAACAGGATAGTTGCAAGCAGGAATAGGAGTATCGATTTCTTTTTCATACAAAACCTCCAAGAATAACGTTTTATAAAACCATTTTACCATAAAAATTGACCTGTCGCCAGGTGCCAAAAAAGAAAAACCCGAGCTCGTCGCTGAACCGCACCCCAAAAGTTAGACAGAAAAAAATCTAACTTTTGGGGTGTTATTTTTATGAAATTGAGTTATGAAGATAAAATCAAGATCTATGAACTACGTCAAAGTGGTCAGTCTATCAAGTCCTTGTCAAAGCAGTTTAATATCGCAGAATCCGGCATTAAATATATGATTCGATTGATGGATAGGTATGGAATAGGTATTGTCAAGAAAGGGAAGAACACCTATTATCCTCCAGAACTCAAGCTGGAAATGATTGATAAAGTACTTCTGAAGAAACAGTCAAGTCTATCAGTCTCACTTGAGTACGCTCTACCAAATCAAGGA
>NZ_JBHCHN010000068.1:0-10483 GCF_041802885.1 Streptococcus sp.
ATTTCCTTATGTGTACCGCAGTCCTGTTAATCTAAGATAGTGATGTTTGGGTCTTTTATTCCTAGTAAGTTTGTGATAAAATTTAGTTGTTCCATATGAGTCTTTCTAATGTAAGTTTGGTCGCTTTTCATTATAGGTCATATGGGACTTTTTGTATACACTCAAAAAAGCTCCATAATCTCCATGGTGGATTTACCCACTACAGAAATTATAGAGCCGCTTTTTTTTTGGAACAAAAAACTACCGTCCAGAAGGATGGTAGTTCATAGTATTATTGTTTTACGCCATCAGCGATTTCAGGATTAGCAAATGCATCATCAATGATGTCTTTCAACTGTTTTGCGGATGCTTGCATTTTTTGCAATTCAGCATCGTTGAGTGGCAAGTTTACTGGACGAACGATACCATGAGCACCAACGATAGCAGGTTGTCCGATAAAGACATCTTCAACACCCTCGTATTGACCTGTTTGGTATACTGAAAGTGGCAAGACTGTTTTTTCGTCATCGAAGATTGCTTTGGTGATACGAGCTAAGGCAACACCGATACCATAATAAGTAGCACCTTTTTTATTGATGATTGAATATGCAGCATCACGCACAGAGATGAAGAGGTCAACCAAACCTTGGGCATCGACATCGCGGTTATCTTGCAACCATTGCTCCAGTTTTACACCAGCAACGTTTGCATGTGACCAGACAGCAAACTCAGAGTCACCGTGCTCACCCATGATATAGGCATGGACTGAACGAGCATCGATACCAATTTTTTCTGCCAAAGCTTGACGGAAACGAGCTGTATCCAATGAAGTACCTGTTCCAATAACGCGCTCTTTAGGGAAACCAGAGAATTTCCATGTTGAGTAAGTCAAGATGTCAACTGGGTTAGCAGCTACCAAGAAAATACCATTGAAACCAGAAGCAACAATTTCAGTAACGATTTGTTTGTTGATGCGGAGATTTTTTTCTACCAGTTCTAAACGAGTTTCACCTGGTTTTTGTGGCAAGCCAGCAGTTAATACAACGAGGTCTGCATCATGAGCATCTGAATAATCAGCAGAGTAGATTTTTTTAGGTGAAGTAAAGGCAAGAGCGTGGCTCAAATCCTCAGCATCCCCTTGTGTACGGTCTTTGTTAATATCAACGATACCCAATTCTTGACCAATACCTTGGTTAACAAGAGCATAGGCATAGGCGGAACCTACGGCACCATCGCCGACAAGGATTACTTTTTTATGTTGTTTTGTTGCAGTCATTGCTACACATCTCCTTAGATTTATTATGGGAAGTCTCCCAATCATTAAGTATTGTAGCATTTTTTACTCACTTTCACAAGTAAAGATCATCCGTTGAAAATGTTTACATTCCAAGGTAAAGAACACTAAAAACCTTATTTTTAGACCAATTTATGGTATAATGGTACTAGTATTTTCAAGAGGAAATGAGGCTTGTTCAGTGCAAGATAAAAACTTAGTCGATATTAATTTAACCAGTGAAATGAAAACGAGTTTCATTGACTACGCCATGAGTGTCATCGTTTCACGGGCGCTTCCAGATGTTCGTGATGGTCTCAAACCAGTACACCGTCGGATTTTGTATGGAATGAATGAGCTGGGAATCACACCTGATAAACCCCATAAGAAATCTGCCCGTATCACGGGTGACGTTATGGGTAAATACCATCCACATGGAGACAGTGCTATCTATGAAGCCATGGTGCGGATGGCCCAGTGGTGGTCTTACCGTCACATGCTTATCGATGGTCATGGAAACTTTGGTTCTATGGACGGGGATGGGGCAGCTGCTCAGCGTTATACTGAAGCTCGGATGAGCAAAATTGCGCTGGAGATGCTACGTGACATTAACAAAAATACAGTTAATTTTGTTGACAACTATGATGCCAGTGAGCGGGAGCCAGAGGTACTACCGGCTCGTTTCCCAAACCTATTGGTGAATGGTACAACCGGTATTGCTGTTGGGATGGCGACCAATATTCCTCCTCATAACTTGGGGGAAACCATAGATGCGGTTAACCTGCTCATTGATAATCCAGAAGCAACGACTAGGGATATCATGGAAGTCTTGCCTGGACCTGACTTCCCGACAGGGGCTCTGGTCATGGGGAAATCCGGTATCCATCGTGCTTATGAAACTGGTAAAGGGTCCATTGTTCTTCGTTCTCGAACAGAAATAGAAGAGTTTGGAAATGGCCGTGAGCGGATTGTTGTGACTGAGTTTCCATATATGGTTAATAAATCTAAGGTTCATGACCATATCGTTCGTTTGGCCCAAGAGAAGCGGATTGAAGGTATCACAGCAGTCCGTGATGAATCCAATCGTGAGGGTGTTCGCTTTGTTATCGAGGTCCGCAGGGATGCCTCAGCTAGTGTAATTCTAAACAATCTCTTCAAATTGACCCAACTTCAAACCAACTTTAGTTTTAATATGTTGGCCATTCAGGGTGGTGTTCCAAAGATCCTTTCGCTCAAAGAAATCCTGGCAGCCTATATTGAGCATCAGAAGGAAGTAGTGGTCCGCAGGACCCAGTTTGACAAGGAAAAGGCAGAGAGCAGAGCCCATATTTTGGAAGGCTTGCTCATTGCCTTGGATCACATTGATGAGGTCATTCGTATCATTCGCAACTCAGAAACGGACGCCATTGCTCAGGCTGAGTTGATGGACAAATTTGCCCTTTCCGAGCGTCAAAGCCAGGCCATTCTGGACATGCGTCTGCGTCGATTGACAGGCTTGGAACGGGATAAGATTCAATCTGAATACGATGAATTGATTGCCTTGATTGCTGATTTGGCAGATATTCTGGCCAAGCCAGAACGGGTTGTTCAAATTGTTAAAGATGAGCTGACCGAAGTTAAGCGCAAATATGCTGACAAACGCCGAACAGAGCTCATGGTCGGAGAAGTCCTGTCCCTTGAAGATGAAGACTTGATTGAGGAATCAGATGTCCTCATCACCCTTTCAAATAAGGGCTATATCAAGCGTTTGGGTCAGGATGAGTTCCGTGCCCAGAAACGTGGTGGTCGTGGTGTCCAAGGGACTGGTGTCAAGGATGATGACTTTGTCAAAGATCTGGTTTCATCTTCAACCCATGACCGTCTCCTCTTCTTCACCAATAAAGGGCGTGTTTACCGTCTCAAAGCCTATGAAATTCCAGAATATGGTCGTACGGCAAAAGGCTTGCCAATCGTCAACCTGCTGAAGCTAGAAGATAACGAGTTTGTTCAAACCATCATTAATGTTGGCCGTGAGAAAAACGATGATCAGTATCTCTTCTTTGCGACCCGTCAAGGTGTCGTCAAGAGAACAGGCGTTTCTGAATTTGGCAATATTCGTCAGAATGGTCTCAAGGCTCTGAATCTCAAGGAAGATGATGAGTTGATTACAGTATTCCTAACAGATGGTCAATCTGACATTATCATGGGAACCAGACTGGGTTATTCTGTTCGCTTCAATGAGACAGTTGTTCGCAATATGGGCCGTACTGCAACCGGTGTTCGTGGTGTTAACTTACGAAATGAAGATTGTCTGGTTGGAGCTACTGTTATTTCTGATGATCAGGAAGTATTGGTTCTGACCGAGAAAGGCTTTGGAAAGCGGACAGCAGCCAGTGAATACCCAACCAAGGGTCGTGGCGGTAAGGGAATTAAGACCCTCAATGTAGCAGCCAAGAATGGCCCATTAGCTGGTCTGGTCACAGTTTCTGGAGACGAGGATATGGTCGTTATGACGGATACTGGTGTTGTCATCCGGACCAATGTTTCCAATATTTCTCAAACTGGTCGCTCAACCATGGGCGTGAAGGTTATGCGCTTGGATGATGAAGCCAAAATTGTGACATTTGCCTTGGTAGCACCTGAAGAGGATAAAGAAGAAATTGAAGGCGAAGAGTAGGATATGATGAGAAGACAGAGAAATCAAAAAAAGAAAAAGCGACATATTCTGCGAAATACTTTCATTTTTCTGCTAGTTCTTGTTTCCTTAGCCTTGATTTTCAATACCTCTATCCGCAATATGATTATTGCTTGGTATTCCAATCATTATCAAATTAGCAAGGTATCCAAAGAGGACATTGATAAAAACAAAAATGCTGATGTTACCTTTGATTTCAATCAGGTCGAGTCTATTTCGACAGAGGCTGTTTTGAAAGCACAATGGGAAGCGCAGCAGCTGCCTGTTATTGGTGGGGTTGCTATCCCAGATTTGGGAATCAATTTGCCCATTTTCAAAGGTCTGTCAAATGTTGCTCTAATGTATGGAGCGGGAACGATGAAGGAAGACCAAGTGATGGGGCAAGGGAATTATACTCTGGCTAGTCATCACATCTTCGGCATTGCAGGGGCAAGTGAAACGCTTTTCTCTCCTCTCTACAAGGCTAAAAATGGGATGAAAATCTATATCACTGATAAGGAAACTATCTACACCTATGTGATTACAGCAGTTGAAACAGTAGAACCTGATCGGGTGGATGTCATTGATGACTATCCTGGTAAAAATCAAATTACCCTGGTCACCTGTGAGGATGCAGAAGCAACCATGAGAACCATTGTATTTGGTGATTTGGAGAGCAGTATCCCCTTTGAAGGGGCGCCTGAGGAGATTTTGAAGTACTTCGAGAAATCCTACAATCAAGTTCAATTGTAAAGCAAGAGAGACTGGGCAAAACTTGTCCAGTCCTCTTTTTTCAATAAGGGCAAAAATTTCCAAACCATTTGATGCAAACCTTATTTAGCTTTAATAACTAGCCATAATGACTCGTTGTTGAACCAACATTTGAATTTTTTCGGGGAAGATTCTACTTCTTTTTCGAATAGATTAGGTAGGAGGATCTTTATGTATAGTATTCAATTCAAGGAAGAAGCACTATTGCCTCGGGAGCGTTTATTGGCAGTGGGAGCTGAAAAACTGAGTAATCAAGAGCTCTTGGCTATTCTGATTCGGACTGGTACTAAAAATGAACCTGTTTCAGTCTTGTCGCAACATCTTTTGCAAAAACTAGATAACTTAGCTTCTCTGCGGGAGCTTTCGATTGAAGAACTGCAGAAATTGACTGGAATTGGCCGTGTAAAGGCAGTCGAAATCAAGGCCATGATTGAGCTAGGCAAGCGAGTTCATCAGTCAGAATTGCTCCTCGAGGAGCGGGTATTGGGTAGTGAGCGCTTGGGCCGCAAGATGATGGCCGATATTGGTCAGGAAAAGCAAGAGCATCTTGTGGCCCTCTATTTGGACACGCAAAATCGGATTATCTCCCAAAAAACGATTTTTATCGGTTCTGTTAATCGCAGCATTGCAGAACCCAGAGAGATTTTACACTATGCTGTCAAATGTATGGCAACATCGGTTATTATTGTCCACAATCACCCATCTGGTTCGATTGACCCTAGTCGGCATGATATTCTGTTCACAGAGAAATTAAAAGAGTCCTGTGAAACACTGGGACTCGTATTATTGGATCATTTGATTGTTGGGCAGTCTTCCTATTACAGTTTTCGGGAAGAGAGCGAGTTGTTTTAGCCCTTGCGCATGAAGTAGAGCAGGGTTTGGAGTTCGCTGGTCAGATCAACATACTGAACGACCACATCTTTTGGTACATTCAAGTTAACAGGAGAGAAGCTGAGGATGCCTTTGACACCTGCTTTTACCAGTGAATCAGTCACTTCTTGGGCTGCACTACTTGGAACGGTTAGGATGGCGGTTTTTGCATTGGCTTCTTTAATTTTTTCCTCTATTTGGGAAATGCCATAGATGGGAACATTTTGGTCGATGGTGCCTACAACCGGGTTGTCATCTGTTTCAAAGGCCATGACAATTTTCATCTTATTGCGCTCGTGGAAGCGGTAGTGAAGGAGGGCCCGGCCCATATTTCCGACACCGATTAGCATAACATTCGTAATAGAGTTATCATTGAGGATTTCAGCAAAGAAGTCCATGAGCTTTTTGACATCGTAACCAAAGCCACGGCGGCCAAGCTCACCAAAGTATGAGAAGTCTCTGCGAACAGTAGCAGAATCAATACCGATAGCCTCTGCAATCTCTTTTGAACTGGCTTTTTCAATATTTTCTCGGTGGAATCGTTTAAAAATTCGATAGTAAAGTGAGAGCCGTTTAGCGGTGGCACGAGGGATCGCTGCATTCTTATTGTTTTTCACAATCTTTTCTCCGTTTCTGTAAGTCAAATTTTATCCTTTTATATTGTAAAGGATGTTTGTGAAAAAATCAACAAAAGTGTTTTTAAAATTAAAAAAAACAAGGAGAAGTCCTTGTTTTTGCGTTTAGATAGGCTTTTTTGGATAATTAGCCACTTCAAATTACTGTTCTTCCTTTGTGAAAATATCTCTGTCAACCAGACTGTCCATGAGAAAATAAAACTTTTCTTGGATGACCCTACTTCCATTTTCTTTAAAAATATTCACAAGGCGAAGACCGGATTGGTCAGTGATATTAACTTTAAATCCATTTAAGTCGCTATTGATGGTGATTTTCAGAAGAAATCCTTGATTTGAGTTGGGAATTTCTTCTAGAATACGGCTAAGCTGGTAATGGCCAGCCTTGGTCACTTCAAAGGTATTGTCACGGAGTGTGAACTTTTTGACAGTAGGATTGAGTTTGTAAGAGTAGCGGCAGTCCTTAAGGGCTACTTGTTGTTCGAATGCCATTTGCGGGCACCTCCAATAATTTCTTTTATAGTTTGACTAAGTTTGTCAATTTCTTCAGCAGTATTTTCTTCTGAGAGACTGATGCGAATCGATTCTTTTAATCGGGGCGAATCAGTTCCGTACAGGGCTGCTAGGACATGGCTGTTTTGGATAACTCCAGCTGTGCAGGCTGAACCGCTGGAAACAGCAATTCCAGCTAGGTCTAACCTCATGAGTAATTGTTCGTTTAAGTAACCTGAGAAACCGATGTTGATGATATAAGGGAGTGCTTTTTCATCCTGGTTGAGGTAATAGTTAACATCAGCTATATTCTGTAAGAATTGTTCTCTTAACTGGTTGATGGTGTTTAGATTCTCCTGAGCTCCGTTGACTTGCTCTGTCAGGGCCGTTGCCATAGCGGCGATAGCTGGTAGGTTCTCGGTTCCAGCCCGGTGTTGGTTCTCTTGTTTCCCCCCATGAATGAGCGAGTCAAAACCAGCTTGTCTGCAATAGAGGAATCCAACACCTTTTGGCCCATGAAATTTGTGGGCAGAAGCAGCTAAGAAATCGATTTCTAATTCCCCAGGAAATATCGGTAATTTTCCTATGGCTTGAACAGCATCAACATGAAAGACAGCCTGGTGGTCTTTGAGAAGCTTGCCAATGTCTTGAATGGGCAAGAGATGTCCCGTTTCGTTGTTGGCATACATAACACTGACCAAAATAGTGTCTGGGCGTAAGGCTTCTCTAACCTGTTCCGCAGTGATTTGTTCATTTGCAGGCTGCAGGTAGGTCACTTCAAAGCCAAAACGCTTTTCCAAATACTCCATGGTATGGAGAACAGCATGATGCTCAATGGCGGTCGTAATCAGGTGCTTACCTTTTTCCTGGTTGGCCAGGGCATAGCCTTTGATGGCTAAGTTATCTGCCTCTGAGCCACCGGAAGTAAAGATGATTTGATCTGATTGGACTTGGAGGGATTGAGCAATGTCCTGGCGAGCCTGGCGTAGGATATGATTGGCTCTACGACCAAAAGTATGAATGCTAGATGGATTCCCATAAACTTCTTGCGAGACAGAAACGAAGGTTTCTAAAGCTTTTTTCGAAAGGGATGTCGTTGCCGCATTATCGAGATAAATCAAGATAAGGCCTCCCTATTTCTTATCCAGGTGAATGGTAGCATTAAAGAGTGGGCTGACTGGGCGACGTTCATGAATACGGATAATAGCATCGGCAATCAATTCGCTGGCAGATAGGAATTTGATATTTTTTGGCAACTGTTCTTTGCTATCAACGGAATCTGTTACTAGAATTTCCTGAATTGGTGCAGCATCAAGGAGTTGAGTTGCATTGCCAGCAAAAAGTCCATGACTGGCTACAGCATAAATTTCAGTAGCCCCATTTTTCTTCACAATTTTGGCTGCTTCTGAGAAGGTCCGGCCTGTATTAAGCATGTCATCGATGAGAATAGCTTTTTTACCTTCGACATCTCCGATAATGTAACCTTCTTCGCGGTCTGCATCGTCTTGGGCGTAGTCAATGATGGCGATAGGAGTGTTAAGTGACTCTGCCAGTGAGCGAGCCCGTTTGATGCCAGAATTTTTAGGGCTGACGATGACAATATCATCTCCAATCAGGCCTTTTCTCACATAGTAATCTGCAAAAAGAGGTACCGTAAAAAGATTATCAACTGGAATATCAAACAAACCTTGTACCTGAACGGCATGCAAATCCAAGGTCACCACACGACTAACTCCAGCTTTTACCAGCATATTAGCAACTAGTTTGGCAGTGATGGGTTCACGTGGTGCGGCGGTGCGGTCCTGTCTGGCATAACCGAAATAGGGCATGACAACTGTGACAGAATTGGCACTGGCACGTACACAAGCATCTACCATAATCAAGAGTTCCCAGAGGTGATCGTTGACAGGGTAACTGGTTGATTGGATGATATAGACATCTACGCCGCGAACACTCTCTTCGATGTTGATTTGAATCTCTCCGTCAGAGAATTGTCGGGAGGAAGCTTTTCCAAGGGGGATACCAGCTGCTTTAGAAATTTTCTCTGCAATAGGTTGGTTCCCTGTCAAAGAGAATAGTTTAATTTGTTTGTCAGCATATGGTTGAACCATGGCTCATTGACTCCTTTTATAACTAGAGGATGAGCTTGATAGGCTTATTGCCTAGGAAGCTCAATTTGCAATTTATTGACTAGAACTATTCTACCAAAAAAATGACAAATTTTCAGTAAATGAAAACAAAAAATCAGCACTTATTTGGCTGATTTGAGAGAAGCAGCAGCGCGGGCAACCTTGCTGCTAGCATATTTGAACTTGATAGAATGCTTTTTGAGAAAATAATCAAAGGAAATCTTGCCTTCCTCTGCATCTTTGACTTCGACTTCTAATTCATAGTCTGTCTGGCCATTGTAGGCATTTTCATCCAGGGCCAAGAGACCAAATGAGGCTTCTTTTTCATGACGAATGGTGGTCAGTTGCCCCCAAATCTTCAAGTCATCGATGGGGATGCTAGTTGCTACAATCAAGTCATGAATGGGGCCTTCTGGGAGGTGAAAGTCATGGATGAGGGCTTGGGCTTCCTCTAAGGAAAGCATCTGATTGTACTCCATATTGCCAACGTCCTGGGGGCATTTGAGGGTCAATTCGCCCTTATCAGGAAGAAGTCGAATACGCAGAGAGAAGCGGTGATTTTTCATGTCAGAGTTTCTTGTATCAATGTAATAGTTGGTTTGATGAACAGGCTCGGTGTTTGAAAATTCGTCCAGTAGGCGAAGATATTCTGACTTGCTCAAGAGGGTTTTGTATTCGATTTCTAATTGGTTCATTTTTACTAGAGTAAAAGCCTTTCATGTGGTATAATAGTCTTTGTGTTATTCTATAAAAAAATTGAGCTTTTGACAAGAAAAGCCTTCGTATTTTGAGTAGAAATGAAATCAATAATGGCAGGAAAGGGGAATGGTTTATAGTGAATTGGGAAGAATTCCTAGACCCCTATATTCAAACGGTTGGCGAACTAAAAATTAAGTTTCGTGGGGTGCGCAAGCAGTATCGCAAGGCCAATCGACATTCACCCATCGAGTTTGTCACTGGCCGGGTCAAGCCCATCGAGTCCATCCAAGAAAAGATGGCGCTTCGCCATATCAAGCTGGAAAATCTGGCACAGGATATGCAGGATATTGCTGGGATTCGAATTATGGTCCAATTTGTCGATGATGTGGAAGAAGTCCTGGAGATTATCCGCAAGCGTAAGGATATGCGGGTGGTGCATGAGCGCGATTATATTAACAATATGAAGGCGTCTGGCTACCGTTCTTACCATGTCGTTGTCCAATATCCAGTAGACACCATCAATGGTAATCAGACAGTGCTGGCAGAGATTCAGATTCGGACCCTGTCCATGAACTTCTGGGCGACCATCGAGCATTCCCTCAACTATAAGTACAGGGGGAATTTTCCGGAAGAAATCAAGCAACGCTTGGAGATTACAGCCAAAATTGCCTATCAGCTAGATGAGGAGATGCGCAAAATCCGCGACGACATTCAAGAGGCCCAGGCCCTCTTTGATCCTGCCCACCGAAAATTGAATGACGGCGTTGGAAATAGCGATGATACAGATGAAGATTACAGATAGAAAAAAAGTCGCCTTACTGAGCAGTCGCAATCCCAAGAGCGAAGCTGTTTCCAAGGAATTGTGGTCCAAGTTGAAGGAAGCTAACTTTATCCTGACGCCAAAGAATCCGGACATTGTCATTTCCATTGGGGGCGATGGCATGCTGCTTTCAGCCTTTCACAAGTACGAATCCATCATTGACCA
>NZ_JBHCHN010000069.1:0-18428 GCF_041802885.1 Streptococcus sp.
AGTTTGGAGGAATAAGTATAGATGATTGACTACCAAAATGTGACCCTAGATTGTTCTGTTAATGGGCCAATCTTACGCAATTTGTCCTTTACCATTCAAGAAGGGGAGTTCTTTGTTCTCATTGGCCCCAGCGGCTGTGGCAAGACAACAACCTTGAAGTTGATTAACCGTCTCTTGGAACAAACAGACGGGGATATTCTTTTTCAGGGTAAGCGGCTCAAGGACTATAATCTTCGGGAACTGCGTCTGGAAACCGGCTATGTCCTCCAGCAGATTGCTCTTTTCCCAAATATGACCGTGGCAGAGAATATTGCCCTTATTCCTGAGATGAAGGGCTTGGACAAGGCGGAGACCTTAGCCAAGACACGGGAACTCTTGACCAAGGTGGGCTTGGAGCCAGATCTGTACCTGAACCGCCTGCCCAAGGACCTTTCTGGCGGAGAGCGGCAGCGGATTGGGATTTTGCGGGCCATTATTGCCAATCCCAAGGTCTTGCTCATGGATGAGCCCTTTTCAGCCTTGGACCCCATCAGCAGAGCTCAGTTGCAGGATTTGATTAAGGACCTGCATAGAGAATTTGGCATGACAACCGTCTTTGTGACCCATGATATGGATGAGGCGGTCAAGTTGGCCGACCGAATTTGCCTCATGAAAGAGGGGCAGGTTCTGCAGATTGGCAGCCCAGATGAGCTTCGCCATCATCCAGCAGATGACTTTGTCACCGAATTTATGGCTTCTAGTGGAGGTGCCAAATGAACCTGATCCAAACCTTTGTAGAAAGACAGGGAGAGTGGCTGACAGCCCTCTTTGAGCACCTGCGGATCTCCCTGCTCTCCTTGATTATCGCTATTGCCATCGCGGTTCCTCTGGGTCTGCTCTTGTCCAATAAAAAGCGTTTGACCGAGTGGAGCCTGCAAATCACTGGAATTTTTCAGACCATTCCATCGCTGGCACTCTTGGGACTTTTCATTCCCTTTATGGGTATCGGGACCCTGCCAGCTGTGGTGGCCCTGGTCATCTATGCGGTCTTTCCTATTTTGCAGGGAACCCTGACAGGGCTAGCAGAGATTGACCCTTATCTGGAAGAAGCAGCGACAGCCTTTGGGATGACCAAGTGGGAAAAGCTGAAAAAATTTGAGTTGGCCCTGGCCATGCCCATTCTTATGTCGGGCATTCGGACGGCAGCCATCATGATTATCGGAACAGCCACTTTGGCCGCCCTGGTGGGGGCTGGCGGGCTGGGTTCCTTTATCCTGCTGGGCATTGACCGCAATGATTCGGCCCTGATTTTAATCGGGGCGGTGTCCTCGGCTGTCCTCGCCGTGCTCTTTGGCTATGTCATCAAGCTCTTGCAGGATAAAAAGCCAAAAACCATCCTCCTGGCCTTGCTGGTCACCCTTTTTGCAGTTGGAGCCAGCTATGTTCCGGTTTTCCAAGGCCAGTCTAAGAAGGTTGTCATCGCTGGAAAACTGGGAGCCGAACCTGAAATTCTTATCAATATGTATAAGCTCTTGATTGAGGACCAGACAGATATTTCAGTCGAAATCAAACCCAATTTTGGCAAGACCAGCTTCCTCTATGAAGCCCTCAAGTCAGGCTCAATCGACATTTATCCAGAGTACACAGGCACTATCACGACCACCCTTTTGACCAATCCTCCGGCAGACCTGTCCAACGATCCAGAACAAGTTTATGAGGCGGCCCGCGAGGCTATCTTGGAGCAGGATGGTCTGGTCTATCTGCGGCCAATGGACTTCCAAAACACCTTTGCCATCGCGGTGACAGAAGACTATGCCAAGGCAAATAACCTTACAACCATTTCAGACTTGGCCAAGGTTCAAGGCACTGCAGTTGCTGGCTTCTCCTTGGAATTTAATGACCGCGAGGATGGAAATTTGGGCCTGAAACATCTCTACGGTCTCAACCTTAATGTCAAGACCATGGAGCCTGCCCTTCGCTACGAAGCTATTAAAAATGGGGATGTGCAGATTGTTGAAGCCTTCTCGACAGACAGCAAGGTGGTCACCTACAAGCTGAAAATCCTGGAAGATAACAAGCAACTCTTTCCGCCCTATCAGGCCGCTCCGCTTTTGTCCCAAGAAACCCTAGAGAAATACCCCGAGTTGGAGCAAGTTCTAGGAGTCCTGGCAGGCAAAATCTCGACCGAGGAGATGACCCAGATGAACTATGCGGTCGATGTGGAAGGCAAGTCAGCAGAAGAAGTGGCGAGGGAATACTTAGAGAAAGAAAATCTACTAAAATAGGAGTCTGTAGAAATACTTGTTCATTTTTCGGAAGTTTTCTTATTCATTCTGATGTATAATGGGGTGATTAGAAGATGCGAGGTAGTAAAATGATTACAGATGAAATGCTAAGAAAGCAATACTATGAGGCGCTGGTTAATCAAGATAGTGACTTTGATGGTATTTTTTTTGCAGCAATCAAAACAACAGGGATTTTCTGTCATGCTACTTGTCGGGCGAGAAAACCAAAATTTGAAAATTGTTTCTTTTATGAAAGAGCAGAAGAAGCTTTATTGGCAGGATATCGCCCGTGTAAGATTTGTAATCCTATGTCTTACCCCAATCAATTACCAGATGAAGTCAGGATACTGGTCGAAGCAGTAGAAAAAAATCCAGAAAAGCGATGGAAAGAGGAAGATTTTCGCCAGCTTGGTATTCACTCGGCTACTGCAAGGAGAAAATTTAAGGATATTTACCAGATGACCTTCGTTCAATATGCACGAGCTAGACGGATGGGACTTGCTTTTAAGAATATAGAAGATGGACAAAAAGTAATCCACCAACAAGTAGCTATGGGCTATCAATCTGCAAGTGGGTTTAATGATGCCTTCAGTAAAATCATGGGAAATCCTTCTAAGAAGACGGAGGTCAAATTGCTGACCTCTACCTTCATCATGACACCATTAGGGCGTATGATTGCCTTAGCAGATGAAGACTATCTTTATTTGCTGGAATTTGATAATCGTAGAGGGCTAGAGCGTGAGATTGAACGTGTACGGCAGAAGTTAAATGCACGGATTTTTCAAGGGAATAATTCTCTATTGAGGAGTTTAGAAGAGGAATTGTCAGCTTACTTTGCAGGACAGACAGCAGTATTTACGATCCCTCTATATTTATTTGGCTCGCCATTTCAACAGAAAGTTTGGGAACAATTACAGGAAATTCCAGTTGGAGAAACACGCTCTTATAAAGACTTGGCAGGAAATTTAGGAGATGTTAATAAGGTGAGGGCAGTTGGTAACGCTAATGGAGCCAATCAAATTTCCATTTTAATTCCCTGTCACCGCGTTATTGCCAGTAATGGTGATTTAGGCGGATACGGTGGGGGAGTGGCACGCAAACAATACCTTCTTGACTTAGAACAGGAAATAAAGCAAAAAAATAAAAAATAGGAGTCAATCATGTCAAATCAGCTTGAAAACGCAAAAAATCTCTATCTCCGTGGCATCCGCGACGGAGAAATCAAGGAAGTTCATGAAAATTATATGGGAGCCAGCTACACCCAGCATAGTACGGGTGTGCCTGATGAGAAAGAGGGTTTTGCGGCTTTCTTTGAGGACTTTTTCAAACGCAATCCCAAGCGGGAAATCACCATTGTGCGTGCCATTGAAGATGCAAACTTTGTCTTTGTCCATGTTCACCAGAAACTCAATGATGGTGAGGCTGAGTGGGTGACGGCGGACATCTTCCGTTCGGATGAAAATGGTCGTATCGTTGAGCATTGGGATGTTATCGATGCCTATCCAAAAACCATCGGTGACTTTGACCCGATTTACGCTGACTTTGCCTTGACCGACTTGGACAAGACCGAGGAAAACAAGAAAATCGTCCGTCGTTTCTTGGTCGATGTCCTTCAAAATGGGGAAATCGACAAGTTTGAGGACTATGTGGCAGCTGACTTGATTCAGCACAACCAAGAAATTGCCCAAGGCGGCGCAGCCTACAAGGACTATCTGGTAGAGAATCAAGTCAACTACGACTTTGTCTTTAAGGTGATGGGACAGGGTGACTACGTCGTGGCTTATTCGAAAGTCTGGATTGCAGGTCAGGACTACGCCCACTTTGACATCTACCGCCTCAAAGATGGAAAGATTGTCGAGCACTGGGACAATAAGGAAGTCATGCCAGACAAAAAAGACTTGACCAATTTAGGGAAGTTTTGATGGGTGAACCATCAAGGTTGGGGCACCCAGCCCTTTTTTGACTATCTGACCCACTTGCCTCCTCCTCCCCAAATTATGGTCATAAAATCGTTGAAATGCTTGATAATTGTGTTATAATGAAGAGTATGCAAAAAAATTATAAGGAGAATGACAGAATGTCTGTATCATTTGAAACAAAAGAAACAAACCGCGGTGTATTAACCTTTACCATCGCTCAAGAAGCAATCAAACCAGAATTGGACCGCGTCTTTAACAAAGTGAAAAAAAACATCAACCTGCCAGGTTTCCGTAAAGGACATTTGCCACGTGCCGTTTTCAACCAAAAATTTGGAGAAGAAGCCCTTTACGAAGATGTGCTCAACGCCCTTTTGCCAGCAGCCTATGAAGCAGCAGTAAAAGAAGCAGGTCTTGAAGTGGTAGCTCAGCCAAAAATCGATGTAGCTTCCTTGGAAAAAGGTCAAGACTGGGTGATCAATGCAGAAGTAGTGACCAAACCAGAAGTGAAATTGGGCGACTACAAAAACCTTGAAGTATCCGTAGCGGTTTCAAAAGAAGTAACTGACGAAGAAGTGGATGCCAAGGTAGAACGTGAGCGCAACAACTTGGCTGAATTGGTCATCAAGGAAGATGCGGCTGTTACTGGCGATACAGTGGTTATCGACTTTGTTGGTTCTGTGGACGGTGTTGAATTTGACGGCGGCAAGGGCGACAACTACTCGCTTGAGCTCGGTTCAGGCCAATTTATCCCAGGATTTGAAGACCAGTTGGTAGGAGCAAAGGCTGGCGAAACAGTGAACGTTAACGTGACTTTCCCAGAAGACTACCAAGCAGCAGACCTTGCTGGTAAAGAGGCCCTCTTTGTGACAACTGTTCATGAAGTAAAAGCCAAAGAAGTTCCAGCCTTGGATGATGAGTTGGCCAAAGACATCGACGAAGAAGTAGAAACTTTGGATGAGTTGAAAGCCAAATACCGCAAGGAATTGGAAACAGCTAAAGAAGCTGCCTTTGACGATGCTGTAGAAGCAGCTGCAATCGAATTGGCTGTGGACAATGCTGAAATCGTTGACCTTCCAGGTGAAATGGTCCATGAAGAAGTACACCGCTCTATGAATGAATTCTTGAACGGTATGCAACAACAAGGCATCACCAAAGAATTGTACTTCCAAATCACTGGTACAACAGAAGAAGACCTGCACAAGCAACACGAAGCAGATGCTGAAAAACGCACCAAGACCAACTTGGTTATCGAAGCTATCGCTAAAGCAGAAGGCTTTGAAGCTAGCGAAGAAGAAGTGGAGAAAGAAATCGCTGAATTGGCCGCTACCTACAATATGGAAGTGGAACAAGTTAAGGCCCTTCTCTCAGCTGACATGCTGCAACACGACATTGCTGTGAAGAAAGCTGTTGAACTTGTTACATCAACTGCTAGCGTAAAATAAATAGGATGACAAAACTCGACGAAGGTCGAGTTTTTCTTTTGCTGTTTTAGCTAATTCTTCCTGATGATTGCTTGACCAGATTATGGTATTGTGATATAGTTAACTGGTTAATAAAAAAAGGAGGAGGTACTAATGTTTAAGAAGATTGTAGGTTTGTGCATTTTAATCCTAGCAAGTTTCGCTCTAGCTGCCTGTACTGTGCAAAAGGGAGCCAATCATACTCCGCAGGGATTGAAAATTGTCACTTCGTTTTACCCAATATATTCGCTGGTTAAAGAAATATCTGGTGATAAAAATGATATTCGGATGATTGGTTCTCGGAGTGGCATTCATTCCTATGAACCTTCGGCAGCGGATATCAAAGCCATTTATGATGCGGACATCTTCATTTATCATTCACGGATCCTAGAGTCATGGGCAGGGCGCTTGAATCCCAGTTTACAGGGGTCGTCCGTCAAAGTTTTAGAGGCTTCGACAAAGTTACCCTTGATGAAGGTTTCAGGTTTCG
Organism: Streptococcus sp.; assembly: GCF_041802885.1. Lineage (GTDB taxonomy): Bacteria > Bacillota > Bacilli > Lactobacillales > Streptococcaceae > Streptococcus. The sequence continues at coordinate 6,134 of NZ_JBHCHN010000069.1, forward strand.
AAGATATAGACGTAAATCAAGGAATCGATGAAGCTGGTTTATATGATCCACATACCTGGTTAGATCCTGTATTGGTTGGAATGGAGGCTGTTGAAATTGGTGAACTTCTAGCCAAAAGTGATCCCGGAAATGCAGATTATTATCGGAAAAATGCTGCAGATTTAGCCAGAAATGCACAAAAATTAGCAGATACCTATAGGCTGATTTTTTCAAAAGTAAGCTCAAAAACCTTTGTAACCCAGCATACGGCCTTTTCTTATACTGCCCAGCGGTTTGGACTGAAGCAGCTGGGGATTGCAGGAGTATCTGAGGAGGAACCGAGTCCTAGACAATTGGCGGAAATCAAAGAATTTGTCGATACCTACAATGTGCAAACCATTTTTACGGAAAAAGGAGTTTCGGATAAGCTGGCTGAGACAGTAGCAAGTTCTACAGGGGTTGACTTGAAAGTCTTAGATCCCCTTGAAGCTGATCCAGAAAATAATTTGACTTATTTAGAAAATTTAGAAAAAGTCTTAGAAACTTTGGCTCAAGAATTGAAATAAAATGGCTATACTGATTTTCTATCCTCTCCTTCTCAATGTGGCAGAACGATAGAACACTTGTCACAAACGATAAAGATTATCTTTGACTATTTGCCTATTTTAGCGTAAAATGGTAAGGAAAGACAAAAAAGGAGAACAGCCTTGGAATTAAACGTATTTGCAGGTCAAGAAAAAAGTGAACTGTCCATGATTGAAGTGGCGCGTGCTATCTTGGAAGAACGCGGCCGTGATAATGAAATGTACTTCAATGACTTGGTCAACGAAGTTCAGACGTACCTTGAAAAATCAAACAGCGATATTCGTGCCTCTCTTCCGACCTTTTATTCAGACTTGAACGTAGACGGTAGTTTTATCCCACTTGGTGAAAACAAATGGGGTCTGCGCTCATGGTATGCCATCGATGAGATTGATGAAGAAGTCATCACTCTAGAAGAAGAAGACGAAGATGCACCAAAACGCAAGAAAAAACGGGTGAATGCCTTTATGGAAGGTGATGAAGATGCTATCGACTATGGCAATGACGATCCGGAAGACGACAGCTATGAAGCTCCTGAATCTGATTCAACCTACGATGAAGAAAATCCAGATGATGAAAAGGATGAAGTAGAATCCTACGATTCAGAAATCAATGAAATCGTCCCAGATGATGAATTAGGTGACGAGGAAGTCGATTTGAATGAAGAAGATGAAGATTATTCTGACGATGAAGAAAATCTGGAAGAATAATTCATTTGACAAATTTCTCAATAAGGTTTAGAATACTTATCGGGCACCTCATTTTGAGGTCAGATGATAACAGCTTCCTGGCAACAGGGAGCTTCTTTTGTTTTTTCAGCCTCTCCAACACTATGATGAACTTAGAGGAGGTTTCAATGGAAACAAAGTATATTTTCGTAACAGGTGGCGTGGTTTCATCCATCGGCAAGGGGATTGTAGCAGCTAGTCTGGGCCGGTTGCTCAAGAATCGTGGTCTCAAGGTCACCATTCAAAAATTCGATCCCTATATCAATATCGACCCAGGGACCATGAGCCCTTATCAGCATGGAGAAGTTTATGTGACCGATGATGGGGCGGAAACAGACTTGGATTTGGGACACTATGAGCGCTTTATTGATATCAGCCTCAATCAGTATTCCAATGTAACAACGGGCAAAATTTACAGCGAAGTCTTGCAAAAAGAACGGCGGGGAGATTATCTGGGTGCGACTGTTCAGGTTATTCCCCATATCACAGATGCACTCAAGGATAAGATCAAGCGGGCAGCTCAAACAACGGATTCAGACATTATCATTACCGAGGTTGGGGGTACCGTCGGTGATATAGAAAGCCTGCCCTTCTTGGAGGCTCTGCGCCAAATGAAGGCTGATGTAGGCGCGGAAAATGTCTTTTATATCCACACTACCCTCCTGCCCTACCTCAAGGCTGCTGGAGAAATGAAAACCAAGCCGACCCAGCATTCTGTCAAAGAATTACGGGGACTGGGAATTCAGCCCAACATGCTGGTCATTCGGACGGAAGAGCCTGTTCATCAGGGAATCAAGGACAAATTGGCCCAGTTCTGCGATGTAGCCCCAGAGGCAGTCATCGAATCCAGAGATGTGGATCATCTCTATCAAATTCCCCTCAATTTACAGGCGCAGGGCATGGACCAGTTTGTCTGTGATAGTTTGAAAATAGATGCCCCAGAGGCAGATATGGCTGACTGGTCCCTCATGGTTGACCGGGTCATGCATCTCAAAAAAGAGGTCAAGATTGCCCTAGTCGGTAAGTATGTGGAATTGCCAGATGCCTACTTATCAGTGGTGGAGGCCCTGAAACACTCTGGTTATGCTAACGATGCTGCCATCGATCTGCAATGGGTCAATGCCAATGAGGTTACCGCTGAAAATGTGGCCGAATTACTAGGGGATGCGGACGGCATTATCGTTCCAGGCGGCTTCGGTCACCGAGGTACAGAAGGGAAGATTCAGGCCATTCGTTATGCCCGTGAGCAGGATGTTCCGATGTTGGGCATTTGTTTGGGTATGCAGCTGACCTGTATCGAATTTGCCCGCCATGTGCTTGGTTTAGAGGGAGCCAATTCGGCTGAACTTGACCCAGCGACCCAGTACCCTATTATCGATCTTCTGCCAGACCAGGCTGGTATTCAAGATTTGGGCGGGACCTTGCGACTCGGACTCTATCCATGTCACCTCAAGCCAGGATCCAAGGCGGCTCGAGCCTATGGCAAGGACAGAGTAGAACGCCGTCACCGCCACCGCTATGAGTTCAACACAGCCTTTCGCCAACAATTTGAGGATGCAGGCTTTGTCTTTTCAGGAGTGTCACCTGATAACCGCCTGATGGAAGTGGTAGAGCTACCAGATAAAAAATTCTTTGTAGCAGCTCAATACCACCCAGAACTCCACTCCCGTCCAAATCGCTCAGAGGAGCTCTACACAGCCTTTGTGACAGCAGCGATTGAGAATCAGGATTAAAAGTTACAATCCTTTCTAGCCGATTCATTATCCCAGAGACCATTGGAGCTAGATAAGATGAAACTTTTAGAAAAAAACTGTTGACAAGGAATAGTTGGCCATGCTATACTATTTCTTGTGTTAAGCGGAAATGGCGGAATTGGCAGACGCGCAGGACTAAGGATCCTGTGACCGCTTTAGGTCGTGGGGGTTCAAGTCCCCCTTTCCGCATCGCAGACTAGCTTCGGCTGGTCTTTTTTGTTTTCCGACCCTTATGAAAATCCATGTGAAAACTTTCTCAAAAGCCTACAGTTTGAGCTAGCATTTTCCAAATAAAAATGGTAAAATAAAACCGTATGGGGTCTAACCCTTAAAAAATATTAGGAGGCTATCAAAATGCCATTAGTTTCAGCAGAAAAATTTGTCCAAGCAGCCCGTGACAACGGTTATGCAGTTGGTGGATTTAACACAAACAACCTTGAGTGGACTCAAGCTATCCTGCGTGCCGCAGAAGCTAAGAAAGCTCCAGTTCTTATCCAAACCTCTATGGGTGCAGCAAAATACATGGGTGGCTACAAAGTTGCTCGTAACTTGATCGCTAACTTGATCGAATCAATGAACATCACTGTTCCAGTTGCCATTCACCTTGACCATGGTCACTACGAAGACTCTCTTGAGTGTATCGAAGTAGGTTACACTTCTATCATGTTCGACGGTTCACACCTTCCAGTAGAAGAAAACCTTGCAAAAGCTAAAGAAGTGGTTGAATTGGCACACGCTAAAGGTATCTCAGTTGAAGCTGAAGTAGGTACTATCGGTGGTGAAGAAGACGGTATCGTTGGTAGCGGTGAATTGGCTCCAATTGAAGACGCAGTAGCAATGGTTGCAACTGGTATCGACTTCTTGGCAGCAGGTATCGGTAACATCCACGGTCCATACCCAGCAAACTGGGAAGGTCTTGACCTTGACCACTTGAAGAAATTGACTGAAGCTGTACCAGGATTCCCAATCGTATTGCACGGTGGTTCAGGTATTCCTGATGAGCAAATCCAAGCAGCTATCAAATTGGGTGTTGCAAAAGTAAACGTAAACACTGAGTGCCAAATCGCATTTGCGAACGCTACTCGTAAATTTGCAGCAGCTTATGAAGCAAACGAAGCAGAATACGACAAGAAGAAACTCTTCGACCCACGCAAATTCTTGGCTGACGGCGTAAAAGCTATCCAAGCATCTGTTGAAGAGCGTATCGACGTATTCGGTTCAGCTGGTAAAGCTTAATAAAAAAATGAAAAGGTTTGTCCGCAAGGGCAAGCCTTTTTTGCTCTTCCCATATATCTTGTCACTATCCTATTTTTTGGTTATAATGGGTAGGATAAGTTTGAGAAACATATATAGGTAGAAACATGAAAAAAGGAAAAAGTTACGGTCTCATGACCACCATCGCCATGATTGTCGGTGTGGTGATTGGGTCCGGTATTTATTTTAAAGTCGATGATATTTTGAACTATGCTGGGGGCAATGTCGGGCTTGGGATGCTCATTATTGCCTTGGGTTCTTTCGCCATTGTCTTTGGCAGTCTTTCCATCTCCGAGTTGGCTGTCCGGCACTCAGAAGCTGGGGGTATCTTTTATTACTATGCCCACTATATCCATCCAGGTTTAGCTACTGCCCTGGGCTTGTTTACGTCCTATGTCTACATGCCGACGGTCATTGCTGTTATCACCTGGGTTGGGGCTGTCTTTACCCTTGGAGGGAAGTCCAGTTTGGAGGCCCAAACCCTGCTGGCAGCCTTCTATCTGATTGTACTGACCTTTCTAAACATCTACTCCAAGTGGTTGGCTGGCCTTTTCCAATCCCTGTCCACCATCATCAAGGTGGTTCCGCTCCTGGCCATCGCCATTGTCAGTTTCTTTTGGAAGGCAGAATTTCCAGAAGCGCCCGTTGTCACCCCTGTTCCAGTCGGCTGGGGCTGGCTTTCTGGCCTCATGCCCCTCTACTTTGCCTATGATGGCTGGACGGTCGTGGCCAGCATTGCTCCGGAGATTAAGAATCCCAAGAAGAACCTGGCCAGGGCCTTTATCTTTGGTCCCATGGTCATTCTGGTCCTCTATCTCCTCTTCTTCTATGGGCTCAATCAGATTTTGGGACCGGATTATATCTTGATGGTTGGCAATGATGCGGTGGTCCATGCTACAGAACTCATTTATGGAACATTTATCAGTAAAATTCTGCTCTTAGCCATCATTATCGCCGTTCTGGGGGTGTCCAATGGTATGCTGCTGGGGACCATGCGTCTGCCTCAAGCCTTTGCCTCCCTTGGATGGATCGACAATCCTAAGTTTGCTAAGATTGACTTAAAATACCAGCTGTCCGTACCAGCCAGCCTTTCTGTTTCTGCTGTAACCCTCTTCTGGCTGGGAGTCCATTACTTGATCAGCAAATGGAACCTCTTGCCTGGCAGTGATATCAGTGAAATCACCATCGTCTTTAATAACCTCTCCTATGTCTTTTTGTACCTGATTGTCTTTGGGCTATACCGCAAAGGGGAGGTCCAAAATAAGCTAACGGGGATTATTTCTCCCATCCTAGCCATCTTTGCAGCCTTTATCCTGTTGTTGGGCGGCCTCTTGACGAACTTTAAAAATGTTTCCCTCTTTCTCATTTTCTGTCTGCTTTTCTGCCTAGCAGCCTTTGCCTACTATCAAAAAAATCTGAAAAGAAAGAGAGAAGGCTAGCGCTTACTTGAAGGTCATCAAAAAAATAACTGGCGTATCTATTGCCAAAAGCCTGTCTTTTTGGTAGAATGTTTAAGTATGTGGTGCTAGCACATCCCTTATCAAACTACCTAGGAGGAAAAATATAGATGGCTAAAGTATGTTACTTTACAGGTCGTAAAACTGTTTCTGGAAACAACCGTTCACACGCGATGAACCAAACAAAACGCACTGTTAAACCAAATCTTCAAAAAGTTACTGTTTTGATTGACGGTAAACCTAAGAAAGTTTGGGCTTCAGCTCGTGCCCTTAAATCAGGCAAAGTAGAACGCGTTTAAGAAAAAGGCCTCTGGCTTTTTTTTTTGTGAATTTTTGACGTCCTACTTTTTCTGATGGGACAGTCTTCTTTTTTACACTCTTACGAAAATATGATAAAATAGTGTGATAAAACTATTTGAGGTAACAAAACATGACGGTGAAAATCAATACAAAAGACGGCCAGATCGAATTGACCGATGAAGTGATTGCGACAGTTGTCGGCGGTGCAACAACCGAAATCTTTGGTGTGGTGGGCATGGCCAGTAAGGCTGCCATCAAGGACAACTTCCAAGCCCTTTTGCGCAAAGAAAATTATTCAAAAGGCGTGGTGGTTAAGACCACAGAAGCTGGCACGATTGCAGTAGATGTTTACACTGTAATGAGCTATGGTGTCAAAATTTCTGAAGTATCCCGCAATATTCAAGAACGTGTGAAATTCAACTTGGAAAACCAGTTGGGAATCACTGCGGATACGGTCAATGTCTATATCCAAAATATCAAAGTCGTAGGAGAATAATGGTGTCTAAAATTACAACTAGTTTACTTCAAGAAATGGTGCAGGCAGCATCTACCCGTTTGAATAAACAAGCCGAATATGTCAACTCCCTTAATGTCTTCCCAGTGCCAGATGGAGACACAGGAACCAACATGGGTATGACCGTGACCAACGGTGCCAAGGAAGTGGCGGACAAGCCAGCTAACACCGTAGGCGAAGTGGGTCAAATCCTGTCCAAGGGCCTCCTTATGGGAGCGCGTGGGAACTCAGGGGTCATCACCTCACAATTGTTCCGCGGCTTTGGTCAGTCCATCAAGGGCAAAGAAGAATTGGATGGTAAGGACTTGGCGCAGGCCTTCCAAGCTGGTGTCGAAGTAGCCTACAAGGCGGTTATGAAGCCTGTTGAGGGCACGATTTTGACCGTTTCCCGTGGCGCTGCGACAGCCGCTCTGAAAAAAGCAGAAGAAACTGATGATGCGGTTGAAGTCATGCGGGCAACAGTGGAAGGTGCCAAACGGGCCCTTGCCAAAACACCGGATATGCTGCCAGTCTTGAAAGAGGTTGGTGTTGTGGATTCAGGTGGCCAAGGTCTGGTCTACATCTACGAAGGTTTCCTTTCAGCTCTGACAGGAGAATACATCGCTTCGGAAGACTTCCAGGCAACGCCAGCGGTCATGAGCGAGATGATCAATGCTGAACACCACAAGTCAGTGGCAGGCCATGTGGCAACAGAAGACATTACCTATGGCTATTGTACAGAAATCATGGTAGCTCTTCGCCAAGGTCCAACCTATGTCAAAGACTTTGATTATGAAGAATTCCGCAACTATCTCAATGATTTGGGAGATTCTCTCCTAGTCGTCAACGATGATGAGATTGTCAAGGTCCACATCCATACAGAGGACCCAGGCTTGGTTATGCAGGCTGGTCTTCAGTACGGCAGCCTGGTCAAGGTAAAAGTGGACAACATGCGCAACCAGCATGAAGCCCAGGTTGAAAAAGAAGCTACCGGCTTCCAAAAACCAGCAGAGCAAAAGGAATATGCCCTGATTGCCGTTGCGGCGGGTGAAGGCCTGACGGAAATCTTAAAGGCTCAGGGTGTGGATTACGTTATCTCAGGTGGCCAAACCATGAACCCAGCGACAGAGGATTTCATCAAGGCGATTGAATTGGTCAATGCCCGCAACATCATCATTTTGCCAAACAATAAGAATATCTTCATGGCAGCCCAATCAGCTGCAGAAGTAGCAGAAGAGGCTGTAAAGGTCGTTGAAACCCGCACAGTTCCTCAAGGTTTGACCAGCCTCTTGGCCTTTGATCCAAATCGTGATATCGAAGCCAACTTTGCGGCTATGACAGCTTCCCTGTCTGATGTCAAGAGTGGTAGCGTGACAACTGCGGTCCGTGATACCACCATTGATGGCTTGGAAATTCGTGAGAACGATAATCTGGGTATGGTGGATGGCAAGATTGTCGTCTCCAATCCAGATATGATGGAAACGTTGGTTACAACTTTTGAAAACATGCTAGACGAGGATAGTGAAATTGTCACAATCTATGTCGGTGAAGACGGTAGTCAAGAACTTGCTGAAGAATTGGCTGAAAGCCTTGAAGATAAATTCGAGGATGTGGAAGTCGAAATCCATACCGGAAACCAACCAGTCTATCCATACTTGTTTAGTGTAGAGTAAAAAATGGTCCAGTGGACCATTTTTTCTTTGCACCTAAAAATACGAAAGTGCGAACAGTCCAGTGGACTGTTTTTTCTTGCTCTCTAGAAATTAGGAAAGAGTAAAAGTCCGAGGGACCTTTTTTCATGAGCTTGAAAATAAGAAAGCGAATCATGGTGCAGTGGATCGTTTTCTTTATTTTGCTTTTTTAGCTAGGTCATCTACTGCTTTAATAAAAATATAGGGTTGCTCGACATGAATATCATGACCACTATCTACATTGTCAATCAAAGTGTTATCGCTCAATAAGGTGTCAACACGTTTGGCATCCTCGGCATCCATAGCACTGAGAAGAATGCCTTTCTCGTCATAATAGTCTTGAAAATTAGCTGGTTTAGCGACATGTAACAGGATGGAAGGGCATTGAACTTGCTTTAGGGTTTCTTCTTGGGGAAAATCCCTAAACCATGAAAAATCATAAAAGGCCAGTCCAAATCGTAAATCATAGTCACCAGTCCCATCTTGCAGATTGGCTGTTAAATCATAAATTTGATTGACTTTTAGTTCAGGGGGGTAAAGCCAAATCCTAGGAATTTGATGAGGATGTTTTTTCATAAACTTAAGAGCTGGATTTTTAACAATTTTATCAAAATTGCTCTGACTGCCAAAGAGTTCTGCCAAATAGGTATGTTCTAAAGAATAGCGAGTAAAGTTGCTTTGGCCACTGGCTAAGAAATCAGCCATTTCTTTAAAGCCCAGCCATGCAAAAGTGCTTTCTGCCCTCCCCGGTTCCGTAGCAAAGAAAGGTGCATCCTCGATCAAGAGACCTTTAACATCTTCTGGGGCATTAGCTGCAATCCAGGTAGCCAAGAGTCCTCCCGAAGAATGACCGGAAATAAGAACAGCTTGGCCAATGACAGTTTGGATAAACCAAATTAAGTCCTGTCCTATTGCTGTCGCTGAGTATTTTGCTGGAGATTTGCTGGATCCTCCATGCCCATAATAATCAATAGCATAAATATGATAACGCTGCGATAGTTCTCCTAGAACCTTTGCATAGTCTTCCCAAGATACTTGCTGCCCATGCAACAAGACTAAGACCTCTCCATTATCCGGACCCTCACCATAATTTAAAATTGATCCGTCTGGTAAAGTGACTTGTTTCTCCCTAAACTGTGCCTTTTCAATCAGTTTTGCCTCTTTTTGATCATAAGTCATATTCCGATGAGCATACAGAGCTGTAGCAAAACTTAGGCTGAGTAAAACAAAAGTCAGAATAATAGACACTTTCTTAACCCTCCTCTTTTCCATTGCTTCCTTATTTCCTTTTCGTTTTTTCAAGAGCCTGATAGCCCTCTAGGAAGAAATTAACATCTAGCAAGGCCAACCCTCTGTCTAGATCGCCGACCAGCAGCAATTCATCTCCAGGTTCGATGGAAAATAATTTTCTAGCTCGAATAGGCAGGATCACCTGACCATCTTCTTGAACCCTTACACTGCCAAAGATATATTTGCCCTTTTCTTGAGGCAACGCTAAAAGATCAGCATCTAAGTTTAATAAATCCTCGATACTAACATCAAATAACTCGGCCAATTTAGCACATGTCAAGATATCAGGCAGGCTGCTACCTGCCTCCCATTTTGCGACAGTTTGTCTAGATACTCCAATTTTTTCTGCTAACTTTTCCTGAGAAAGTTCTTGTCTCTTTCTTAACAACCTAATATTTCTATCAATCATGAAAATTCCTCGCTCTTTGCATATATCCACAGTATAACAAAAAAGTAAGAGTTTACAAGCAAGCGCTAATGACAAAATTCCTATTTATTGTTAAAAATAGGAGCTTTAAAGCTCTTCTCTCAAGTAAAAAATAATTATATATGCTTATTTACACAAGCGTTATAAACACTAACGCTAATATCGCTAAATTCCATGAAAAATAAGCTCTTATACTTGGTGAGAATTCTTAGTCCGTAATCGTTCACATTTCTGGCAGGAAATTGAAGAAAAAAGCAATAATCTGATGGATTCGCCCTATTTTCCTTGCCTTCTCAAAGATTTATGGTATAATAGTATATCGTGAGTATGCCTCACTTACCCCTTGCACAGACTGGGGGTCATTAGACCAAAAGGAGGAAATATCAATGGCTAAATACGAAATTCTTTATATTATTCGTCCAAACATTGAAGAAGAATCTAAAAACGCTTTGGTAGCACGCTTTGACTCTATCTTGACTGACAACGGTGCAACTGTTGTTGAATCAAAAACATGGGAAAAACGTCGTCTTGCCTACGAAATCAAAGATTTCCGCGAAGGACTTTACCATATCGTTAACGTTGAAGCTACTGACGCTGTTGCTCTTAACGAGTTCGACCGTTTGTCAAAAATCAACGCTGACATTCTTCGTCACATGATTGTAAAAATCGACGCATAAGTAGGTGTCCTATGATTAACAATGTAGTACTTGTCGGTCGTATGACCCGTGATGCAGACCTTCGTTACACCCCAAGTAACCAAGCAGTTGCCACCTTTACCCTGGCGGTAAACCGCAACTTTAAAAACCAAGCTGGTGAGCGTGAAGCAGATTTCATCAACTGTGTGATCTGGCGCCAACAGGCTGAAAACTTGGCGAATTGGGCCAAGAAAGGGACCTTAGTTGGGATTACAGGCCGTATTCAGACCCGTAATTACGAAAACCAGCAAGGTCAACGTGTCTATGTAACAGAAGTGATTGCCGAAAACTTCCAGGTATTGGAAAGCCGTACTGCACGTGAAGGTCAGGGCGGTGGCTATGCAGCTGGCGGACAGTACACAGCTGGTAACAGCTTTGGCTCAAGCCCACAGGCACCTTCCACAACACCAAACTTCGCTCGAGAAGAAAGTCCCTTTGGCGGAAATCCAATGGACATTTCAGATGACGATTTACCATTCTAAGGATGGACTGAATTAAAATATAAAGAGGAGAATACACATGGCTCAACAACGTCGTGGCGGATTTAAACGCCGTAAAAAAGTTGATTACATCGCAGCTAACAAGATTGAATATGTTGATTACAAAGATACTGAGCTTCTTAGCCGTTTCATTTCAGAACGTGGAAAAATTTTACCACGCCGTGTAACTGGAACTTCAGCTAAGAACCAACGTAAGGTAACAACAGCTATCAAGCGCGCTCGTGTAATGGCTTTGCTTCCATTCGTAACTGAAGATTAAAAAAACAGTCCTTGAATGGACTGTTTTTTCACGAGCCTGAAAATGCGAGAGCGAGTTACAGTCCTTGAATGGACTGTTTTTTCACGAGCTTGAAAATGAGAGAGTGAGTTAAGGCCCAGACGGGTCTTTTTTCGTTAATAAAATAAAAAACAAGAGATGGGGTGTCATCTCTTGTCCAATTCAAATAAAAATGGAGCGCAGATTACTTCTTATTTTTTAGAGTTTTTTGGTTTTAGTGCCAAAATGCCCACTAAGATTGCCGCGAGTATTCCTCCAAGCCAGGCGAGAACATTACTTTTCTCACCAGTTTTTGGCAAGGTCGCCTTCCTTGTTTCTGAGATGGTTGTTGTAGGAGTAGATGCTGGAGGATTTGGGCTGACTTTTGGAGAATGTCCTTGTGTCTGAGTTTTTCGTGAAATGACTTTCGGCGCTTCCGGCTCTTTTTTTGGCTCCTCTAGTGTCGCCTTAGGCGCTTCTGGCTCGGACTTCGGTTTTTCCAGCGTTACTTTTGGTTTTTCCGGCTCAGACTTCGGTTTTTCTGGCGTTACTTTTGGCACCTCCGGCTCGGACTTCGGTTTTTCCGGTGTTACTTTTGGTTTTTCCGGCTCAGACTTCGGTTTTTCTGGCGTTACTTTTGGCGCCTCCGGCTCAGACTTCGGTTTTTCTGGCGTTACTTTTGGTGCCTCCGGCTCGGACTTCGGTTTCTCCGGTGTTACTTTTGGTGCTTCCGGCTCAGACTTTGGTTTTTCTGGCGTTACTTTTGGTGCCTCCGGCTTGGACTTCGGTTTCTCCGGTGTTACTTTTGGTGCTTCCGGTTCAGACTTTGCTTTTTCTGGCGTTACTTTTGGCGCTTCCGGCTCGGACTTCGGTTTCTCCGGTGTTGGTA
>NZ_JBHCHN010000070.1:0-27667 GCF_041802885.1 Streptococcus sp.
GCAAGCAAGTAGTTAACGACTACTTTTTTTCAGAATACCCAAAAACACCTGCCATCTATGAGTTTGGAGGTGTTTTCTAATGCCAAGAGACTTCAATGAACGTCCCCATCAAAATGAGAAAAATGAAGCTTTGGGCTATGTGAGAACTCTTATTGACCAAGCTAGGTTAGATGGTCGAAACGAAGAAGTAGCTCATCTCGAAAAAATCTTGAAGCTTCTTAATACCAAGAAGTATGGATTGGTTTGGGAAGAACACGCTGAATTGGTCGAGGAAGAAATGAAAACAAAGATACCTGTTTTCATTGAAGACGAGACCCGAAAAATAAGAGGAAACCCTGAGAATAAGGATTACAATTTTCTCTTGGAGGGGGATAATTTACACAGTCTTCATTTACTAGAAAGAACTCATACGGGTAGAATTGATGTCATTTATATCGATCCGCCATATAATACAGGCAACAAGGACTTTATCTATAATGACAAAATCGTAGATAAAACAGATGGCTATTCTCATTCAAAGTGGTTAAGCTTTATGAGTAAACGGTTAGAGATTGCTCGAAGACTATTATCTGATACAGGAGTAATATTTATTTCGATAGATGATAATGAACAGGCACAGCTGAAGTTACTGTGTGATGAGATTTTTGGAAGTAAAAATTTTATTGCACAGATAACCAGGCAGGTAATTGAAGGTGGCAGTCAATCAACTAACATTAGGAGAGTTCACGATTATGTATTAATTTATGTGAAGAGCATTGAATTAATGACTGTATTTACAGGCTATGAAAAAGAAAAAATTATTTTGGATTTAGAAGATGAACAAGGACGATATGCAAAAGGTAGAGAATTAAATAAATAGGGAGCAGGGTCCAGGAGAGAAGATTCACCAACAATGTGGTTTCCGATAGTAGCTCCTGATGGAACAGATGTCTATCCAATTAGGAGTGATGGTAGCGAAGGTAGATGGCGTTGGGGAAAGAAAAAGTTACTTGAAGCTGTTAAAAATAATAATGTCATTTTTGAGTTTAAGGAAGATGGAAGGTATGTTGTTTATGAAAAGGTAAGGGGTCAAAAAACTGATAGAACGCAGTTTACAACTTGGTTTCAAGATAAATATGTCAATTCAAAGGGGAGTCAATCATTAAAGAAACTTTTTGGAGGTTTAATGTCTGTTTTTGATTTTGCTAAACCAGTGGAACTTATTTATGATTTAGTTTTTATGGCCAATAATAGGAATGCTATAGTTTTAGACTTCTTCGCTGGGTCTCGTGTCATAATAATGACAGAGGCAAATAGTTCAGTTAAATCAAAGGTTTTGAAGCTTCTACCGAAGTTAAAAACTGAAGAAAATGATGGTTTATGTGTTGCTTAGAGCCACTATCTACTAAAATAATGGTTGTAAGCAGCACATAAGCCGAAGAAACAAGAGGTGGTGTATGCGATGGATAATAAAAATACTCTTATTTCCGTTTAGTCTTGTCTTATCAATTTTGACTGCTTTCCTGACATTCCTACTTGGCATTGGAACAGCGTTACTGTATATCATTATGGTGTTCTGCATATTTGGGGCGTTAGCTTCTTTCATTCAAGGAGAAGTCGGTATAGGTGTATCGGGTTTAGTTCTCGGTTTCCTATTTAGTCCTTATGGGCTTCCAATGATAGGAGCGACTGTGATAGCGTTTATTGAATTGATAAATGATAAGATTAAGGCAGTGTAGACAAATTTGAAGTTGTGGAGGAATTTATGAATGGAATAATCTTATATCAATCAAAATATGGATCTACAAAGAAATATGCAGATTGGATTTCAGAAGAAACAGGTTTTCCTTGTGTTGGAACAAAAAAAAGCAGTTATTAGCGATGTACTAAAATATGACACAATTGTTTTAGGTGGCGGATTATATGCTTCTGGAATTGCTGGTTTGTCATTTCTGAAAAAGAATATAAAGCAGCTATCAAATAAGAAGCTATTTTGTTTCTAAATATAATTTAGGTACAAGGATAAGCCGAGAGAGAAAAAGAGCCTTAAAATGCTTACCACCGTTTTGTAGTGAGTTAAATAAAAATATGGTTACAAGAATGAATATTCAGCTTGATGGAATGGAAAAATATGAGAAAAGTGATATAATGGGATGGATGAGAAATTGACAAATTAGAATTTATAGAGGTGTATATGAATGAAAATATGTATTTTAGGCTTAGGTGTGATAGGTACAACTTATGGATATGTATTTCAAAAAGCAGGACATCAGATTGAGCATTTAGTTAGGGAAAATAAAAAACAAAATGTTCCAGCAAAGCTGAATATAACTATATTAGACGGACGTTATGATAATAAGGGAGAAGAAAAAACAGATACATACACTGTAAATCTTGCAAAACCGGATACAAGTTATGACTTTATTCTTTTGAGTGTTTCACGCGGAAAAATAAAAGATGCTATAGCAACACTTTCGCAAAACAACATTACGGGAAGTTTGATATTATTCTGTAACTTTTGGAACAGTCGCAAAGAGATTGAAGAAATAGTAGGTAATTTTAAATACATTATAGGATTTCCTACTGCTGGTGGAAGTATGATACAGCAAGAGTTGAACTGTGTTCTATTTGACCATATAATGCTTGAAAGCAAGGAAAAAGCAAGCATTCCAAACTATAGAGATTTGATAGAACTTCTTAAATCTACAGACCTAAAAACAGAAGTTCCTTATGATATGGTGGAATGGATATGGATTCACATGGCAATAAATGCAGGTGTTACTTCTACTGCTGCACGAGCAGGAAAAATTGATGACCCAAAACAGCTTGCGATTAATCTTATGAGAGATTCCCACGCATTATCTATAGCAGTGAAATCGGTAAGAGAAACTGTTAAAGTAGTAAAAGCTAGAGGGGTCAATTTGAAATTATATAAAAATGAACTTCTTCCTTACAAAATACCTTCTGCTGTCGCAGGTATGATAATGAAACGAATGTTTGCAGGAAATGAGCTCACAAGCAGAATTATGACGTTACATAATGATGTAAAAGACATTATGTATGGATGTAAAAGTATTTATGAGGCTGGGAAGCAAGAAAATCTGGATTTACCCTTATTTTATTCAAATATGGATAAAATCTTTAATAGATAAATTCGTAGATAAATTCAGCTTCATAAATTCCAGTTTGTCGAAGTAAAAAAATCAAATAGGATATTACCAAGAGGAAGTAAAAGCAAATTGCCGATACTTCCTTTTTTGTTGTCAAAAATCCAAAAAACGGAAAGGAGAATTTATGGAAGAACTGAAAAAAAAGGATAAAAACGGCATTAGCACAAAGAGAAAGATTGGAAAGACCACCTATGAGGTTGTTGTCCATTTCAATGAAAATGCGACAGAAACAATGCAAGATAAGTTGGCAAGAATCATGCTGAGGGAGCTTAGGAGAAAATCGGACGAAAAAAAAGATGATTTTGATTAAAAAGTCCTTGACAAGTAGCAACAGGAAAAACGGCAAAATCTATAAAGGCGATAACTTTAATACGGGCTTTATCGTAAAAGATGCCAAGTGGGATGCCAAGATGGTCAACAGGGTCATCACCAATAAGGTATATATCGGCGTGTTGGAACAAGGCAAGACGGCAAAGCTCAACTACAAATCCAAAAGAGAAGTCGATGTAGCAAAGGATGATTGGATCACAATAGAAAATGCTCACGAAAGCATTGTTTTCAAATCCGTATTTGCACTGGCAAATAAAATGCTGCTTCGTGATGTAAAAGCTTCAAAAGAAAATCCGAGCATTCTGTCTGGAATGCTTTACTGTAAAGATTGTGGCAGCCCGATGATTAGACGAAAGGTCAAGTCAAAAGACGGCTACAACATCTTTTATATATGTTCCGAATATAACATCAAGGGCGAATGTACAAGACACAGCATTAAAGAGGATTATGTAATAGGTGCTACCGTTCACGCTCTTAATGATTATCTTTCAAAATATAATGAGCTTCTTAAAAAGTTAAGTAAGATTGATGTTTCTAAGCTCACAATCAAGGCTGATTTCGACTCCTTAAATGTGGAAAAGAAAAAGTATGAAAGGCTTAGAGGTTCTCTTTATATGGATCTGGAAGAAGAACTTATTACCACAGAAGAGTTTGAGAGATTCAGAAAAAACTATCTTCTAAAGATTAGGGAGATTGAGAAACAGATTATTACAAAACAAAAAATGATAGAAGAGTTAAAAGAAAAAATTAAAGATAATCCTATTTTAGATAATGCCTTCATATACTCAAATGATCAATCCTACATTGCTGATGTCTTAAGGAAAGGAGAAGGGAGTTTTATTGCAACTTATGAATTGCAAGAGGGAGTTCCAGATTTTCAATTGATTTCAGTTAAACCTAATGCTAGGTCAGGATTGACGAATGCAGAAGTTGTTGCAGCGCTTAGAAGTCAATTTAAAAAAGACTATGGTCTGGTGGAGCAAAACGGCTATCAGAATCAGGAAAAGCTAGAGAGTTTCGGTTATCAATTTGGAACAAATATTAGACAGAAACTGAGTCAATCTGACAAACTGGAAAGAGATATTCTTTCCGATAAGCTACAAAGTTATCAAGTTGGTGTGACAGTCAATCTCAAAGGGAATCGACTTGATTTACTTAATGCAGAACAAAAAATTCAGTCTCATTTATATCGAGATACTGCCAGTGATGTCAACGCTATTCTAGTTGAGCTTTTTTCTAACCGTAGTGAAGAGCCCCAGAAACGATTTTTAACTCTCAAACCGTCAGAATTTATGGCATTTGTTATTAACAACTATCGTTTAATTAGGAATACTGTAAAAAATGCTGATGCGCAAGGTTTATTTGATAAGCAACTATCCTTGGAGTATGGTATCAGTCATGACGAAGTGGATTTGGTTCCATTTGTTTTACCGAAATATGAAATGTACCAAGTTTTGAAAGGGCAATCAAGGAATGTTTTCACAAAGAATGTTTATCAAGGCTATGGAGAAAATAACTGGGGTAATAGTAAGGCTCCTGAAATTGCATTCGAGAAGTGGCTTGAAGAAACGACGGAAGTTGCTTGGTGGTATCGCAGTAAAGATAGAGGAGAAAAGTACTTTTCAGTTGCCTATGGTCACAAAGCCGAAGGATTTTTCCCAGATTATATTTTCAAAGGCAGGGACGGGGTCACATATATTGTAGAAACGAAGGGTGGAAACAAACAAAATATTGACAGATATTCAGAAGCAAAATTTAAAGCCTTGCGAGAATGGTCTGAAAACCCAAAAACGAATCCTCATGGTGCCAAAATTGCCTTTGTTCGACCTATTAAGAATAGTGATGGGGAAGTAATAGGTATGCTGTTCAACAATACAAGTTGGAAAGAAGATATGACGGATAGCATTCATTGGAAACCCATTAGTAAATTCTTTAGTGATGATTTACTTTAGTGAATTATCACATTAAAGAAAAAAGCACCATTTTTATAAAAATGGTGCTTTTGTTTTGCGTTTACACCCCCAAAATGATAAACTATTTATAGAAATACTGACCTGGTAAAGGAGAGTGGGTTGTCAGTACAGAAATATTCAGAGCAAGAGATTGAAGAGGTATTGGGTCAAATCAAGGAGCTCGTTTCTCAGAACAAATTTATCATTAGTACTGGTGAGAATAGGGTGAAGAATGATGAATTTGCGGATGAATTTAATTTGGATAAAGAAAAGCGCAAACAATTAATACTTAAAATAGAGGTTCGTGATTTTTGTGACTGTGTTCAGTCTCCTAATGTCTATAAGAATCATGATGATTATTTTATATTTGGTCCGTACTTTCTGTTAACAGATATTTTTGGTGACGAAAGACAGGTCCAAGTTTATGCAAAATTTGTCCTTGCCACCAGTAAAACAACGGGTTTAAAAACAATTGTGGTTTCCTTTCATGAGGCCGAAAGGCCGATGAGTTATTATTTCAAGAAATAAGGAGTTGAGTCTATCATGGCAGAAAAAAAAATATTTTGTGAACATTGTTTAGACGATGTTACTTATCATATTGAAGAGCGTGAAATGACACGGAAATTAAAAGGAACAGACTATACCTTCCTGGGCAAGGAGGCTTTTTGTGATGCTTGTACGCAGCCTGTTTTTGTGGAGGACATAGACACTGCAAATAGGCAGGCCCTTTATGACGCCTATCGGAAGGCTAATGACTTAATTTCTATCTCAGAAATAACTAGTCTTTTGAAAAAATACGCCATTGGTGCCAAGCCTTTGTCGGAATTGTTGGGCTGGGGCATCAATACCATCCCACGTTACTTAAAAGGAGACCTCCCCAAATGCTCCTATTCTGATACTCTTTACCGCATTTCTAAAGAGCCAGATTATTTTTTGACCTTGTTAAAAGATGCGAAAGGGAGCTTAAGTTCCCCAACGTATGAAAAAAGTCTCAAAGCGACAGAAAAACTCATAGCAGACGGAGAGGTGCCGAAAGAGCATTTGGCTGCCAATTATTTATTATCAAAAAATAACGAAATTACTCCTTTAGCACTGCAGAAACTCTTGTATTATGTTCAAGGTTTTTCTGTTGCCTTTACGGGGGAATTTATGTTCCAAAGTGATTGTGAGAGTTGGGTTCATGGTCCAGTTTATCGAGATATTTATGAAAAATACCAGGAATTTGGCTGGCAGCCGATTGTGCTAGAAAGCGACTACGATTATAGGCACTGTTTTACCGATCAGGAAATCCAAGTGTTGGACAGTGTTATCTACCACCTTAGTGTCTATAACGGGAAGGTTTTAGAAAAATTCACTCACGAAGAGAGCCCTTGGCTACTGACGCGTGGAGATTTGAAAGAAGATGAGCCCTCAACCGTTGTTATTGAGAAAAAATTGATTGCAGATTTCTTTGTGAGAGTGAGGGATAAATATGACATGCTGACGGTTGATGACATAGCTGCCTACTCAAATGAACGATTTTCCCGCCTTCATTTTTAAACATTCAAAAATACCTCTAACCAATATATTTGGTCAGAGGTATTTTTCTATCTACAACTTCGGTTTAATAAACAGTCTCTCTTCTCCCAGCGGGATCAGCTCGACTTGGTTGCCATAGAAGTCGCCGAGGAGGTCGGTTGTGAGGATGTCTTCCTTGGGGCCCTGAGCCAGGACCTTGCCCTCTTTGAGGAGGAGGACGTGGCTAAAGTCGGCGGTGATTTCTTCGGCATGGTGGGTGACGAAGATAATGGCAGGGGCGGTTTCCAGCTGGCAGATGTGATGGAGGTGCTTGAGGAGGCGCTCTCTAGCCAGCAGGTCCAGGCCGACTGTGGCCTCATCCAGGATGAGAAGTTCAGGGCTTTCCATGAGACTGCGGGCGATGAGGAGGAGCTGGCGCTCGCCCTGAGAGAGGCTGGCATAGGTTCGGCCGACCAGGTGAGCTCCGTCGATACTGGTCAGCATGTCAATGGCCTCATTGAGCTCCTTCTGCCCGTACTCCCGGTAGAGGATGGAGGACTTGTATTTGCCAGTCAGCACGATCTGCTCGGCTAGGAGGTCTGTGGGAAAGCGCTCGGCTAGAAAGGAGCCGACGATGCCGATTTTGGTGCGCAGGGTCGGGATATCGCCTTTGCCAAACTGGATTCCCAAGACAGACAAGTCGCCAGATGATTTCCAGAACTCAGCTGTTAAAATCCGCAGGAGTGTGGATTTTCCAGCGCCATTGAGGCCCAAAATAGCCCAAGTCTGTCCCTTTTCAAATTCCCAGCTGATATTTTCAAGGATATTGTTACCCTGCCTGCGGTAGGTGACCTCTTTCATGGATAAAATCATGTTTCATCTCTCTTTCAACACTTTTTTTCATTGTATCATAAAATGGGAGTCCGTGCGTGATTCCTCTTCTTTTTGGAAAAACAGAACATTTTTTCTGCTGAAAAGCCTGCTATTTCCGTTATGGCTAAAATATGATATAATGGGAGTACTATTCTGAAGAAACAGGAGATTGTCATGGAAGACCCCGGTAGTCAGACCATTTATCTTAAACTCATTGTCTTATTGTTCTTAACCCTTTTAAATGCCTTCTTCTCAGCATCTGAGATGGCTCTGGTCTCGCTCAATCGTTCGCGTGTCGAGCAAAAGGCCCAGGAGGGAATTAAGAAATACGTCCGACTCCAGCAGGTTCTGGAAAATCCCAATAATTTTCTATCCACCATCCAGGTCGGCATTACCCTGATCAATATCTTGTCAGGGGCCAGCTTGGCCAATGATTTGGGAGCTGTTTTTGCTGAGTGGATGGGGAATTCTGCCACTGCCCAAACAGCTGGTTACTGGCTGGCCTTGGCCCTCTTGACCTATATTTCCATCGTCCTTGGGGAGCTCTATCCCAAGCGCATTGCCATGAACATGAAGGAAAATCTGGCTGTTCGGTCTGCTCCCATCATCATTGGTCTAGGCAAGCTGGTCAGTCCCTTTGTCTGGCTCTTGTCAGCTTCGACCAACCTGCTCAGTCACCTGACTCCCATGACCTTTGATGATGCGGATGAGCAGATGACCCGTGATGAGATCGAGTATATGCTGACGCGGAGCGAAGAGACCCTAGATGCAGAAGAAATCGAGATGCTGCAAGGGATCTTCTCTCTGGATGAAATGCTGGCGCGGGAGGTCATGGTGCCTCGAACCGATGCCTTCATGATTGACATCAATGATGACCTTCTGGGCAATATGGAGACGATTCTCCGTCAGAACTTTTCCCGTATTCCTGTCTATGACGGGGACCGCGATACCATCATTGGTATCTTGCATACCAAGCGTCTCTTGGATGCAGGTTTCCGCAATGGCTTTGACAATATCATTCTTCGCCGAATTCTGCAAGAACCGCTCTTTGTTCCTGAAACCATCTTTGTGGACGATTTGCTCAGACAGCTCCGCAATACACAAAACCAGATGGCCATCCTCTTGGATGAGTACGGTGGTGTGGCTGGTTTGGTGACCCTGGAAGACCTCTTAGAAGAGATTGTGGGTGAAATCGATGACGAAACGGATAAGGCAGAACAGTTTGTCCGTGAAATTGCAGAAGACACCTATATTGTCCTAGGAACCATGACCCTCAATGAGTTCAATGATTACTTTGAAACCAGTCTGGAAAGCGATGATGTGGACACCATCGCAGGCTACTACCTGACTGGCGTTGGCACCATTCCGACCCAAGATGAAAAAGAAACCTATGAAGTGGACAGTGGCGATTACCACCTGGTCATGATGAACGACAAGGTCAAAAACGGCCGCGTGACCAAGTTAAAGGTTCTCATTACTAAACTAGAAGTAGAAGAAGAGAAAGACTAAACTTTGTTTGGTCTTTTACTCTGAAATCATGCTATAATAGGTATATAGAAAGTAGGGGAAGAAATGGAAGAAGTAGATTACAGAAAAGTCACTGGTTTGGTTCATTCAACCGAGAGTTTCGGAGCTGTTGATGGACCTGGGATCCGCTTTGTTGTCTTTATGCAGGGTTGCCATATGCGCTGCCAGTATTGCCATAATCCCGATACCTGGGACCTGGTCAATCCTAATGCCAGAGAGCGGACGGCTGAGGATGTGCTCAATGAAGCCCTTCGGTTCAAGATGTTCTGGGGCAAGGATGGCGGTATCACGGTTTCTGGTGGGGAAGCAACCATTCAGATTGACTTTTTGATTGCTCTCTTTACCTTGGCCAAGGAAAAAGGGATTCACACGACCTTGGATACTTGTGCTCTCACCTTCCGCAATACCCCTCGTTATTTGGAAAAATACAACCGGCTCATGGAAGTTACAGACCTGGTCTTGTTGGATATCAAGGAAATCAATCCCGACCAGCACAAGATTGTCACCGGCCACAGCAATAAAACGATTTTGGCCTGTGCGGAGTACCTGTCTGAAATTGGCAAGCCTGTCTGGATTCGCCACGTATTGGTTCCAGGTCTGACAGACCGAGATGAAGACTTGAAGGCCTTGGGTGATTATGTCAAGACCCTGAAAAATGTTGAGCGCTTTGAGGTTCTGCCCTACCACAATCTGGGTGAGTTTAAGTGGCGGGAATTGGGCCGTCCATACCCGTTGGAAGGGACCAAGCCCCCAAGCAAGGAACGGGTTGAAAATGCGAAAAGGTTGATGGAAACAGAATCCTATCAAGATTATCTGAATCGGATCAAGGGATAAGCAAAAAAGCTTGGAATTTCCAAGCTTTTTTACTTTATTCATAATAAGCTGTGGCAACGACAGAGTAACTATCGGTTACGATGTCTCTCAATTCGAGTTGGCCATTTGCGTTGATGCGGTAGAGTGAGGCACTGGAGGCTACATTTGGGTCCGCTCCGTTCGCCCGCATGGTTGGACTATCGTGGTTTTCACGAACCTCGATATAAACCAGTCCGTCTGATGATTTATCAATGCCAATCACTTCAGCAAGAAAATCATCCTTGGTATAGGGAGAACCATATCCCGTTGCCTTATGGGCCCTGGCCCAATTGGAGCATTGCTGGATGGAGAGGTTTTTGGTATCTATTGCTGGATTGGTTGCCGGTTTAGAGGTAGTGGTTGGATGTTGTTCAGTCACGAGAGAAACGAAGAAGTTTTTTAAATCAACATTCTTTGTTTCTGTAAAATAGAATTTATTTTCGGAATTTCCCTGATTTTGTTCGCTAATCCATACCTGAGGTTTGCCATCCTTGATGGTAAAGAGATAAAGATGGGAGCTTGGACTCTGACTATTTTCAATATCTGAGTAGGTCGCTACCAAGGCATACTGGCCAGATGGTGCGTTGCCATTTTTGGACCAGCTTAGTGTAGGTTGTTCCCCATTAAAGTCAAGAGTAAAGTTCTTGGGCTTAGTTAGCTCATTGGGGATTGCTACTCCATAAAAATTCCCATTTTTTTCAGGAGTATATTGGACATAGGTCTGAGCTGGGGAGAAAGTTTGACCCCATTTCTTGATAAAATCAGCTAACTGCTGCTCTTTCTTCTCTGACCAAGGTCCGGCCTCTGTAGAGGCTTCTGTTGTGATTTCCTTACTGGTGCTTTGACTAGTGGTTGTAGCTTGCTTGGTACTTTTTCGCGTATCCTCAAATGTTGGTTTGCTACAGGCCGATAGAGCTAAAATAGCGAGCAAAGTGAGTGCGAAGAGACTATATTTTTTCATAGACATACCTCCAGTTATGTTATTTGGAATGAAAAATTTAGAGCTCTGTATCGTCAATGCTATCCAAATAGGACATAGCGGCAGTGATGGTGGACTCAAGGGCGCCTTCCTTGAATGGGGATTGGAGTCTGGCTGCTTCTACAATTTGGAGGAAGGTCTTGGTGCCGCCCAAATCACAGATGCGTAAATAGTCTTCCCAGGCCGTTGGGTCTTGGTCTACTTGTGTGCGTTTCCAGAATTGGAGGGCGCAAACCTGGGCCAGAGTATAGTCGATATAGTAGAAGGGGCTGGCAAAAATATGACCTTGGCGGAACCAAAAACCGCCTCTGCTTAGAAAATCAGATTCAGAATCATCACGGTCTGGCAAGTAGAGTTCAGACAGTCTTCTCCATGTATTTTTGCGTTCTGTCGGGGTCATCTCAGGATGTTCATAGATTTCGTGCTGGAAATGGTCCACCAAAACTCCATATGGCAGGAAGAAGAGGGCGCTGGCTAGATGGCTGAATTTATATTTGTTTACTTGGTCTTTGAAGAAGGATTCCATCCAAGGCCAGGTGATAAATTCCATGGACATGGAATGGATTTCACAGGATTCGTAGGTTGGCCAGATAACCTCTGGAGAAGGAATCCAGCGAGAGCGGAAGACCTGGAAGGCATGACCAGCTTCGTGGGTCAAGACATCAATGTCCGCACTGGTTCCATTAAAATTGGCAAAAATGAAGGGGCTTTGGTAGTCAGCAATATAGGTGCAGTAACCTCCCGTATCCTTGCCCTCCTTGGCCAACAAATCCAACAAATCATGCTCGACCATGAAATCAAAGAATTGGCCGGTTTCAGGTGACAATTCCTGATACATTTTTTTGGCTTGTGCCACCAATTCTTCAGGACTGCCTTTTGGAGTGGCATTGCCGTCCAAGTATTCCAAAATCAGGTCATAGTATTTAAGGTCAGGAACTTGGATGCGTTTGGCTTGGCGTTGGCGGAGCTTTTGCACGGCAGGGACTACATGCTTTAGAATTTCTTCACGGTAAACCTTGACCATGTCTCGGTTGTAATCGAAGCGGTTCATCATCTTGTAGCCGTATTCGACGTAGTCCTTGAATCCCAAAGTGGTCGCAATTTCATGCCGGGTTTTGACCAGTTGGTCATAGATGCGATCAAAGTCAGTTTCATGCTTTTCAAAAAAGCTGGTCATGGTTTCAGCAGCTTCTTTGCGGGTAGCGCGGTCGATAGATTGGTTAAAGGGCCCCATTTGAGAGAGGTTGTAGGTTTGACCACGGAAGTCTAGTTGAGCAGTAGCCATGAGATTGTTATACTGATCCACCAGTTCATTTTCCTTTTGGAAAAGAGGAATGGCATCAGATGAAAAGGTTTGAAGCCGATTTTCAGCCAGCATAAAGAAAGTTTCTGGTAAAAGATCTGCCAAGTCTGGGCGATAAGGGCTGTCCACGATGACTCGGTAGTAATTGGTCCAGAGTTCGTCAAAGAGCGGGTTATGCTCGTTCCAAAATACCGTTTCTTGGTTGTAAAACTCATCCCGCATATCAATGGAATGGCGGATGCTCCAGAGATTCATCTGGGTATCCACTGCAGAGCTGATAGCCGTAATATCTTGCACGATTTGGCGGGCTGCTTCGGTCGAAGCAGCAACTGCTAATTTTTCAGTCAAGTCAGCCATCTTAACCTTGATGTCATCATAATTTGGCCGTGAATAAGTGTAGTCTGTGAATTTCATAGGGTTTCCTTTCTATTCTTCCTACTTCTATCTTACTCCAAATGAAAGCGATTTGCAAATCTAGGTAGAAGGGATTTCACAAGTTTTAAAAATTATGATAGAATAAAGCGATTATAGAAAAAGAGGTTTTAAAAAATGGCAAAATTTTTAGTTTTTGGTCACCAAAATCCTGATACAGATGCGATTGCGTCTTCCTATGGCTGGGCTTATTTGGAGCGCGAAGCTTGGGGCCGTGATGCAGAAGCGGTAGCCTTGGGGACTCCTAATGAAGAAACAGCCTTTGCTTTGGACTACTTTGGCGTGACTGCGCCGCGCGTGGTAACATCCGCAGTAGCAGAAGGCGTGAGTCAAGTTATCTTGACCGACCACAATGAATTCCAGCAGTCCATCGCAGACATCAAAGAGGTGGAAGTGGCAGCGGTTATTGACCACCACCGGGTGGCAAACTTTGAAACAGCCAACCCTCTCTACATGCGCTTGGAGCCAGTTGGCTCAGCCTCCTCTATCGTTTACCGGGCTTCAAAAGAGGCTGGCATCACCCTGCCAAAAGAAGTGGCAGGCTTGCTCCTGTCTGGTCTCATTTCTGACACTCTCTTGCTCAAATCGCCAACCACCCACGCATCAGACCCACAGGTGGCAGCAGAATTGGCAGAGATTGCAGGTGTCAACTTGGAAGAGTACGGTTTGGCTCTCCTTAAAGCTGGTACTAACTTGGCTAGCAAGTCAGCAGAAGAGTTGATTGACATCGATGCCAAAACCTTTGAACTCAATGGTAACAATGTCCGTGTCGCTCAGGTCAACACAGTGGATATTAATGAAGTTTTGGAACGCCAGGAAGAAATTGAAGCCGCCCTTTCAGAAGCTATCGTTACAGAAGGTTACTCAGACTTTGTCCTCATGATTACAGACATTGTCAACTCCAACTCTGAAATCCTAGCCCTTGGTGCCAATATGGACAAGGTGGAAGCAGCCTTCAACTTTACTCTGGAAAACAACCATGCCTTCTTGGCAGGAGCCGTTTCTCGGAAAAAACAGGTTGTTCCTCAGTTGACAGAGAGTTTTAACAAGTAAGCATAAAAGGCAGTTCACCTGCCTTTTTTCATTATCCAATGCTCTTTCTGCCCCAAAGTAGGCTTTTTTTGATACAATAGGCTTACTATGAAAAAAATGATTACTTTTTGTCTCATGCTTTCTCTCACTATGCTGACAGCCTGTCAAACTGCCACATCTCAAAAGGCTGCCTCGTCTGACTCGAACTCGGCCATTGATTGGAGTCAGGCAGGTCCTGATGCCCAGAAAGAACAGATTTCCTTTGCGGATGTCAAAGCGGATGTGGAAAAGGGCGCCAAGTTCTATGATGTCCGCAGTGAGGATGAGTTCAATGCTGGCAATTTTGGTATTACAGATAGCCTTCCTATTGCTGAGTTGGAGGCCGGAATTTTGCCAGAATTACCTAAAGATACCAAAATCTATGTTCATTGCCTAAGAGGCATTCGCTCGGCTAAGGCTGTTGAAATCTTGCGGGAAGCAGGCTTTAGTCAAGTCTATGATTTGGGAGGACTGGAGCAGGTTGAGGCCATTGGTGGAAAGATCGAATAGAAGTAGGATTGGCTTGCTGCTTGTGCTTTTTCGGGCCTGTGCTATAATGGTTCTATGATTAAAATCTTCCATACAAACAGAATGACCAGGCAGCCTTTTTTTCAGGCCCTAATCCATTATCTCCACGAACATCAGGATGAGACCCTGCGCCAAATAAAGGCAGCTTTTGAAGGGGAAAAAAATCTAGACCGGCAGCTCGATGCCTATATCGAGGCGGGTTACATTCATCGGAAAAATCGCCGCTATCAAAATGCCTTTAGGCTACTGGATTCCTTGGAGGGACTGAGTCTGGACCAGGAAATCTTTGTGGATACGGAGTCCGAACTGTTTGACCAGCTCAAAGAAATCACATTTTGCCAGCAAATGACCAACGCTACCAACGACTTGGTCATCGAGGAAGAAGTGGATTTGATGCGGGAAAGATTGACTCTGGATTCCTACTTTTACAAGATGCGGACCCAGGAAGAACTTTCTGAGGACCAAAAGAAACTCTATCAGATTCTGGGAGATGTCAATCCAGACTACGCCCTCAAGTACATGACCAGTTTTCTGTTGAAATTCACCCGAAAAGACCGGGTCATCCAAAGACGGCCAGATATTTTTGTTCAGGCTCTGGTTACCTTAGATTTTTTGGAGGAAATCTCACCTCAGACCTATGCCCTGACGATGGAGATGGATCCTGAGCAACTGATTTTTAGGAAAATATAAAAGACGAGGCCTAGGCTTCGTCTTTTGGCTTGTCTGGGAGCAGTGAGCGAATTTTATCGGTCAAATGCAGCTCGTCAAATTTGGGGAGCTTTTCCTGAAAATGGTCAGGAAGTTTGAAGGGGGTCAACTTAGGAAGATCAGGCAAACTGTCCTTCCAAACCTGAATCCGAGTATCAATGAGTTGGCGGCTCAGTCTGTCCATCATGGTGGCCTGTTCAGGGGTCAGATTCCGTCTGTTTTCAATCAATTTTTGGATTTTTCTAGGGGTATCGACCGTAATATCGCCGAAGCGGTGAATATCTGCTTCGATAAAGAGTCCGAAAAAGAGGTCGAAGAAGTCCCGTAATTCCTCTTCGCTGAGACTGGCTGTCCAAGTCTTGAGGGTCTGGTCAACTTGGATGCTATCCTCTGTCACCTTTGGGACAACCTTAAACTGATCACCCTCAATTTCCCAAGAAACCATCAGATGTTGAAGAAGACCGAAGGTCTTGCTTTTGACCACTAGGTCTGTATCAGGAGTGTCCAGCATCATACCAACGATAGAATTTTCGGGGATAATGGAGAGGATTTTCCCTTCAATAGCCTTGAAGTTATCAGAGTTTCGGATGGAACTGTGGAGGCCAGGGGCATCAAAACTATATACTTTCTGAACCCTGTCCTGAATAGAAGTCTCCACATGGCAGGCGGCATAGGTGGCTAGATTGCCTCCCTTGGAATGGCCTGCCAACCAAACCTTGCCATCCAGCTTGTCAAGAACCTCCTTTAAATAGTCCCTGGCAGCCAGCTGGGCAGGAATTTCCTTCATGTAGGTCAGGTGAAAGTCTTCCTTCCAGCCGATGATGCTGTCGTCTGTCCCCCGGAACACCACCAGGTATTCCTTGGGCCTAATCTGATAGGTGATGGCAGCAAACTGTTTCTGACTGTCCAGACTCACATCATTGGCAAAGCCAAGAGCCCGGATATGCTTGTAACGTTTGAAGCTGGATAGGTAGCTGAGAAGTTTGAGCCGATGGGCATTGACCATGCCAAGTGGCGGGTATTTTCCCTGAAATTTTTCCTCAAATTGCTCCGCCAAATGCTGGAGGGAGATATAGTTTTGGACCGAGATTTCCGCAGGCACTAAATCCTCAAAGGGCAGGTAGGCTAGCTCCGTCAAGGCCAAGGCATCCAGTACTGTAAACTCCTTGTCGTAAAAGCTATCATATTGGTTGGCTTTTAGGTAATCAAAAATGGTTGGCATGTTTTTTCACTTTCTTAAGAACAATCTCTCTGCATTATAGCTTGAAAGGCTTGAAAGTTCAAGTATTCAGCTAAGATAACTCAGAGGATGATAGTTCATTCTGGAAACATTGTTACTGATAATTTCCTTATTAAAAAAGGAGGACGAATATGCTATAATAAGGGGAGAAAATGTTCTTGCTAGAAATAAGTTAATTTGAAATAATCCCATCAGCTGGGTAAATGAAAAAGAAGTCCAGATTGCAAATAAGAAGAGGTAACCTATGCAACGAAAAGCAGTCAAGGCCCGTATGATTAAATCAATGGGTTGGGAGAATGGTATCATGGAAGTGGAGTATCTTTCAGGCCTGATCCACCAATACCACGACGTGACCGAGGCCGAATATATCCGTACCTGTGTGGGGGCTATCGACAAGAAGGTCCGCCTCATCGGAAAATCCCACCGTTTCACCAAGGTAAGTGACTGAACGTTTTTCCATACTTGAACAAGCGCGATTGGGCCTGGACCCAATCCTTTCTTTTTCCCAAAATATGCTATAATGAAAAGATAAGAAAAGGAGCAAACCATGACATTTGAAGAGATTATGGAAAATACCTAACTTTATATGTCTTTAAGGCTCCCTAACCCTTGATATATCTAGGTTTTTGAAAAAATCATATATCATTAGATTTTCTTATGTACTCCCTCAAGGTCCACAAAAAGGAGTACAAAAAAGGACCTAGACGGTCCATCATTAAATGAGTTCAGCAGGCAAGAACTAGCGTAGTGATCAGCTACGCTTTTTTGATTGCTGATAGGTGTATTATACCATTTTTACTGTTTCCTACTGTGTTTTACTGTATCCAGAAATTTCAAAAAGGGAATATTGTGTACGGAAGAGGGCGGCGTTGTTGAAAGACGAACAAACCTACCCCCGATAAATAAAGATGGGGGTATTTCCGAACGAAGAAAGGCTGTATCTGTTTTTTTGTTTGCTATCGTTATTTTGGCTTAACAGTGCTTGTCAACCTACCATGATGCTATTTGTCGTATCGGTCAGTTATCTACATACTAATTTAGAATTGCAAATAAAAGACCAACAGAATTAGTCAGTTGGTCGCTCGATAGTATTGAGGGTTGGACGGCGCTAAAGCACCCAATAAGCCAAAAAAGCGCAAGCGAACCAACCGCAAGCGCTAAAACCATTATAGAGTATGGAAAGCTCTATGGCTTTCCTTCTGCTCTTATTATATCATTGGAGAGGAGGAAATACAATGGACCCAATTGCCATCATCGCTATCTTACTAGGGCTGTCTGCAGTCCTTAGATTGATAGCTGTTCTAAAAATAGTTCTGGTTTTGAGTCACGATAGGATTGAGAAAGAGAAGAAAAACTATCCGTGCTCTGTATATTGCTCACCAACTCTTGTCTTGGTCTAGTATACCGTTTCTATACCTTTTAGCAAATTCCATCAACGCTAACGCTTTATCTAAGTAATATGTGCTTTCTGCAATTCTTAAACGCTGCGCTTGTTCCTTTATCTGTATTTTCTCAGGCAGTATATAACTCATAACTAGGGCAGCTCTATGCCTTGGTTTTGGTATTTCGTTGATAGCTTTTAATATCTCGTTAACTTCGCTTGGTGCCTCTCGTTGCCAGTCGTACATCCTGTCCTTGTAGTCCTCAGGGTCAAACTCAAATAGTGTTACCATCCAATACTTATCAACCTGTATCCGGTCCTGATGAAGGACTGAAACCCTGCACCATTGATGAAATTCCTTTAGTTTTCTTTTGGCTAGCTGTTTTAGTTCCACGCCATGCCCTCCTTTTATGATAAAATAGTCTATGTGAGAAACTATTAGTCAGGGCAGAAAGCTTTGGCTTTTTTATTATACCGTATAGGCGTGTTCTCGGAGTTTGCTCTCTATTCAATCACGCGCCAAAACGTGGCTTTTTTCTTTCTCATTAACCGCAAAAAGAAGCAGATGCCTCTCTTTGTTATTCATCATCTAGCGGGTTGTTGCTAGGTTTGAAAATATCGCTATAAATGCCATCTACGTCTAGAACCTTTATTAGCTTTTTCACGTTAGGCGGTAAGGAGTTATTGTTATAGCTCGTTATGCCTACCATGTTTAGTACTCTTAACAAGTTCGCTATGGTTGTTTCTGCGTTTGCTAATAACTGTATTAGTGTTTCTGGATGCATTTTCCCTTCGGCGCGTGCGAGTCCTGACCTGTGGTCAGAATAGCGATTAAAAAAATCTTCCCCAGCTTTAATAAATTCTTCGTTTGTCATGGTGTTTACTCTCCTTGTTTTAATTTATTGATTGAGTAGCGCTTATCCTGTACAGTAAACTATTTGAAAGAATTACCTTCCAATCCTTTTAGAATACGGCTGCATATCAAAGAGTAGATTTGGTTTCCAGTCGCTTTTAGGGCTAACGGTTGCAACCGTACCTCCTAAAATCCAAGTTCTGGATCATATCCTTGGCCATACTCAGGGCGCTCGAATGTGCCAGGTTTCTTTGCTTTGCTATCCGCAAAGCTCCGTTGCTCTTCGTCTTGCTGGGCAATGGTCCGAATGCCATTCTGGGCCCAATTCTTTAAAATCTTGTTAATGTAGCTAAAATTACGCTTGCCATTGTCCGCTGCTCTATCAATAGCTCTTTTAACGAGTTCAGGTTCAATACCATCTATTTCGATGTAGTCCTTTAATCTCTCATATTGAAAACCGTCTAAAGAACCAATTCTTCGTTGATAATAATCAAAGACATTTTTTTCAGCGCTATTAGTAGTAGTATTGGATATATTAGTATTGATAATATTAGTATTGATTCCCTTAAAATTTTTAAGGTCCTGAACTAAAGAATTTTTAGTTCCGTGCTTAAAATTTTTAAGGTCCTGAACTAAAGAATTTTTAGTTCCGTTGATATACAAGCGATTTGGCTTGTTTATACCCTGCCTAACCTCGTCTAACAAGCCAATTTCTGTGAGTTCTTTTTTTGATTTTATGATGGCTGGCTCTGAACATTTTAGAATTTCTATAAATTGTTCGTTTGTAAAATAAATATATACTTTGCCATCTTCGTCGTACCATCCATTTTTTTCAGATAATCCGCGCCTATCCCACAAAAACATATACATCAACATAGCTCTGTGACTTAATTCGATATAAGGCTCTGTTAGTAACCATTTTGGAAACTGATAAAACTGATTGTTTTTAACTTCGTCAATGTGCAATTTTTGACCCTCCCTACAATTCCTCCACTTCCAAATATATTCAAGATACTTTAACCGCCTTGATCATGATAGTCTCTTTTGCAGCATAATCAATTTCAATCTCAGTTATCTTGTACTCCATACCGTTGAAATCTATAAACATTGAATTATCAAAGGGAGGCCTTGGATGGTAACGGGTGATAAAAATTTTTACATCTTTGTAGCTATCCAGCTCCCTGCTTGCTTTGAACTCCTTAACAGAACTTCCTTTTACTTCAGTCCAGCAAGAATAGACATCATTACGGACGCCGTTTACGACTTCTCCGTCCTCGTTTTGTCCTTCTGTTTTTGAAAAAAAAATAATGCGTGTGTTCATTTTGCGTGTATTCATTTTTCTACCCCCAAAAATATCAGAATATCACTAACCCTATAAAAGACTTTCCTAGTGTCCTCTAGTGGTGGATGGTAACGCCTTAGCCCGTTATCCTCCCAGCGCTTCAAGGTCTTGGATTTTATCCCTAATTCGTCTTTGACCTGCTGGGCAGTGATTAGCCCTAAGGTCCTCGGTTTGACCTTCTCACGCGCCTCCAGGTAGCTTCCTACTAGCTTTAGCACGCCATGGGCCAGGTCTTGCTCGCTTTCTTTACTTAAGCTAAACATTTCCTGCCCCCTCCTTTAGCAGTTCTTTATAGCTTTCAAGGTCAGCGCTGATGAGTACATCAAGGCGTTTGCCTTCCGTGTTGTATTGGGCCTTTAGTTCTCGGATACCCTCCAGGCGTTCGGTGTCATTAGCTGGGATATAATACCCACTGACTAGCCCACGTTTGGCCACAATAGGAATGCCACGGAGGACTATAAGGCGGTGGATATGGTCCCGTAGTGTGCGGATATCCAAGCCCAGCAGTTCAGCAATATAGCGCCCTGCCCGTGGTTGGGCAGCACCTACTGGGATAAGCCTCAAAATACGTTTTTCAAGTTCTGTCATTTGGCAGCCTCTCTTTCTTTGCTGGATACAATAATCTGGCCTTTTTCCCACATATCAGAAAAATCAGTTAAGACCTCCAGAACTCGCTCTAGCTGATTCTGCTCCTCGATGGTGTAACAATCAAATTTATCTTCAAGGGAAAAATTCAGCATAGTTTGGAAAGCCTCGTTTAGCCATGGGCCAAAGTTTTCGGCGCGTGATTTGGCCAGGTCAAAATTTGGTTTATCTGTCATTTTCTTTCACCTCTAGTTGTAGTAGCGCCCAGCAAGCTGAATATAGGCCCCGTAGTTCGCATTTGTTAGCTTACGGGTATCTTTACCCTCTGACTCGATTTTAGACTCAATATCAAGTTGATAGGTGCCTAAATGATGCCATAGGTAAATAGTCAGCGGTAGCAGTAGGGCAATAAGGGCCAAAGTTTGTTCAGCGGTCAGTGTAATCTCATTCATGGCTTAACTCCTGACAGTATTTACTAGCTTTATCTGTCATTTGGAGGCCTCCAGTTCTTTCTTATCATCACAAGTAAGCAAGCGGGAAGCGACATCATCCAAGTCTTTGTATAAAATATCCATTTGATCGTATACCAAAGATAAGAATTGGTTTACTTGGTGCGTCAGAATGGTATTGTTTGCTCCGCTATCTCTAGAAAGCATGATAGAGTTAGAAAGGGCTTTAATCATTTCTAATCTTGTCATTGCACTGGTAATTTCTACCCCTTGCTGCTTAATCTCTTTAACTGTGAGCGCTAGTTCTTTGTTAGTTTGTTTTGTTCTCATGATTTTTTACCTCGGTTTGTTTTCTTTGTCAGTTTTAAGAGATGACCCTCTCCGTCTGGTCATCATCACAAAATTGTGATACAATGTAATAAATGCTTTTACTAAAACCCTTACGGCTTGCCTACTGATTGTGTTTTAGTTTGATAGTGTGAAAGGCTTGAAAGTTTGGTCGCTGTCAAAGCCTTTTTTTGTTTTTTCTCTGTAACGTTGCTTCCTGCGCATTTTTCAGAGTTTGTTTTCTTCTCTGGTATAAATACCCTAGAGAGATATTTCAAGTTGATTTTCGCTTGCTACAATAGATGATATTTAGCGTAGAATTGATTTGCGCGCTTTTTCTAAAGTTTGTTTTTGTAATTCGGACATTTTCCTCTTGTTTTTAACAAACGGATTGACCGAAAAATCTTCTAGGTTTGAAAGTTTCGCCCTCACGTAGATACAGAAATCATTTTCTATTTCTTTCTCTACGCTTTCAAACGCATGCTCCATTTTCAATATCTGGGTAACGTGCCTACGTACGTTACTTTCAAAGTACCAACAGTCTTCCAGTTCATCATAGTTGATGACTGTTTCTCGTTCTTCTGGTAGATATGCCATTGCTTGCCTGCCTTTCTCACGCGCCCTGGGGTGCGTTTTCTTTTGGTCTGAATACCATGGATTTGATGTCCTGATAGGTCATGCCAAGGTTAATCATAGCTATGGCCATATCTTCAAGGGCCTGATATCTGATCAGTTCTTGACTGGTTAGGCTGTCAATGCCTGTCTTACCGCCACGACTGGCTACTAACTGCTTTTTGTTCATTCCAGCAGTACCCTTTAGCAAGAGGTTTGTAACCGTGCTATGCGCGTGTTTTGGTGCTTCCTGCCATGCCTCTATACTGTCGTGTAGAGTTTTGCGCTTAGGCTTTTCTAGGGCCCTCTGATAGCGAAATGCTGCCACCTCGTCCCGCATCTCAAAGAATGCTTTGACTAATGCTGACTTGAAAGCAATAACGGGTGCGGTATTTCTCAAGAATGTAATGAGTAAAGTCGCTTGTTGTTCGTTTAGAATGTAGTCTCGTTTACTTTGTCCACTTTCTAAAGGTGTCATTTTAAATGCAACCTTTCCGAACTTTTCAAGCTCCGATAAGTGCTTTCTAATTTGTTCTTTCACTGCGTGATGAGTTATTTCAGCATTATCTGAAATAATACTGCTCAATGTATACGGCTCTTTCCGGCCGTCCATGTAAACCAGCTCCATGTTTGCCTGCTCCTTTCTAGTAGTCTTCCAAAAGCCAATCCATAACAGACTGATAAATTCGTTTTGGTGCGTCATAGTTGCCCTGCTCTACTTTTGTCAATGTTTGAGGCTTAATACCTAGCTTTTTAGCCGTTTCCTTTTTCGTTAGCATTAAGTCTGCACGTTTGCGCCGTACTTTTCTAGCATGGTCTTCCGTTATTAGCATTTGTCCACCTCCTTTTTACGGCTTTAAAAACCGTTTTTTGCTATACTTTAGATTTTAACGCACTTAAAAGTCGTTGTCAAGAAAAAAACGGCTTTATAATTCATATTTTTTGTTTTTATGGTATAATGTGCCATGAAAGGTATTTAAAACATATGAATAAGCTTAAAATTTTGAGAAAAGAAAACAAATTAACTCAAGACGAACTTGCCAAAAAAATAGGTGTTAACTTACGAACTCTTCAAAAGTGGGAGAATGGGGAAAGTTCAATTAGGAAAAAGAATGCCGAAAAACTAGCAAAACATTTCGGGGTAAGTGTCGGGTATCTGTTGGGGTATGCCACAGTTGACGATGTCATGGAACTTGCTACAAAGGTTATGACAAAGCAAATAAAATTAGAGGATATTTCAGACGAAAATACAAGAAAATCCGTTAGTAATTATATAAACCTCAACAAAGGTCTAGACCCAAATCAGTCTTTTAAAACTGACTACTCTATGCTGAATGCAATTAAAAAAATAAATGATATAAAGCTGGTTGATGAGATGATGACAGAATCAATGCTTGTTAATCGGATTTTGGATAGATTGCGAAGTTATATGATGGAAAGCGGTATTATCGAACCTGGTTCGTATAATTGGGAAATAGAACGAGTGATGTCTTGGTTAATTGATTTTAATAATGAGTTATTTAAGCGAAAAGTGGTTTTATCAGGCGGTAAAATTAGTTCATCTTCCAGCCCCAATTATCAGAGTGATGATTTTATTGAAACTGGTAATGATGAGTCATCTAGTCCCATCAGGCTTTCCTAACCCACGCGCCACCGTAGCCCTCTCAACCCATTCAATCATTCCTCGGGTATATTTACCCTGCCATGATGTTGCAAGTTCTCTCAGGCGCTCTCTAGTAGTCATTATGGGGGAAAAATATGATTATACTCAATAGCTAGATAATGAATGGCATTAGTTCACAAAACTAAGCTTTTTACTTTCAGGCGCGTGGTACTATCGTCATCCGCAACTGTTAGCAAGGGATATAATCCACTCTAAAACGTAATACTTTTGATATAAACCTACGTTTTTGTATTCTAGGGCCCTCTAATACCGCATAAAGAAATATAAAACCTTGACAACTGAATAAGAAAGGGGGTATAATAGCCTTACAAGTTAGAAAGTGATCCAGCATGGACACAAAAAAAGCCCCCAACGTTGCAGCGTTGAGGGTTTTCTTTTTGGCTCTTAGCTATTTCAAGCTATGCCCTAGGGGTTATTTCTTGCGTGAGTTGAGCCAATACTCAAACAATGCTGCCAGGATAGCGACAAGCAAAGGTGCAAGAAATAGCGTTAGAAAGTTTTCCAGCATGGACTTTCACCCCCTTTCTATCCCAAGAGGGCGGTATTATCATATCAAAATTTTCTCCACCCTGTCAAACGCTCTAAAAAGCCCGTATTCGCATTTTAATCTTTAGGGGTATATTTTACCCTGCTAACTCCAAACAAACGAAAATAGGGCCGTTTCGTAACCCTACGCATGATATAAAACCTTTACGGCTTGCCTGCTGATGTTAGAAAGGTTTATGATCATGAAAATAAACGAAATCAAAAAGAAGGATGGCAGCACCGTATACCGTGCCAGTGTCTATCTAGGAGTTGACCAGGTAACTGGGAAGAAGGTCAAGACCAATGTTACGGGTCGGACAAGAAAAGAGGTGAAGCAGAAGGCCAAGCACGCGCCTATTGAGTTTATCAAAAACGGCTCAACGGTCAAAAAGATGGTAGAGGTCAAAACCTATCAGGAGCTGGCCGAGTTATGGCTAGACAGCTACCAGCTTACAGTCAAGCCCCAGACCTTTATAGCGACAAAGAGAATGCTGCATAATCATCTTATGCCAACCTTTGGGGCCATGAAACCCAATAAGCTGACGGTTAGCTATATTCAAGGCTTCATCAATGACCTGTCTAGTCGCTATGTTCATTATGGGGTGGTTCATTCGATAAATAGGCGGGTTCTGCAGTATGGTGTATCTCTCCAGCTCTTGCCATTCAATCCAGCCAGAGATGTGATATTGCCAAAAGTGCCCAAGCCCGAGAATAAGGCTATAAAGTTCATAGCCCCCGAACACTTAAAGGCCCTAATGGCCCATATGGAGAAGCTGGCCAATAGGAAATATAGCTATTTCTTTGAATATGTGTTATATAGCCTATTGCTGGCCACTGGTTGCCGATTTGGAGAAGTGGTAGCCCTGGAGTGGTCAGATATTGACCTAGAGGAAAGGACCATCAGCATTACCAAGAATTACAGTAGGCTATTAAAACTCATAGGCACGCCAAAGAGTAAGGCAGGTACTAGGGTGATCAGTATTGACCCAAGAACCTGTAACATGCTGCGGCTATACAAGAATAGACAAAGGCGGCTATATCTGGAAGTCGGAGCGCGTGCCCCTGAAGTAGTCTTTGCAACTCCAACCAAGGACTATCCCAACATGGCCACCAGGCAGGAAAGCCTCGATAGGCGGCTGAAAGAAATTGGCTGCCCTCGCTTTACTTTCCATGCCTTCCGCCATACCCACGCTAGTCTCTTGCTAAACGCTGGTATCAGCTACAAAGAATTACAATACCGCCTAGGTCATGCTACCTTGGCCATGACCATGGACATCTACGGCCACCTATCAAATGACAAGGAAAAAGAGGCTGTCTCATACTTTGAAAAAGCCATCAATAGCTTATAGGTGTACAAAAAGGTCCACAAATAGACAAAGCAACTCATTCCAAGGTTACAGAAACCTTATTAAATCAACGTTTATAGACAACAAAGGAGCAAACCATGACATTTGAAGAGATTTTACCCGGCCTCAAGGCCAAGAAAAAGTATGTCCGCACTGGCTGGGGCGGGGCTGAAAATTATGTTCAGCTTTTTGACAGCATCGAAGTGGACGGAGTCAAGCTGGAGGCCACTCCCTACTTCCTCATCAACGTTTCTGGCGACGGCGAGGGCTTTTCCATGTGGAGCCCGACTCCCTGCGACGTCCTAGCGGAAGACTGGGTGGAAGTCCATGACTAGGCGGGTGCTGGTGACAGGCGTTTCCAGCGGTATCGGTCTGGCCCAGGCCAGTCTTTTTTTGGAAAAAGGGTATCAGGTCTACGGTGTTGATAAGGCTAGAAAACCCAACTTGACAGGGGATTTTCATTTTTTGCAGCTGGATTTGACGGATGAGCTGTCGCCCCTTTTTGACTGGCTGGCTGATGTGGATATTATCTGCAATACAGCTGGCATCCTGGATGACTACAAGCCCCTCTTGGGGCAATCGGATGCCCAGATGCAAGAAATTTTTGCGGTCAATCTCTTTGCGCCAAGCCAGATTTGCCGCCATTATTTACCAACGATGCTGGAAAGAAAGTCCGGCATCATCATCAATATGTGCTCCATCGCCTCTTTCTTGGCTGGTGGTGGCGGTTCAAGCTACACGGCTTCCAAGCACGCTCTGGCAGGCTTTACCAAGCAGCTGGCCTTGGATTATGCGGACCAAGGGATTCAGGTCTTTGGCCTGGCCCCAGGTGCCGTCCAAACGGCCATGACAGCCAAGGATTTTGAGACAGGCGGCTTAGCAGAGTGGGTCGCAGAGGAAACCCCCATCAAACGCTGGATTCAAGCTCAGGAAATCGCAGAGCTGACCCTGGTTCTCGCCTCAGGCAAGATGCAGGCCCTGCAGGGCGAAATCATCAAGATGGATGGGGGCTGGAGTTTGAAATGAAAAAATACATAGAATTTGGCTTTGGAAACAATCACTTGGTGCGGACTGAATTTGAACATGCGGATGGCAGTGAATTTGAAATGAAAGGAATTGTTGGCAAGATCAAGCCAGTTTCACTATATCTAAGAATGTGGCTGGGAAAATCCGTCTGGGTATGCGACAGCAAGGAAGGATTCAAAAGGACAAGGAAAAACCGCAAAACCACCAAGTTTATTTTAGGTATTGTATCGGAGGTTTAAATGAGCAGCACAACAAAGTTAGAAGTAGTCGTTCTAGTGTTTGATGGGTTTGAACCCCTAGATTTATTTGGACCGATCGAGTTGCTATCTTTTTTAGATGAGGTTCGATTTCGTTATGTTTCCGAGTTTGGCGGAAGCATAAAAAATAAGGTTGGTTTAAACCTGGATACAGAGAAAATGACCCTAGGAGAAACCTGCGATATTCTGCTCATTCCTGGGAGACAAGGGACAAGAAAGGTTTATCTGCAGCCTTCTTTTATTAATTATGTAAAAAGTTATGCTGAGAATGCAACCTATGTCTTATCTGTATGCACAGGAGCGGTCCTGCTTTCTGAAACTGGACTCTTGAACGGTCGTAGGGCCACCAGCAATAAGTGCTCATTTGATTGGGTCTCTTCCACCAATGCAAAAGTAGATTGGGTTAGACAAGCTCGATGGGTGGTTGATGGCAAATATTACACGTCTTCAGGAGTGTCGGCAGGGATAGACATGGTCTTGGGCTTTATTAGCGATCAATTTGGCCAAAGTAAGGCCAAGGATATCGCCCACAAGATAGAATACCATTGGCAGTCTGACTCTAAATAAGGACGATTTCGCTTAGGTAACTGTTAAGGAGATTACAATGACACCACAAGAATGTTGGAATCAATATAAGAAAATCAATCCACTTGCTGGTCCTGAGCCAGAAGCCTGGGCCTTTGGGGCTGCACCAGATTTGCTGGCGGAATTGGTGGCCAAGGGAGTCAAGACAGCAACGGCCTCGGCATATGATGAATATGTCCATTACGAGGAAGAACTGCCCAAGGTTGGTGATCTAGATGTGGTCCTGGATGGTCAGGGACAGGCGGTTGCCATTA
>NZ_JBHCHN010000071.1:0-41870 GCF_041802885.1 Streptococcus sp.
CCCACATCATCGAAGACACGCAAAATATCTTCCTGACCCCCAAAACTATTGCCTTGGAGAAGACAAGGAACCACCATCAGCCTTTCTTTCTGGCAAAATTTGTGGGGGAGCCAAGTTTGGTGGAAGACTTTTTAAACGAGGAAGATGCAAAGCTTAGCCAGCACTTCAATACCGTCCTTTCCCAGCCCAGCATCTATGAAACCCTGCCCCAGGGCGTCAGCAAGGCGACAGGCCTCCAATCCTTGGCTGAAAGACTTGGCCTTTTGCCCTCTGAAATCATGGCTATCGGTGATGCAAATAACGACCGCGAGATGTTAGAATTTGCAGGACTTGCTATCGCTATGGACAATGCCTCAGCCCCAATCAAGGCCCTGGCCAACCATGTCACCAGCAGCAACAATGAAGATGGCGTCGCTGCGGCCATCTACAAATGGATTTTACAAAAATAAGGAGAAAGCATGAAATACCCTACACTCTTGGACCGTTTTTTGGTCTATGTCAAAGAAAATACCCGTTCGGATGAGACATCCACTACGACACCCAGCACGCAAAATCAGGTCGAATTTGCCCAAAATATTTTGCTTCCAGAAATGAAGCGGATTGGCTTGCAGGATGTTCATTATCTGCCAAATGGTTTTGCCATCGGAACCTTGCCTGCTAATGACCCGACTTTGACGCGAAAGATTGGCTTTATTTCTCACATGGATACGGCCGATTTCAATGCTGAAGGAGTCAGTCCACAAATCATTGAAAATTATGATGGCCACCCTATTCCGCTGGGAACCTCGGGCTTTAGCCTAGATCCTAAGGATTTCCCTCAGCTTGACAACTACCATGGTCAGACCCTTATTACGACGGATGGAACTACACTCCTAGGCGCAGATGACAAATCCGGTATCGCTGAAATCATGACCGCCATCGAGTACTTGGTCCAGCATCCAGACATCAAGCACTGTGAGATTCGGGTTGGCTTTGGCCCTGATGAGGAAATCGGGGTCGGTGCGGATAAGTTTGATGTGGAAGATTTTGATGTAGACTTTGCCTATACTGTGGACGGCGGCCCACTTGGGGAACTCCAGTATGAAACCTTCAGCGCGGCTGGGGCAAAAATTGATTTTCTGGGGCGCAATGTCCATCCAGGTTCTGCCAAGGACCAGATGATTAACGCTTTCCAGCTGGCTATTGATTTTCACAATACTCTGCCAGAGGCTGACCGGCCTGAAAAAACAGATGGTTATCAGGGCTTCTTCCACCTCATGAATCTCTCAGGCAGTGTGGATCAGGCCCAGGCCAGCTACATTATCCGTGATTTTGAAGAAGAAGACTTCCAGGCTCGCAAGCAGCTTATGCTGGATGTCGCTGAGAAAATGAACGCTGCCTTTGACAGCCCTCGTGTCATCGTTCACCTCCACGATCAATACTACAATATGAAAAAGGTCATCGAAAAGGACATGACACCTATCAACATCGCCAAAAAAGTCATGGAAGATTTGGATATCCAGCCCATTATCGAGCCGATCCGCGGTGGGACTGATGGTTCTAAAATTTCCTTCATGGGCATCCCGACACCCAACCTCTTTGCAGGTGGTGAAAACATGCACGGCCGCTTTGAATTTGTCAGCCTCCAAACCATGGAAAAAGCCGTCGATGTCATTCTTGGTATTGTAGGTGCTAAATAAAGATGAAAACCTCGTTTCAACTGAAGCGAGGTTTTTGGTTTATTCCGAAATGCGAATATAAGGCATACCTTCTGTACGGTCAATCGGGTCTCGACTTGGTATGCTCCAAATGTAGGCTAAACTGGTCCAACCGTTATTGCCGGGGTTATAGGGGTCTAAAACGTAGGTCATCCCATTTTGGTAGCCTTTCAGGACAATTTCATGCCCGCCAAAGACTACATACTTACTTGGGCCGACACCAGCTGCGACATAGTAACCTTGCTTCAGTGCCGTTTCCAAGGCATTGTACGAATTAAGGGCAGATGCCTTAAGGCCCCAATTTCTTGCCGACATCACAACACCGCGAGAGCTTGTTCCAAAGAAGGAACGGTTGTATTCCAAGGTGTTGTAGTACAGGTAATTGGCAACCTGAACTGGTGATACCGTTTGATTAGTGATAGCCGAAATAATCATAGCCATAGAGGTTGGAACACAGCCGGATGGACCAAATGTCCAAGCACCGTAGCGGATACCACTCCATCTAGGATCCAACTGAGAATAATATGGTGCCTGATAGTGCGATCTGGCGACATGGATGGTTGTCGTCCCCAACCCTCTCATCTGACCATTCACATCTTCATAGGCATGTATATGGTAAAGTCCTGTTCCAGAATGGTATTGGGCGTTGAAACCACCCCCAAAAACTACACTTTGCTGACGGTAGCCATCATACCATCTCAAGTCATCCTGACCACCTACTTCCGACCAAACAGCAAACTTGACACGACCACTGGTCAATACAGGGGCCATAGTCAATTGATAATTGCCCATTCCCTGATATGCAGCTTGAATTTTAGTAATATTAGCAGGCTGGTTGATGTAAACACTGGTTGTTCCAACACCAACCATCTGGTTGTTTCCCTGAACGAGATAAGCATGGGCATGATAACGACCAAAGCTATATTTGTGGTTGGCAATGGAGACAGTCACCTTAAAACTTCCATCTTCTTGTTTGGTAGCTTTATACCATTGAATATCATCCTGGCCATTGCTTTCTGACCAAACTGGAACTTGGACGAACTTGAGACCACTGGGGGCCACCACATTGGACACAATAACATCAAAACGAAGTGTTTGAGTATTGATATTTGCAATCTGAATAGTAGCCGATGGCGGTCCGAGTGGGCCCACTTGGAAATGATTAACTACAGCCAGTCCAAGGATTTGTTTATTGAAAGAGGTATTAGCATAGATATGCGCGTTATATTGACCAGTATCAAAGTTATGATTGCTGAGTTGAACCATTACTTCATAAGTACCAGCTGCTTTTTTCGTTGCAGAATACCACCTCAGGTCATCCTGACCATTTTTATCTGACCAGACTGGAACTTGGAGTGAGGTGACATAGTCAGGAACGTTCTTAATTTCAATTTTGTATGTCGCGCCAGCAAGTTTTGTCACATTGGATGTCACAGATGGCATTTCCATGTTTACACTTGTTGTTGTTATTCCAATCAACTGGCCATTCTCTTCTAAGTAGGCATGAACTTGGTATTTGTCAAAACCTGCAAGGTTCTTGTATGGTACGACCAAGGAACCATTGGATGATGCAGCATGCCATTTCAGGTCATCCTGACCATTTTTTTCTCCCCAGATAGCAAATCTCACTTTTTTATAGTCTGAAACTTGGTTGGAAGCCAGAGTTACTTGCAGTCCTTGATTCGTGAATGTTGCATTTAATTGGTTTTTAGCAGCTGGTTTTGCAATAGCAATCTTACCCGCATCAATACCAACTGCTGGTAAAGATTTGTAGTAAACATAGACATGGACAATATAGTTGTCAGATTGATTGCTATGTTGTTTGATGTCCACCGTCAGCTTTCCAGAAGTTTGAGACAAGGCCATTGGGTACCATTTTAAATCATCTTGGCCATTTTTTTCTGACCAAACCGCCACTTGAATACTGGAAACCTCCGAAGGACGATTAACATTGGTCAGATAAACATCAAATTTGCCATTACCCTCTTGGGCCTTCAGGGCCACATGCTGACCAGCAGAGGTGCTGGCCTCTTTATATTGACCCGGCTCTGGTATTGCTTGAGTCGATGTCTCGCTTATACTGGTTGTCGTTACCGTTTCGGTTGAAGTTGTAACCGTTGTTGACGAAGTCGTTTCTTGCGTTTGGCTAGTAGTCATCATAGAGGTTGTAGTAAGAAGGTCAGTGTTTGTCACTTCTTCCTTTGGTAGTTGGTAGGCCAAATTCTCGAAAATATACTCCTTCTGACTGATTGTTTGCAACTGAATAGCTAGTTTAGGTTTTGCTTGTAGGACGTTTTTAGAAACCCGTACTTCATATAAGCCAGCTTGCACTTGAGAAAATGGAAAGCTATCTTTTTCACTGCCCTGACCCACTTGCAGATTTAATCCTTGCACAGCTTCATTGACAAAAAGTTGAGAATCAGGTGCAAAAGTCACCACTAACTCATCATTTTCAAAATTTACTGTATAACGACCAGAAATTTCCTGATGATTTTCTGCAGTAATCACTTGCTGATCAGGGAGGTTTTCCGCAAAAGCAAGGGTTGAACCACTTAATTCAGCCAGCAAAAGTGTTGATAGGGCCACTAAAACCAAGTATTTTTTTACTTTCATAAATATCTCCTATAGATCATCAAGCTGCAAACAGAAGGACTAAAAAGGTCATAATCAAAAGGTTCGACAAGATACAAAGGGAATTCAGATTAGCCGCTTGCGAACTGGTGCTGCCCAATCTCATGGCGTAGACAGGTGCCACCACTGAGATGGGAGAAAAGACACAGATGATGAGCATCTGCCGCACGACCAGAGGTATTGGCAAGAGGTAATAAAAGGCCAGGGCCGCTAAAAAACTAACCAAAAGTCTGAGACCTAGTAGGCGAAATAAATCTTGAATTTCCTGCTTCTGCAATCTCAGGTCAATCATGATGCCCAGCATGAGCATGGCCAAAAAGGGATTGGCATTGGCAGCGATATTGGTGATGGACAGGACTGGCTGGGGAATCTGGAGTCCAAGAGCTGCTAAGAGGAAGGTTACTAAGTAGACCGCAAAAGGGATGGAACCAAAGAGGTTGCGAAGG
Organism: Streptococcus sp.; assembly: GCF_041802885.1. Classification (GTDB taxonomy): domain Bacteria; phylum Bacillota; class Bacilli; order Lactobacillales; family Streptococcaceae; genus Streptococcus. The sequence continues at coordinate 4,775 of NZ_JBHCHN010000071.1, forward strand.
ATATCGCCCAGACTCATGGCCTCCTGCTTGCGGTTAAGATTGGCTGCAAGGGTAAAATTTCCACCCAGGACCATGAGAGCATTGCTGGTATCAAAGAGGATGACGGGCACCAGATAGATAGGCTGCGGGGAAAAAGGCCTGAACGAAGGGCAGGGTAAAGGTTCCGATATTGTAGCCCGAAATCTGGACCATCCCTGCACTTTTTGCCACCAAATCCCGATCACGTGCCTCCCAATAGCCAACCCAGTCCATGATAAGGTTCATCACAAAGCCCAAAAGCAAGGGAATCAGAATCCCCGAATCCAGCGTCAGGGCCGATGCGGATGTCAAGAGGGCCGCAGGCAGGGTGATATTCATGACAATGGTCGATAAAACCTTGGCATCCTCGCGTCGAACTACCCCTTTTAATTTCAAAAAATATCCCAGCGCAATAATGGAAATAAACCCCAGCGCCCGAATCAAAATCTCCCCCATTTCAAACCTCCTCAGTTCCTTTCATTATACCACAATTTCTTCGCATCGGAAACGCTGTCATGGATAAGGGCAAACTTCATCATTTTTGCTTCATTTGTATTTCATAAGGAAATTTGCTACAATGGTAGGCATTACAAAGGAGATTCTTGGATATGGATAGACAGATTCAGAATTTAAAAATGGCCGAGCGGGGAGCCATCCTCTCCATCTCAGCCTATATTTTGTTATCAGGCTTCAAGCTGGCGGCTGGGAACCTCTTCCACTCGGATGCCCTCATCGCTGATGCCTTCAACAACCTCTCTGATATTGTAGGTAATGTGACTGTGCTGATTGGCTTACGTTTGGCCCAAAAACCAGCAGATACGGACCACAAATTTGGTCACTGGAAATTTGAAGACTTGGCCAGCCTCATCACTTCCTTCATCATGTTTGTCGTTGGTCTCCAGGTCCTCAACTCCACCATTCAGAAACTCATGTCCAACGAAGTGGTTGAAGTCGATATGACTGGTGCCATTGTGGGTCTGATTTCAGCAGTCATTATGCTGGCCGTCTACCAGTACAATCGGGTCCTGGCTAGAAAGGTCCAATCAAAGGCCCTGGATGCAGCGGCCAAGGATAACCTATCCGATGCCCTGACCTCCGTCGGAACTTCTGTGGCTATTTTCGCAGCAGCCTTCAAGTTTCCAATTATCGATAAGATTGCGGCCATCATCATCACCTTTCTCATCCTCAAAACAGCCTATGACATCTTTACAGAGAGCTTTTTCACCCTGTCAGATGGCTTCGATGAAGAACTGCTTCACCTCTACGAGAAAGATATCCTCAAACTTCCCAAGATTGTTTCCGTCAAATCCCAGAGAGGACGGACTTATGGTTCCAATATTTATCTGGACCTTGTCCTTGAAATGAACCCTGACTTGTCTGTCTATGAAAGCCATGAAATCACCGAACAGGTGGAAAATCTCCTTAAACTCAAACATGGGGTTTTCGATGTCGATATCCACGTGGAACCTTCTGAAATTCCCCACGATGAAATCTACGAGCATGTCTATGATAAACTCTACCGCTACGAAGCTCATATCCAGTCCAAGGATGTCGGCTTTGAGGACTTGTTAGAAGACAAGTATCTCTTGATTGATGCCGATGGCAACCATCTGAACAAGGATCAAATGTTGGCTATCCATCAAGAAGGGGGGAGTTATCTGAAAAACTATCAGATGATTTCCATCAGTCAGAAGTCCAAGTTGGTCACCTTTGAAATGGACAACTGCATCCACAGCTCCCTCTGGCGCCGCCATGAAACCTGGCAGGTCGTCTTTCATCAGATTACAAAAAAATCCGTTTCCAAATAACGGATTTTTTTGTTTCTTAATTGGCTTCGATAGCGGATACAATTTCATCAATCAAAACTTGATCGCTCAAGCCTGTTACTTCTTTCACCACTTCTTCTAAGGATTTTTCCGCCAGGAGAGCCTGTAATTGGACGGACTGCTCATCTGTTTCATCCTGATAAGAGAAGACATAGGCTACTGTTTGAAGCAGGTATTGGTAGGACAGTCCACGTTCCTTCAATTCCCGAATCGGACGAATAAAGCGCTCATCATAGCCCAGTTTCCGAATTGGGGTGCGGGCCACTCGGGCTACATCATCCACGATAAATGGATTTTCAAAGCGGCTGATGATGACCTTGTGATAATCTACTAAGGCCGCTTCATCAAAGCCCCATTTTGCTATCAGGAGGCTGCGAATTTCAGCTAGGACTGCTTCCACATTATTCTTAACTGTGACATTTTGTAGGGCTTCTAGGATGGTTTGAGCTCCATAGTAAGCTCCAGTGTAGGCAGAGGTGGCATGGCCAGAGTTGACCGAGAAGAGCTTGCGCTCGATGAAGGGTTCGAGTTCGGCTTCATAGTGGACCTTATCGAGAATGAGGTCAGGATTTTTCATGCCACGGGTTTCCACCACCCATTCATTGAAGGGTTCTACCACCACAAAGAGTGGGTCTTCATGACTTTGGGCTGGAACAATCCGATCCACTGCTGCATTCGGAAATCCGATATGCTCTTGGGCAAAGGTCAGGCCCGCTTCTGACAAGTGTTTTTTGACTTCCTCAAAGAGAAACTCAGAGCCGCCAATCATGTTTTCACAGGCCAAAACATCCAGAGGTGCCAGATTGCCAGCCGCTTGACGGGCTTCAATTCCCTGGGCCACTAGGCTGGCGATAAAGGGCAGAATGTTTGGCCCAATAGCTGTTGTGACCAAATCAGCTTCCGCAATGGCTTCCACAACTGCTTCTGGATGAAGACGGTTGTTGATACCACGAACACCTGAAACCGCGATATGGCGCTGACCTTCTTCGGCGATTTCGATTTCATAACTGCCTCGTTCATTCAAGGCGTTGATGATGGCTTCATTGACATCGACAAAGGCAATCTCAAAACCATTTTCAAAGAGGATTTCCCCAATAAAACCACGGCCGATATTTCCAGCACCAAAGTGAACTGCTTTCTTCATTTTCCTACCTCTTTTCTTGCAAAACTTATTCTACACCGTTCAAGAGTGCAACCACTTCATCTTCAGACTGGGCATCTGCCAGTTTCACCACATTGTCCACGTCTGCACAGAAGATGGAGATTTTTTGGATGATTTCCAGGTGATCGTCGCCAAGGCCAGCGATACCAAAGAGGACAGTGGCCACTTTTGGATCTTCCTCAGTCCCGAAGTTGACACCAGCTGGCACCTGCACAATGGTGATGGCTGATGAAAGGACTTCCTTTTTGGCTGCATCTGTACCGTGCGGAATGGCGATGAAGTTGCCCATGTAAACAGACAGCTCTTCATTGCGCTGAATCATGGCTTCGATGTAGGCCTCGTTGACATGGCCCGCTTCAAAGAGCTGACGACCACAGTATCGAATGGCATCTTCTTTGTTGGCAAAAGACTGGTTGAGTTTAATGAGTTCTTTTTGAAATTCCATCTTAATTCTCCAATTTCTTAATTTTTTCAGTAAATATGGTATTGAGTAGTTGGTAGATAATTTCTTGATTTCCTGTTCGGTAAATTTCAGTATAGAGATTATTTTCAATGAGGGACTGGCTGATGGCTGTCATCATGTCACGGATTTCTTCTTGTTCATTGACCTTGGTCAACATGATCAAGACCCGATGCACTTCCTCATATTGATGATTCATCGAAAGGGCTGCGACAGGCTGGCTCAGCTCCGCCACCAAAAAATGGCTTTCCGTCACCGTATGAGACTGGGTATGGAGGAGGGCCAGATTGGTATTGGGAATGGCCAAGGGACTGAGTTCAAAGCGAGACAGGAGCTTCTTGACCAAATATTCCGCATCAGAAACAAAGTCCAGACCTGACACGATTTGGGCAACGGATGCCTCAAAGGACTGAGGATTTTCCAGACGAATGAGCTTAAAATTCCGCAATATCTGGCTGCTGGCCTGTAAATATTTCTGTAAATCGTAGCTCTTCTGACGAATCAATTCCTTGCGGTCCGCCACCGTCCGATTTTCCTGGATCAGCTGGAGCTTGTCCTGCAAATCCAAAATTTCCTGGGTATTGGGAAAGGTCGAAATCAGGTCGATGTCCCGATTGGGGATGGGCCTGGTTGTCAGCCAATAATCGTACTGGCTCATGTCCACCAGAGGCAGACTGGTCGTACTTTTGATATCAATCCACTCCACAAAAGGAGCAATATTCTTGATTTTGGAGACCAAGACACTGGTGGTCAGAGGCCGTTCATCCGTTACCAAGAGCAGGCGAATGGGGTAAATATCTGGACTTCGTCTCAGACTGGAAGCGAAATGCAGGGTGACCAGCTCGTACTCATATTCATTTTGAATAAAGGTCGGGAAAATATCCCGCATGACCAGGCTGACGATACTGTGCAGAAACTGATTTTTCTGGGCTGCCAAGTAAGCTACATTGGTCGTTGCCCGCTCTGGAAAGAGGATGGGCACTGCCAAACTCAGCCGCATATGGTTAAAGAGCAGTTTAAAGAGCAGCTTGTCCTTGAAAAAATCAATCTTGGTAAAGCGAGAGACCGCATCCACCATCTGCGAGATGCTGTAATAAAACTCGCTATCAAACTTCTCCCGAAAGAGGGGGATTTCCTGCCGCTTGATGATGACTTCGTCCAAAATATTGGCAAAATAAACAATCTCCTGCAGATTGTAAAATTGCTTCTGCCGCTTGGCCAAATCCGTGAAAATCCGCTTGGAGAAGTCCAGAGCTTCCTTGGAAACATTGACAGCCGCCACCAGTTCCTCTTGATTATCAGCCAAGGAGAGGAGAATAATCAAAAACTCTCTCAGTTTTGAATCCACTTCTCCCAAAAGCTGCTGGTTTTCTTCAAAAATCTGACGGGCAAGCTGAATCCTTTCTTTGACCAGAATGGGAAATTCAGCATAATTGTCCTGCCAAAAATCTTGAATGGAAATGGCATTGCTAAGCAGAATGGCTAGAAAGCGCCTCTTCTGAGCTGGTCTTCCCAGGACTTGATAACCCTTTTTTCTCTGGATGCTGAGATCAAACTCCTGGAGTCGCTTCTCTATTTCAGCCACATCTTGGATAACCGTCACATTGGAAACCCAGAAAAGCTCCTGAAGTTCCTCATTGATAATAGGGTCTGGACTAGTCAAGAGATGATAGGCGGTCAATTCCAAGCGTTGGCTGGCTGTTACTTCTCGGCTGGCCTGACTCTCCTCCAAGACAGTTAGGTCTCCTGACAGGTAATATTTCTTACCGTCCTTAATCAGCTCGATATCATAGGTTTCCAAGGTCAGCATCAAATCTGACAAGGTCCGATAGACTGTTCGCGAGGAAACCTGTAATATATCGGCCATCTCTTTCAACGAAAGCTTTCCTACCTGGAGGAAAGCTTTCACTAATTGTTCTTCACGTTTTGTTAATAGCATATATTCACATTATACTACTTTATCTTTATTTGTGCATGCGAGCGACCATCTTGTCGTATTCTGGAGTTGTGACCAAGCTATCTACGACTAGGAGCTGAGCGTTTGGTGCTGCGGCCTGCACCTCAGACTGGTGTCCGATGGTGGTCACGATCAAGATATTCTTGGCATTGTGCTCCTGCAATTGAGCATAAGGCACTGTTGCGACCGGGGTTGCAATCCCCTTGTTTCTAAAGATGGCCCGCAGAGTTTCTTGTCCCATGGTGGCAGAACCTTGTTCTTTACCGTAGGCAAAGACCACTTCGTCAATATAGTTGAGATCAACTTCAGCATCTGCTTGCACTGAAGTTGTTTCAGGCTTTGGGGAAGCATCACCTGCCAATTGTGCAACAATCTCGTCATATTTTGGAGAGGTCAGGAAATTATCCACTGAAACATGGACGGCACGTGGTGTGCGCTGAGCAGCCCGAGCTGCCAATTCTTCCTGAGTCACAATCAAGGTGTTTGGCTCATCTGTCAAGTTTGAAATAGCTTTGTTAGTAACTGGAATTGTCAGACCAGCCTTCTTGACCTTGTCACGCAAGAGAGAAGCACCCATAGCAGAGCTACCCATACCCGCATCACAGGCAAAGATGATTTGTTTGATATTGTCCGTATTGATTTCCGCTGAAACTGGGGCTGCTTGACCTTTAGCTTGTGCTTTTGCAGCCTGGGTAGCTACTTGAGCTTCTTCCAAAGATTCTCCTTCAGACTTGTCTGCCTTCAAGATAACAGAAGCTACGAGGAAGGAAACCACTGCTCCTGCCAAGACACCGAGAATAACTGAAAGGTGAGAACCCTTCGCTGCCATACCAAGGATGGCAATGATTGAACCTGGCGATGCTGCACCAGTCAAACCAGAACCAAGTAATTGGTTGACAAATGTACCCGTTACACCACCTGCAATAACCGCAAGGAAAAGCAAAGGTTTCATCATGACATATGGGAAGTAGATTTCATGGATACCACCAAGGAAGTGGATAATGGATGCTCCCCAAGCAGAAGATTTAGCAGAGCCTTTACCAAAGACCATGTAGGCAACCAAGATACCGAGACCTGGGCCAGGGTTTGCTTCAATCAAGAAGAGGATAGATTTACCAGTCTCCGCTACTTGTTCTGCACCAAGCGGGGTGAAGATACCATGGTTAATAGCGTTGTTCAAGAAGAGAATCTTGGCTGGTTCAACCAGGATATTTGCCAGTGGCAAAAGATTGGCATCAACGATGGCTTGAACCCCGTTACCGATTGCATCTGTCAAGGTTGAAACGATTGGACCAACTGCCAAGTAGGCAAAAATGACAAGGGCAAATCCAATCAAACCTGCTGAGAAGTTATTGACCAACATCTCAAATCCAGGACGGATTTTTTCTTGGAAAGATTTATCAAATTTCTTGATACACCAGCCCCCAAGAGGCCCCATAATCATGGCACCAATAAACATTGGTACTTCTGCACCAGCAATGGCTCCAAATGTGGCAATGGCACCCACCACAGCACCGCGTTGACCGTGAACCATATACCCACCAGTGTAGCCAATCAAGAGTGGCAAGAGGTAGGTGATAGCAGGTCCAACGATTGTCGCCAGATTTTCATTTGGCAACCAGCCGGTTGGAATAAAGAGGGAGGTCAAAACACCCCATGCAATGAATGCCCCGATATTGGGCATAACCATATTTGATAATGAAGTTCCGAGTTTCTGAACCCGAACTTTAAAAGAAGATTGTGTATCCATTTCTTCTTCTCCTTCTTTTTTGATAAGTCTATTTTACTACGGCACCATTGACAAGAACACTCAAACCTTGTCACAGTTTTTGTGACAAAAAGAGACCGCTGAGTTGTGAGACCATAGAAAAAGTCATCGCAAGATGACATTTCTACCTTTTTTTCTTTAAACTGATGATGAGATCTTCCATCCTGGAAATGGATTCTACTGGCAGGGGAGTGGCCAGATTGTTCTGATTAAAGGATAAGAGGAAATTGAGCCGCAGCTGCATCCTCTCGCGCAGGAGCTGCTTGTATCCTTCGTCAAAATCTGCCAAGGGGTAATCTGCTAATTCCAGGTAAGAAAGATAGGCAGCATCACCAAAGGGCTGAAAGTTTGCAGTACCGTCCACCACCTGCTCGATAATTTTCAAGGTCACTTCCTTGGGAATGCTTTTCCCCATGTAAAATCCTGTATTGAGGATATAGCAATCCACGCCCGACTCAAACAAGGATTGGAATTTTTGGTAATCCTCCACCAAAGGATAGACCCGAAATGGATTGGCATAGGGCTCGATGACCAGGGTCTGGTAATTTTCCTTGGTATTTTCAGCAGCTGATCGCTTGGTCATCAGGGTGCAGCCCATGGTTGCAGCAAGGACAGGATCTTCAACCTTAACCAGAGGCGGCAAGGAATCATCCTTCATGATCCAGTAAATGGCCTGAATGGGCTCAGCAATCTTATCGACACGATTGGGGGTTGAAAAGCGGGACTTGACCGTTCTTCCATTGCCATTGCGGATATCTTCTGTCACCAGTTTTTTACGGCCGTTTTCGTCCAAGGTAACCCCGCAATTTTGCACGGTGACAAAATAATCCTGCTCTGGATGGCCAGCTGGATAATCATTGGTTTTATCAAAATAGGAAGGTTCTAGGGCGATGGAGGAGCCATCCCTTTCCGAAATGATAAAGGCATCATCATGCAGAACCTTAATATCATATTTGCCCCAGTGCTTGGCATGGGTCAAGGTGGACTTGCCTGAACCTGACAGACCAAAGAAGGAGGCTACATAATCTTGACCTTCCCTTTTCTTAAAAATCTTCAGCCCTCCATGACAGGAAACATAGCCATTGCGGGCCGCAATTCCCCAAGCCAGGGTCAAAGTCGCCTTTTTTAATTCCCCAAAATAATTGAGACCCAAAATAACAACACAATTATGCACCGTGTCAAAATAAGCTAGACCATCTGGATAATCGGGATGACTCCAGTTGGGATTGAAAAAAATATAGATATCATTTTCATCATAAGCCTTGGACTCTTTGAGCCGATCCTTGTATTCTTCGTTGATGATTTGGAAATTCAAGAGCCATGAATAGAGATTGGCCGCTTCTGAGGCAGGAGCCATCAGATGGGCACAAACCATAAAATCTTCATCCAGGCCAACAATGGCGTCTGCTTTATAAAAGGCTTGGTGTTGGGATTGAAAGATGGCTGACCGAATGATGGGCAAGAGCTCCTTATCCTCCACAGAATCCTGACCAAATATCCGTCTGGCCTTAGCTGTTCGACCCACTATTGCCCCAGAATTGGACAACAAGACCCTGGCATAGGAAGGCAGGCCCAATTCGGCCGTATGGATGACGGGCATGTCCAAAACAATACTGCCAGGATCTGAAGCCGCCAGCTGATAAGCCTCATCCATCCCCTTTATGGCCACAACATGGTTGGCATAAAAGGCTGTTTCAATGGTTGTTTTCAAACTGGAGAAATAAGGAGATTGGCGACCAATCTCATCTTGATGAAATTTCCGACGTGTAACCATAGACGATTCCTTTCCCATTCTTGTAATAGCCTTATTATAAAACAAAAAAGCGCTTTCACAAAGAGAAAATTGAAAACTTCACTATTTTTTCCCAAAATCCCGAACTTTTGAAAAATAGAAAAAGGCGAGATTGTCTCAGCCTTTCTAAAAATAACCAAAATAAGTTCGTTTGACCACCGCACTATGCACCCAGTTGATGAGGGTGATAAAGTCAAAAACTGGCAAACCCGTCGCAGCATGAATAGAGGCTGCATAAGGTGGCAAGTCACTGCATTCTAAGAGCACCGCCCCAATTTCAGGGTGTTTATCATACAGTCTCCTTACGACATCTACCAAGTCATTCCTCAAAGCCTCATTGTCCAAATAGGGTTTGATGTAGCGAATGGGGGCAAAGCTCTCCAAACTGCCAATGTCTTGGACAATGCAGTCATCGATATCCGCCTTGGCCTTGGCAAAAAAGGCTCGGTCTGCCCCTTCGCCGTCCGCTACCAAAACAGCGATTTTTTGATGGTCTTTCAAGCCCATCTTGATGAGAGGAATTTGCAGCACGCTGGACATGAAAACAGGTACCTCTACTGCTGCCTTGATTTGCTCTTGAAAATGATTGAAATAGCCGCAAGCACCTACAATAGCACGCACTCCCTTTTTCTCCAGCTTGCGAGCCGCATCCAAGATTCCTTCCAGAATTTCAGGCTTTCCTTGAAAAAGATCCTCGATTTCAAAAGAAACAACCTCATAGAGAACTGGAAAGTCAAAGGTGGTTGCATTGGCCACGTTTCCAGGCAACTTGACATAGTCAAAATCAATGGTGATAATGCCGATAGCCGCTCCAGCGATGGGGGTTGAATTGACCTGATGATAGCGATACAGGTCTTGATGAGTTTCTAAACTTCCTCGATAATGTGTCATCTTAAGTTTCTGCCTTTCTAAACTGCCCCTTTTCCAGGTAAGCCAGGGTCTCTTCTGCCGATAGGTGGGCCAAGTCCAAATCTTCCAGGGTCAGCCCTGTTTCAAAGAAGGATTGACCAGTCATGACAGAGCCCAAAGTAATCATACTATCGATAACAGGTGTCGCTACCCCATATTTTTTCCCCAGCTGGTGGTAAATATGGCAACCGACTGGCACATCTTCGGTAATATAGCGGTCCTGAATGCTGAAAGGCCCTGTCCCATAGGCCATGGGGAATTGCTCCTCGAAAGGTACGATACAGTCATCTCCCATGTATTCGGGCCCCAAGATGCTGGTCCGTGACAAGAAATTTTTCTTGGGATAACGCTGTAAGTCCACTCCAATGGCTTCAGCCAGCTGGACCTGCTCCAAATAAAAGGCATACTGCACTTCTGCCACTGACTGGCTGTAAGCATGGGAATAGATGGAATATTGATAGGGATCATTGCCTCCAAAGACACGACCAAAATTCTCCATGACACTGGCTCCCAAGATGGTACCTGGGCAATGCAGGACTGGATTGACATTGCTAAAACCAATGTCCAGTACGGTCTGACCACCAGTCACCCCATCCCCTTCTGTGATAGCATCGAAGCTGCCGATAGCCTTGGAACTTTCCAAAAAGATATCTTGATCCGTCATCGGCAAAGCCGCCCCCCGAAGCGTGATGGCCCGATATTTCAATTCAATGCGAGGGGTGAGGACACCACCCTCCTTGACAATCCTAGCTCCGTAAGGGGCACTGGTCCAACCACCAACAATGACCTCCTTGTCACAGTGGAGTTCCCGCATTTTTTTGCGCAATTTCAGACTGCCAAAATTATCTGGAATGATATGAACAATCATGCCATCCTCCAAAACAGGAACCAGCTCATCAAAGAAGCGGTCATGGGCAATGGAAGGCACTGCCACAATAATCAGCTTTGCTCCCTTGACAGCCTCACGAATATCTGTGGTAACCAAATCAAATTTAGCCTTGCCCCTGCGCTCAAAACCGTAGAGATTATTCTGATTCCCTCCGATGGTGATACCCGTCTTCTCGACATGCTTGAGGCTAATCTCTGCATATTCTGGCAATTCATAGAGATGAACACGGTTGCCTGCCAAAACAGAGTCCGCTCCAACTGCTTTTCCAACTGCCCCAGCACCCAAAATGGCAATGGGGGACTTTTTCAACTCTTTTACAAATGACATACAAACCTCCATTTCTTTTTTATTTTACCATATTCCATAGGGGGAGATTACATAATAAATAGCTATGATGTTTTATAGTCTCAACATATATGTTTAAAAGCCCTAGTCAACTAGAGCTTTCAAACTTTTACTCAACAGTAACGGCTTTTGCCAAGTTACGTGGTTTATCCACATCTAAGCCCCGTTGCAGAGATGCATAGTAGGCAATCAGTTGGGTTGGGATAACCATCGCAATAGTAGAGAGGTATGGATGAACCTGATTAACGATGATATCATCGTCTTCACGGGCCAAATATTCTTCTACGATAGTCAAGATATTGGCGCCACGCGAAACTACTTCAGCAATATTGCCACGTGTATGAGCTGCAGTCACTTCGTTGGCAGAAATCAGGGCGATAACTGGTGTACCATCTTCGATCAAGGAGATGGTTCCGTGCTTCAACTCGCCTGCTGCAAATCCTTCACATTGGATATAAGAGATTTCTTTCAATTTCAAGGCTGCTTCGATGGTGACATAGTAGTCATTTCCACGACCAATGTAAAAGGCATTGCGGGTTGTGGCCAAGAGATTTTGAACCTTGTCCGCAATGGCATCTTTTTCAGAAAGGGTCGCTTCGATGGACTGAGCCACGATAGACAACTCATGCACCAAATCAAATTCAAGTGCCTCTTTCTTACCATTGGCTTCACCAACTGCTTTCGCTAGGAAGGCAAGGGCTGCTACCTGTGCAGTATAAGCCTTAGTTGATGCTACCGCAATTTCAGGGCCAGCATGGAGCAACATGGTGAAGGTCGCCTCACGAGAAAGGGTTGAGCCTGGTACATTGGTGATGGTCAAGCTTGGAATGCCCATTTGGTTGGCCTTCACCAAGACCTGACGGCTATCGGCCGTTTCACCAGATTGGGTCAAGAGGATAAAGAGTGGTTTTTTGCTGAGAAGCGGCATGTGGTAGCCCCACTCGGATGCCACACCCAACTCAACTGGTGTGTCCGTCAGAGCTTCCAGCATGTTTTTAGATGCAAAACCTGCATTGTAGGATGTACCAGCTGCCAAGATGTAGATACGGTCTGCTTCCTGAACAGCCTTGACGATGTCGGCATCTACTTTCATGCTGCCATCTTCATTGGCGTATGTTGAGATGAGTTTACGCATCACAGTTGGTTGCTCATCGATTTCCTTGAGCATGTAGAACGGGTAGGTTCCCTTACCGATGTCAGACAGATCCAACTCAGCAGTATAGGCTTCACGTTCTACTGGATTTCCTTCGTAATCCTGCACTTGAACGGAATCCTTGGTCACGATAACCAATTCCTTGTCATGAATTTCCATGAATTGGTTGGTTTCCCGAATCATAGCCATCGCATCTGAGCAGACCATGTTGTAGCCTTCGCCCAAACCAACCAGGAGTGGAGACTTGTTTTTGGCCACGTAGATGACATCTGGATTTTCAGAATCAATCAAGGCAAAGGCATAGGAACCCTCGATGATATGAAGGGCCTTCTTGAAGGCTTCCAAAACATCCAAGCCATCCTCTTCCACAAATTTACCAATCAAATGAACGGCAATTTCTGTATCCGTCTGACCCTTAAAGTCATGGCCAGCCAGATAATCTTCCTTCATTTGCAGGTAATTTTCAATCACTCCATTGTGGACGAGGACAAAGCGCCCAGTTTGAGAAGTATGGGGATGGGCATTGTCAACGGTCGGTTTGCCATGAGTCGCCCAGCGCGTGTGTCCAATACCAGTTGAACCAGCAATGTCAATCCCAATCTTAGCCCGAAGGTCTGCAATACGACCAACAGATTTAATCAAGCTGCCTTTTTTCCCTGTTGTTACAAAAATACCAGCTGAGTCATAGCCACGGTATTCCAACTTTTCAAGACCCTGCATCAAGATGTCTGTTGCATTACGACTGCCTACAACACCAACGATTCCACACATGTTATTTTCACCCTCTACATTTCTGTAGAGTTCCTTCACATTTAAATTGGTATAGTCTAATTTTTTATCAAAAAGACTGATGAAATCAGTATATATCAAGATGTTTAGATTGTCAACTAAAAAATTGGTATAGTCTTCTTTTGCACAAACCAAAATCTTCCGCACCAACCTACTATTGACCAAATTTAGAGAATTTCAAGCAACCTAGTTCTCACTTGTCCGAACTGCATCAATGCCCCTAAGCTCTGCTGCGCCCTTTGGGCTTGCATTCGCTAAGGATACTAAGGAACGCTGTTCTCACTTGTTCGAACTGCATCAATGCCCCTAAGCTCTGCTGCGCCCTCTGGGCTTGCAATCGCTAAGGATACTAAGCAACGTAGTTCTCACTTGTTCAAACTGCATCAATGCCCCTAAGCTCTGCTGCGCCCTTTGGGCTTGCAATCGCTAAGGATACTAAGGAACGTAGTTCTCACTCCTTCGAACTGCATCAATGCCCCTAAGTTCTGCTGCGCCCTTTGGGCTTGCAATCGCTAAGGATACTAAGGAACGTAGTTCTCACATGTTCAAACTGCATCAATGCCCCTAAGCTCTGCTTCGCCCTCTGGACTTGCAATCGCTAAAGATTTCAAGGTACGTAGTTCTCACATCTGTTCGAACTGCATCAATGCCCCTAAGCTCTGCTGCGCCCATTGGGCTTGCAATCGCTAAGGGGCATAGAAAAACCAGCTCTATTGAGCCAGTCCATTATCGATAAAGCCAAATTGGCTAAAAGGTTTCAAGCGAAAGGTCAAAGGGCCAATAATTTGTTTCTTAGTAATCAAACCAAACTGACGACTGTCTCGCAAGTCTGTACGCTTGTCATTTAAAATCAGATAAGAATCCTTTGCTACAGTCGAATACTTACCCTTTGTCAAAGTTTCGATGGTCATATCTTCGGTATAGTATTCTGACTGACCGTGGATCTTCAAATAATTCTCTGGAACAATTTCATTATTGCGGTAGAGGACATCATAAAGATAAGTCACACTATCACCTTCCATCGCAATGACACGACCGACATATTCTTTCTTATCTACTGTGTAGAGAACAAAATCACCATACTGTATTTCCTTATTGCGGTCGGCGATAATGACATCTTTTTCCGCCAAATATTGATTGGCCATTTGTTCATTGATGGTGACTGGCTCATATACCCAGACCCGAAGAGCTACTAAGGCCAAAACGGTGAGCACAATCAATCCAATAATTCCATATAAATCTCTTTTTACCATAATTTCTCCAATCTCTTCCATATTAGTATATCATATTTCATGAGAAAATGGATAGGTCTTATGCTCTCAGGGCTGAAAAGATAGCTTTCGCAATCACTCGGTTACCAAGTGGAGTCAGGTGTAGGCCATCGCTGTAGTATTCTGGATGATCTTCTGTGATGGGATAGAGATTGATAAAATGGACACCCAATTCATCAGCTACATCCTCAACAATCTGCTGAATCTCATCGCGGATGACTTCATTGTTTAGGCCAAAGCGACTGGTGGGCACATAGGGCGGCGCCAGAATAAAGACTTCCGGCTGACTGGGGAGCTTGATATAACCCTTGACAAGGTCACGGTATTCCTTGATGAACTGCTCCTTGTTCCAGTAGGCTGTCCGGCTATCATTGCTGCCAATCATGATGATGACAATATCTGCATCACTCTCCAAAGATTGCTGGGCATTTTTTTCCTTCAGATAAGGGTAGTCTGAAGTGGATAACAAGGACCGACCACTCATCCCATAATTAGCAACCTGGTAATGTGAGCCCAATAATTCTAATAAAATACTAGGATAAGCATCCTGTTGGCGATTTTCCAATCCATAACCGTAGGTTAGACTGTCTCCTATTGCCGCAATTTTTATCGCTCCTTGACCCAAGATCAAGACCGAAGGATTCATCACATCTTCCATATTTCACTCCCTTTACATTCAATAGTCCTATTTTACCATCTTGAGGCAAATATGGAAACTAGGTGATTTGTGATATACTAGCACTATGAAAAAAGAAATCATCATTATCGGCGGGGGCATTGTTGGCTCCACTGCCGCATTTTATCTTTCAAGGTATGCTGAATGCAATATTACTCTGATTGACAGTGGTCAGGGCAATGCAACACGAGCTGCTGCTGGCATCATCTGTCCCTGGCTTTCCCAAAGGCGCAATAAGGACTGGTATCGCCTGACATCGCAAGGTGCCAACTTCTACTTACAGTTAATGGAGGATTTGAAACGGGCAGGTGTTGATGAACTTCCCTACCGCCAAACAGGCACCTTAGTCTTTAAAAATCAACCACATCTGCTGGAAAAACTCTATCAATTAGCGCTTGAGAGAAGACAGGAGGCAGAGATGATTGGCGAGCTGACCATCTATGAGGAAAGCAACCTAGGCCAGCTAATTCCCGAACTTGAAACAGACCAAGGGGCTGTCCTGACTGGTGGCGGCGGTCGGCTAGACGGTGCAGCTCTATTGGATATTTTGCAGAAGCTCTTCCTCCAAAAGGGGGGTACAATCATCCATGGTCAAGCCAGGTTGGGCAAGCACCAAACTGTCCAAGTCAATGAGCAAGAACTGGCCTACGATCAGCTGATCTTAGCCTCTGG
The DNA here is from genome assembly GCF_041802885.1 of Streptococcus sp. Taxonomy (GTDB): domain Bacteria; phylum Bacillota; class Bacilli; order Lactobacillales; family Streptococcaceae; genus Streptococcus. Next base: position 20,462 of record NZ_JBHCHN010000071.1, read on the forward strand.
TGCCTGGCTGCCACAAATCTTAGAACCCTTAGGTTACAAGGTGGATATCAGACCTCAAAAGGGACAGCTATTAGAAGTAGAAACTAATTTTTCAAGCGGTAAGTGGCCTGGCTGCATGCTGCATGGAGAAATAGATATCCTACCCTTTGATCAGGGAAGGCTAGCTATTGGAGCTAGTCATGAAAACGATAAGGGTTATGATTTGACAGTGGATAGTCAGCTGATAGAAGAGATGAAGGAAACGGCCATTCAATTTATCCCTGCCCTAAAGAACTATCCTATCTCAAAAACCCGAGTCGGAACTCGGGCCTATACTTCTGACTTTTTACCCTTCTATGGCAACTTAAACGATCAACCTTCTATTTGGGTCGCTAGTGGCCTCGGTTCATCTGGCTTGACTTCGGGCCCCTTCATCGGTTGGCAAATCGCTAGAGAAATTCTCGAATTGAAGAATTTTTTCGACAGAAGACCATTCTCACCAGATAGGTACATCAAAAAATAAAGAACAGTCCGAAAACTGTTCTTTTTGATTTATTACAATACTGTGCGGACACGCATTGTGTTGGTTGAACCAGATACACCTACTGGTACACCCGCTACGATAACGATGTTGTCACCTGGCTCAACAAGTCCTTGCTCAAGAGCAACTTTTTCAGCCAATTCAAACATGTCGTCAGTTGAGTTTGGTTTATCAGTCACAACTGGGATGACACCCCAAGTAATCATGAGTGATTTTTGAACTTTCTCAGTGAAAGTAATGGCCAAGATATCTGCATCTGGACGGTATTTAGAGATTTGACGAGCTGAGAATCCAGTCTCAGTCACTGTTACAACCAATTTAATATCCATTGAGTTGGTTGCATCCTTCACTGCTGAGGCGATAACTTCTGTTTTAGAAGTACGGTCAAAGTGCGAAGAATCCAAGCGGCCGTACTCTTTCAAGAGGGTTTGTGCATTCTTATCAATCGTTGCCATAGCACGAACAGATTCAACTGGGTACTTACCATTTGCTGACTCACCTGAAAGCATTGTTGCATCTGTACCGTCAATAACCGCATTAAAGACGTCAGATACTTCTGAACGAGTCGCACGTGGTTTTTCAGTCATGGTTTCCAACATGTTTGTTGCAGTGATAACCGCTTTACCAGCAGCGTTAACCTTAGTGATGATCATTTTTTGGTATACTGGAACCATTTCAAACGGTACTTCGATACCCATGTCACCACGGGCAATCATGATACCATCTGAAGCAGCGATGATTTCATCAATATTGTCAATACCTTGTTGGTTTTCAATTTTAGAGAAGAGTTGCACATGCTCATTACCAGTTTCTTTCAAGATGTTGCGAACTTCTTCTACATCCTTAGCGGTACGTACAAATGAGATAGCGATAAAGTTCAGACCTTGTTCCAAACCAAAGCGGATATCTGCATTATCACGTTCAGCCAAAGCTGGGAAAGGAATCTTGGTGTAAGGGATGTTCACACCTTTTTGTTTTGCAATGATACCATCGTTTTCGACAACAACAACAAATTCTCGCTTATCAATATCTTTTTCAATGATGCGAAGACCAAGTTTACCATCATCAATTAGCACTTGTTTACCAACTGAAACATCATCAAAGATATCCAAAGCACCAGCAACATTTAATGCAATCAACTCACGTGTTGATTTCAAGCCTTGTTTTGTAGCAACACGAATCACTTCACCAGTCTTATATGAGTATTCTTTCACATCGTCTGCAAATAATTCTGTACGGATTTCAGGTCCTTTAGTATCCAAAAGGAAACCAACTTTTTGACCAGCAATTTCTTCAGCACGACGAACTGTTGCCATGCGCTCTCCTTGCTCAGCATGGTCTCCATGTGAGAAGTTGAAACGGAAGACATTTGCACCCTCAGAAATCAACTGTGCAATTTTCTCTGCTGATGCTTCTACATCCAGTTTCTCACCCCAGTAGCCATCATCACCGAATTTTTTACCACCACGGATTTCTACTGCAGGACCAAGGGTTGCAACGATTTTAACACGTTTAAACATTTTAAAAATACTCCTAAATTTTAATTTTATTCTGATATGAGAGACTTAGCGGCGCAATTCGCGACTAAGTTGAGCCAATTCGATCTGAGCCTTATGAGGAGTGTTAACCTTAATTTTGCCATCTTCTGTCAGGCTGAACAAGGCATTTTCCTCAGCTGTCCCCATGATTGGGTAAGCAACCAACTCTTCGTGTTTAATACCGACTGCCAGACCACCCTTGCCTTCTTTCAGAAGAGCAACTGCTTTTGCTCCCATCCATGATGCAAGAACCCGGTCACGAGCTGTCGGACGTCCGCCACGAAGAATGTGACCAAGGTTAGTTGCACGAAGATCGCTGGTATCACCAGCTTCTTTCATCATGGCAACAAAGTTTTCTGCATTGGTTACACCTTCAGCTAAGACGATAATGGCATGACTTTTACCACGATTTTCATAACCATCCATGTTGCGTTTAACAACTTCCTTGATGTCAAAGTCTTCTTCTGGGATGATGACTTGATCAGCACCCGTTGCAAGACCAGCCCAAACAGCAATATCGCCGGCGTGACGTCCCATCACTTCCACAACGAATGTGCGCTTGTGGCTGTATGATGTATCACTGATTTTATCAATAGCTTCGATGGCTGTATTGACAGCAGTATCAAAACCAATGGTAAAGTCTGTACCAACAATGTCGTTGTCAATTGTACCCGGTACACCAACAGCTGGGAATCCATGTTCTGTCAAGCGCATTGCTCCGTGGTATGACCCGTCACCACCGATAACCACAACACCTTCAATACCGTGTTTTTTTAATTGCTCAATCCCTTTCAACTGACCTTCTAATTGGGCAAATTCTGGGTAACGAGCTGAACGCAAGAAGGTTCCACCCTGTGACATAATGTTGGTCACATCTTTGGTTTCAAATTTGAAAATGTCACCTTCCACCATGCCGGCATAGCCACGATTGATACCATAGACTTCCATGCCTTCATAAATGGCCTTACGAACAACTGCACGAACAGCAGCGTTCATTCCAGGGGCATCACCACCACTGGTCAAGACAGCAATACGTTTCATTCGTATTTTACTCCTTTGTTTTCATTTTAACTGTACCATTATACCACATTAAACAGTAACTTGCTTAGGTTTTATGTGTTTTTTATCGAAAAACCGTTTTCAAAGAAATTCCTGCCAATTTCTCCTGCAATTCCTCTGATTTTTGGACAAAAATTCGCTGAGCCTGAATGGTCTGATTACTGTCCTGATAATGGAGAATAACTGGTATATTTCCAGGATAGTTTTTTAAGATAGCAGCCAATTCTTCATCGTACTGCTGATTCTCCAGCAAGATCCAAAATCTCTCTAGATTCGGACTTTCCATGTTTTCCAACAGAAGCTGCAAATGCCCATCCCGTTCCTGAACACGACCAGATAGGTAAGCAATGACACCTTCTTTCAATTCAGGAGCGTACCGCCGATAAACTTCTGGAAAGAGAGTGACATCTAATTTCTTTTTGGTATCAGTGACCTGAAGAAAGGCCATTTGCTCCCCTGTTTTCTTGGTTCGGATAGTTCGAATGGACTGAATTTGAACTAAAATAGTCGCCTTTTGTCCTTCTACTAAGTCAGCTAAATCCACATAATCCTGTCTAGCTTCCCTGCTGATTTTCAGCAAAGGATGGGGACTGATTCCCACACCGATAATGGCTTGCTCCAAATCATACTTTTCACTGTCACTATAATCTTCCGCCTCTGTCCAGCTGTACTCTTCTTCTGCAAAGAAGGAGCCAAAGGCATCCGCGAAGACAAAGAGATTGTCTAGATTGCTGATAATTTTTTGCCGGTTTTTTTCAAATATGTCAAAAAGGCCTAGTTGGATGAGCGGAATCAACAATTCCTGTTTTTTGTACTGAGATGGTAATCTGAGAATAAAATCTTCTACACTTTTAAAAGGCCGCTCTTCCACAATCCAGAAAGCAAAATCCCTCGGAAAGCCCTTGATATTCTTGAGCCCCATGAAAATCTCTTTTTTGTCAAAACGGTCGTGGTAGGGAATGTTGTTGATAGAAAGTTTAGCTGCCTTAAAATCAAATTGCAGGGCATCTGTGATGTAATCACTGCTGGAATAATTGAGCATAATGTCAAAAAAGACATCAGGGTAATGGGTTTTAAAATAAGCTAGTTGAAAGGCCAGGGCTGAATAGGCATAGGCATGACTTCGGTTAAAACCATAGCCTGCAAACTTAACCATCATCCCGAAGATATCCTTAGCCTTATCACTTTTATGACCCAACTTCCTCGCTCCTTGAAGAAATTCTGCTTCCATCTCCTGCATCTGCTGGACATCCTTTTTAGACATGGCCCGTCTGAGCAAGTCGGCCTTTCCTAGAGTAAAGCCTGCATAGCGTTGAGCTATCTGCATCACTTGTTCCTGATAGAGCATGATGCCATAGGTTGGTCGTAGAATGTCTGCAATGGAGTCGTCCAACAGGTCAATTCTTTCCTGGCCGTGCTTACGCTTGACGAAGTTATCCGAATAATCACTGGCACCAGGACGATTGAGACTGGTGGTCGCTACCAAGTCTTCAAAGCGGTTTGGTTTGACCCGCTTCAAAAGATTGATGGCCCCTGGTTGCTCAAACTGGAAAATGCCCTTGGTTTGACCCGCGGCAAAGAGTTCCAAGGTTTCCTTATCTTCCAAGTCAATGTCTTCAATCACCATTTCAATGCCATATTTTTCAGCTACTGCCTCTTTCATCTTTTGGGCAAAGGTCAGATTGCGCAGACCTAGGAAGTCCATCTTGAGCAGACCATTGGCCTCAACAGCATGGGCATCATACTGGGTAATCAACATATCCTCCCCCTGTTTGAGCGGGATGACATCGGTCAAATCATTGTCACTCATCACTACACCAGCGGCATGGATGGAGGTCTGCCTTGGTTGGCCCTCGATGGCCTTGGCCAGAGTGAAGGCCTTCTGATACTCGGCCTTGCTGTTGATGATCTGGCGGAAGGAGGCATTTTTTTCATAGGCCGAGGTCAAACTATCGCGGAAAGAAATCTTTTTTGTGATGTTGGTCAACTCGTACTCAGGGATTCCGAATCGTTTAAAAACGTCCCGGATGGCCTGTCTGGCACCGAATGTCGAGTAGGTAACAATCTGGGCAGTGTGCATACTGCCGTAGCGTTTTTGCACATAGCGTAAGAAGTCTCCCCGATAGATATCCGGGATATCAATATCGATATCAGGCATGCTGAAGCGTTCTTGGTTTAAAAAGCGCTCAAAGAGGAGATTATGCTTGACTGGGTCAATCCCTGTTATGTCCAAGGCATAGGCCACTAGGCTTCCGACTGCCGAACCCCGTCCCATGCCCATATAGTAGCCCTGACTGCGGCCAAAGCGCAGCAAGTCCCAGACGATGAGAAAATAGTCATCAAAGCCCATCTGGTGGATAATGGACAATTCGTTGTCCATTCTATCTTGGTAGACTTGTGCCAGCAAACCTCTTCTCTCTAGTCCCGCATAGGCTCTTTCCCGTAGCTCTTCTACTGCTGGTCGTTCACGATTAAAACGGGGCAATTTTAAATCCCGATCTAGTTCATAGTGAATACCAGAAACCAACTCCTCCAGATTCTGACGAGCTTGCGGAAAATTATGGACAAAAAGATCTGCCTGCTCGCTTGGTGACAAGAAGGCTTGGTGGATGGGGATCTGTCCGATTTGACTGAGGGCTTGATTTTCACGGATAGCATGCAGGACTTGTATGGTTTCTAGGTCCGATTCTTCCAAATAGCGAACAGTATAAAGTGGCAAAATAGGTTTGTCAAATTTTTGAGCGGGGGTATCTGGACGGACACCGATATAGTAGTCCACTCCCAAATTTTCAGCAACTTTCATGTTTTCCACTGGAACAATAACAGCTACATCTGTCAAATACTGGCGGATAGCCGCAAAGTCCTTTTCCCCCATCATCCTGGCGGTTGAGATTTTCATGAGGTGTTGGTAGCCTATGCTATTAAGGGCTAGAACTTGAATGGTGATTGGCACCTGTTCCAATTCAAGATCTAACTCGCAACCGATTAAGGGACGAATCTCTGCTCTATAACAAGCTTCCATAAAGGAATAGGCCGCATAGAGATTGTTGTGGTCCATGATACCCAGATAAGCATAGCCCAATTCTTTGCCACGCGCCACATATTTGTCAATCGTCAGGGTGCTATCCATGAAGGTATAGACAGTCTTGGTATCCATTTGTGCCAGCATGGCAGCTCCTCTCTTTTCCTTGAAAATGGTTTCTTTCTCTATTATACAAAAAAAAGAGTTAAATTACTTGCATTATTCTTTAAAATAATGTATTATCAAGTTAATACAAAGATACAATTTCCAGGATGTTGCAACAGCTATTTCCAGAAATTGTCTAGAAAGGAAGAAATATGGCTTGGAAATTTGATAACAATATTCCCATCTATATACAAATCAGTAATATTATCAAGTTACAGATTGTCACCAAACAACTCAAGTCGGGTGACAAGTTGCCTACTGTCCGTGATTTGGCTGAAACAGCTGGTGTCAATCCCAATACTGTCCAACGGGCCCTCTCCGACTTGGAAACAGAAGGCTTTGTTTATTCTGTGCGGACAACTGGACGCTTTGTCACGGATAATGTGGAACTCATCCAAAAAACTCGAGTGGAGTTGGCTCAGCAGGAATTAGATTCCTTTGTCACCAATATGCTCGATCTCGGTTTTGAAAAAATCGATTTGGTCGCACAATTAGAAGAATTTTTGAAAGGAGAGCCTTATGGACAAACCAATTAATCTGGTAGAAATCCAACAAGTATCCAAGGCCTATGGCAGTCTAGTTGCCCTAAATAATATCAATTTGAAATTAGAGACTGGAAAAATTATCGGCTTACTTGGTCCTAATGGTTCAGGAAAAACCACCCTTATCAAGCTCTTGAATGGTCTGCTTCAGCCGGACTATGGTCAAATCCTCATCAAGGGACATACACCGTCACCTGAAACCAAGGCCATTGTCTCCTATCTGCCGGATACTACTTATCTGGATGAAAACATGAAGGTCAGCCAGGCCATCGAACTCTTTCGGGATTTTTATGCTGACTTTGACCAGGAACGGGCCTATCACCTGCTAGAAGATTTGCACATTGACCCTAACAGCCGTATGCGGCACCTATCAAAAGGAAATAAAGAAAAGGTTCAGTTGATCTTGGTTATGAGCCGTCAGGCTCAGCTGTACATCTTGGATGAGCCCATCGGAGGGGTTGACCCTGCCGCTAGGGATTACATCCTTCGCACCATCATCAACAACTACTCTCCAACTGCTTCTGTTATCCTCTCAACCCACCTGATTTCGGATGTAGAGCAAGTCCTGGATGAAGTCATTTTCCTGCAGAATGGTAGTGTGGTCCGCCAAGGAAATGTGGATGATCTGCGCGTTGAAAGCGGCCTTTCCATCGATGAGCTCTTCCGCAGTGATTTTAGAGCTTAGTCCCAAGGAGGAGATAGAATATGTTTGGAAAATTATTAAAATACGAATTTAAATCACTGGGCAAATGGTATCTGAGCCTCTATGCCATCACTGGTCTCTTGTCATTGGTTATTGGTTTCTGGGTACAGACCATCGCCTACCGGAGTGAACACAATGCCCGTTTTTTGGAAAATGGTCCTGCTTTTGCAGAAAGCCTACTCCTAGGCTTCACCATTTTTGCCTTTGCCATTATTATCATTGGCCTCTTGATTTCGACCTTCTTCCTTGTCGTCAGTCGTTTCTATAAAAATATCTATGGCAGACAAGGTTATCTTACCATGACCCTGCCTGTTAATAGCCACCAGTTGATTCTGAGTAAATTGGTAGCTGCTTTGATCTGGTACTTTATTGCCTCCCTGGTTATTCTCCTGAGTGGCTTCATCATTGCAGGAATCAGTCTGTCCCAACAAATGCCAAGTATGGCTGATTTTGTAAATGAAGCATGGACCCAGTTTATCTTTCTGATAAGTCTATATTTCCTTGATGGTATCCTCTTCTTCTTTAGTATTTTCATCAATACAGTCTTAGGAATTCTCTTGAGCTACTTCGCCATCTCTTTGGGCCAATTGTTCAAGGACCACCGGGTTCTTCTGGCTGTCGCCTTTTATGTGGGGCTCAACTTTGTGCTGGGTATCATTCAGACCATGACGAGCATCACCTCCACAGTCAATTACGAGGAAGTCATGGTTCCAATCAGACAGAACCCTGTTCTACTGGTATTGAATATTTTAATGGCTCTGGGCTTCTACTTTGGTACTCACTTTATCATGACCAAAAAGCTCAATCTGCAATAAAAGGTGGCATCAGCCACCTTTTAAACAAGAAAAAAAGCATTGTTGCCAATGCTCATTTTGGACGGAAGACATGGGATTCGAACCCACGCACGCTGTTACACGCCTACCGCGTTTCCAACACGGCCTCTTAAGCCTCTTGAGTAATCTTCCATGCTTAGGGATGGAGCCGGTGGGAGTCGAACCCACGTCCAAACACCTGCTAACTCATTCGTCTACAACCATAGGTTATGTCTTATTTTAACAAGACCTTGATACATAACTCAAATCCAAATCTTGCGAGTCAGTCAATCTCTTTTAAAACAGCCTGACACTGTCCTAACGTAGCTTGCTATATTAAGACCAATTCATAAACACAAGCAATTTATGGTTGGTCACACCCGCTGTTTTTTAGGCAGCTAAAGCGTAAGAGTTTGTATTTTTTGCAGTTATATTTAAACTGAGCGGTTACGCCGCCAGTCGGGTTGCAGAACAAGCCTCATAATGCCTGTCGAATCCGTAACGACCCCTAAATTCGTTACGTTTCACATTATAACAAATTATTTTTGAAAAAGCAAAATAATTTTCTTCCGAGCTTGGAGTCGGAAAAATCCACTTTCTATGGTACAATGAAATTATGTATAAATTTTGGCAAAAAACAATTCAAATATTAAGTGTCCTTATCCTTATCGCTACTTTTTTCTTTGTTATATGGCTTTATAAAATTGGAATTTTAAATGACCAAAATATCCTTAAAGAATTTCTGGAGAAACAAGGTTCTCTTGGGAGTTTCACCTATATTTTAATCCAAATTGTTCAGGTCGTTTTCCCGGTTATACCGGGTGGGGTGACAACTGTTGTTGGGGCTCTTGTCTTTGGTCCTCTCTTGGGATTTGTCGTCAACTACATTGGTATCATCATTGGAAGTATCATCCTCTTCTGGTTGTCTCGGACTTATGGCAGAAAGTTTTGTTTGCTTTTTATGAAAGAGGAGACATTTGATAAGTATGAAAGTAAGATTGATGACAAACGGGGATTTGAAATTTTCTTCATTCTCTGCATGCTCTCCCCTATTTCTCCGGCTGATGCCATGGTGATGATTACTGGGCTAACCAGCATGTCCTATAGAAAATTCATCACCATCATTCTTATTTGCAAACCCTTATCCATTATTTCCTACAGCTATTTTTGGATTTATGGGGGGCAATTGATTCAGCAATTTTTTAATAAATAAAAAGATTGTTCCATCCCATCTATGATGGACTAAAGCGACAAACTCAAAAGCAGAGTTTGTCGCTTTTTCTGTATGACATCTAGATTAATCATTTAGATTAAAAAGAATGTTTAGTTCCTCAATCTGCGAAGGGACTATTTTTTCCTCTTTTAGAAAAGTTGGTAAATCCTGGGGTTTGACCCAGACATGGCCAACTGTCTCTCCTTCCTGATAAGAAATAGCCTCCTTGCTTTCCTTGGTCCAACCGATATATTTGTCAAAGTGCATATGGTACTTGTCTTCGGTGGTCTGGTAGAAAAGCTGTAAGCGACTGACTGTCAAGCCTATCTCTTCAAGCAATTCGCGGTGGACGGCCTGCTCAGAGCTTTCGCCCTGTAAGGCGGATCCGCCTGCAGTCGCTTCATAATAGTCAGGAAAGGATGGTTTTTCTGGACTCCTCTTCATAAAGAGGACACTATTGTCATCTTCGTGAAGGAGAAGCACTTCGACAACCAGGTGATAGTCATCATCCGTGGAAAAAGTATCGCGCTTGATGGATTTCCCCAGGAGCAGATTTCGATCCTTATCGTAGGCATCCCAGATTTCTGACATCGTTTTCTCCTTTTCAAATCTCACTGCAGTCCCATTATGACTGGTGTTTGTAATAATAGACCGCCAGCTGGGTCCGGTCTCTCAGTTCTAATTTGTCCATCAGGGCAGATACATAGTTGCGTACGGTGCCTTCGCTCAAAAAAAGGAGGTCCGCGATTTCCTTGTTGTTGAGACCATCTGCAACCAGGCGCAGAACTTGGTTTTCACGCTCTGTCAAATGCTCGACATCCTGCACTTCTTTCTTGGGGTGGATGGCTTGAATAATCTTTGAATCAAAAACCAGGTGGCCATTGTCAACGGCTTCGATGGCGGGAACAATACCCTTGATATTTTGTTTTAAAATGTATCCGCGGCAGCCCAGAGCCATGGCCTTTGTGATATAGTCATCGTCCTGAAAGGTGGTGATAAAGAGAATCTTGGCCTCCTTATGCTCCTCCAATATGCTGGCCGCTGCCTCAATACCTGACATGGGATCCATGCGGATGTCCATCAAAAGGAGGTCGGGCTGGTGCTGCTGATAGAGGTCAATGGCTTCTTGGCCACTGTGGCCAGTTGCCACGACAGTTAGATTTTCCTTGGAATTAACAATGGTTTCCAAGGCCTGAACCACCAAATAATCATCATCGATAATCACGAGTTCCTTCATAGCTCTATGGCCTCCTTTCTAAAGATCAAGTGCAGGTGATAGCCATCTGCTTGGTCAATGGTCATATTTCCCTTGTATTTTTGGACAATTTCTTCAATCGAATAAAGACCAATTCCCTTCTGACTCTGGGAATGAAGACTGCCATTGTCCTTGTAGGTCAGGCTGAAAAAGCTGGGCTGCTCCACCAAGACCAGCCTTACCTGGCTGCTGTTGGAATGCTTGCAGCAGTTGGTCACCAATTCCTTGACAATGGTCAGGAGGTCAAGCTTGACAGAGAGGGGCAAGTGCGACTCCACACTATAATGAAAGGTCAATTCCCGATTGCCGAGCGGTTCCAAACTTTCCTCTAGGCGCTGGTGGAGGTCAAAGGATTCGTTGTAAAGCTGGTGGAGGGTCTGGCGGATGTCGGTCATACCTGTTTGCAGGTGTTCTGACAGGATTTCCAAGCGGTTACGGGTGGCTTCTTCCTGACTGGTTATCTGGAGGGCTTCCAGCTGCAAGATACTGCTGCTGATCAGGTGCCCGATGGAGTCGTGCAAGCTATGGGCAATGCGGTTGCGCTCAGACAGGGTGGCAATTTCCAAATTCTTGACCTGATCCTGCTCCAACTGCTGCTGCTTGCGGCGCAGGGCCATCTTGTCATGGGCCAGCCGATTCTGGATTTGCAGATTTTGCTTCCTAAAAGCCTGATCTGCCTGCCTTTGGTAGGCCATGTAGGCCGCTAAAAAGCTAAAGAGGACAGTCAGCGGAGTCGGTAAGAAAAAGAGGACGAAGAGGCAAAGCCAAGTCCAATTAGGAATAATCTGTATAGCCGAATAGACAAACAAGGGAAAGAAAAAGAGGGCTTCTGGCTTCAGCAGAAACAGCAGGGCATGGGCAAGTAAAATCCCCACTTGAAGCCTTTTTTGCAGGAACAGCTCCAGCAAGAAAGATAAGATGAGGGATAGGAGCAGGAAGGCCACACTATTTTGTCCCCTATCCAGCAGAAGCAAGGCTGCATAGGAGAGCATGCTCAACAGAATTTTTTCAATGATGGTACGCATTCCTTCTCCTTTCACCAAGAACATCCAATCTAGTTTTAGTATACGGTATTTCAGCCAGAAATGCTAGTCTTCCAGGGGAAAATATGACTATTTTCATATCAAGATATGACTGGGGACACTGGTTACTGTTTGCCAAAAAGACTATACTAGAATTGTAAAAGGCGAAATGTCTGTTTAAAAAGGAGGAGAAAAATGAAAACCATTGAAATCAAAGAATTGGTCAAACGCTACAAGGAACTCCTTGCTCTGGATCATTTTAATTTGGAAGTCAGAGAAGGTGAAATCCTTGGCTTTTTAGGCCCAAATGGTTGTGGTAAAACCACTGCCATCAACTGTATGCTGGGGCTCTTGACCTATGACAAGGGCGATATTCGGGTTTTTGGGGAGGCTATGGTCCCAAACGCCTACCATATCAAGAAAAACATTGGCTTGGTGCCTCAGGAGTTGGCCTACTTTGAACAGCTGACGGTCTATGAAAACATCGACTTCTTCTGCGGTCTCTATATCAAAGACAAGCAGAGACGGAAAAATTTGGTCGAAGAAGCCATTTCATTTGTTGGCTTGGAAGATTATCGAAAATTCTTTCCCAATAAACTGAGCGGCGGGCTCAAGCGCCGCCTCAATATCGCCTGCGGCATCGCCCATAGACCCAAATTGATTTTCCTGGATGAACCGACTGTCGCTGTGGATGCCCAGAGTCGGAATTTCATCTTGGAAGGTATCAAACGGCTCAACAAAGAAGGCTCAACCATTGTCTATACCACCCATTATCTGGATGAGGCAGATCAGCTATGCGACCGCATTGTCATCATGGATAAGGGTCATAACGTGGTGGATGGTACCCCAGAAGAACTCAAATCCATGATTGCCACCAAGGAAATCATCCACCTGGAATTGGTGGAAGGGGCTTCAGATGCAATCATCAAGAAAATGGAAAGTCTGCCCCATCTGCAGCTGCTGGATAAAAATAAGTCAGCTTATACTCTCCAATTTACCCAAAAAGGAAGCAACATCGTTGCCCTGGCCCAGCTCTTGAACCAACATGGGCTGGCCTACTTAAAACTGTATAGTGAGCAGCCAAGTCTCAGCGATGTCTTCCTATCTTTTACCGGAAAGGAGTTACGTGATTAAGATGAATGATTTTCTAAGATCTGCTACTTATCTGGCAAAGGCGACCCTGCGGGAGAAGAGTTTTACCTTCTGGGTCCTGCTCTTCCCCATTCTTCTAGCTACCTTCTACCATGTAGCTCTCTCCAATGTCTTTACCTTTAAAGTGGAAAGTATTCCTGTCGCTGTACAAGAAGAATCCTTTGCGGCCTATGTCTTTCCAGAAACAGGACTCTTTGACATCACCCTTGTTGAAAATGATGGGGAAGGGATAGACTTGCTGGAATCCAAAAAAGTCGAGGCCTATGTCAACAAGGACTCTGAGATGGTGGTGAATAGCCTGAGCGGTGTCAAACCTTCCATCATTCGATCCATTCTCAGCCAGATGGAACAAATCATGCTATTGGGAGAAACTGCAAACTATCTTGATTTTTCAAACTCCCCTGTCCGACAGGAGGAGCAAAAAACGAATCCCATGGCGGTTTACTTCTACTCCCTCTTTGCCATGGCCTGCTTCTATTCCATGTTTGGAGCCATTTCCAGCTGTATCATTATCCAGCCCAATTTGTCTACCCTGGGTGCCCGCCTGAATTCCTCCCCCTTTAAAAAGTCAACCTTCATCCTATCTTCCTTTTTCGTCACCATGGGCTTGACCATGATAGCCAATCTGCTCTTGTATGCCTATGTGGTCTACATTTTAAAGGTTCAAGTCTTCTTGCAGCCGCTAGAAAGCCTACTCTTAGTTTTCATGGGCAATCTCTGCGGTACAGCTCTGGGATATGCTTTGGGTGCTGTTGAGAAACTCAAGGAAGCGACCAAAACCATGATTGCTGTCCTCTTGACCAATTTCCTAGCCTTTGCGGCGGGTATGATGTCCTTGAATATTCGCTTCCTCGTTTACAAAGTTGCTCCACTCTTTGCCAAATACAATCCCATGTCCATCCTAACAGATACCCTCTATCAGGTAAACAATCTGGCAAATCGAGACAACTTGCTCTTTGCAACCATCGTTCTGGGAGTCTATGCCCTCTTGGCCCTTGCTTTGGCTACCTTGTTGTTAAGGAGGAATCGCTATGACAGTCTTTAAATACTTGATGACCAGCATCTGGCGGATGAAATGGCACATTTTCACCTATGCCCTTATCTTCTTTATCCTTTCGGCAGTCAACCAGGGCCTGGACCCTCAAGAAAGAGGAGATTTTTCAAACACCCGTCTGGATCTGATTCTGGTTCGGCAGGAAGACAGCAAACTAGGTGATGCCTTCCAAGACTACTTGGAAGAAAACCACGATGTCGAATTGTCTAGCAAGCCTGTTGAAGAATTGCGGGAACGCATTTTTATCGGGGAAATGGATGGAATCATTGTCCTGCCTGAAGATTTGGAAGAAGGTATTTTGAAGAAGACCTCCCCTGTCCAAATCATCACCATCAATACCAATAGTTCAAACCTGGTTTATTCCATGACCAATGGCTACTTCACCTTTGCCAATGCGGTGCTAACCGCTGGCCAGACCGACTTTGAAGCCCTCAATCAAACTTTTTCCAAGGAAGCCAAAGTAACCCTCTTGCAAGGTCAGGAATCAAACAAACAAAACGAAGCCAGCAACTGGGCCAGCTTCTACTTTAACTTTATGACCTATGCCCTGATTGCCATCTTTATCGGTCTCTTTGGCCTGCTCTTGTCCAACTTCCAGGAGACAAAGATCCTGCAACGGCAGTTGATTTCATCCACCAGTCTTGTATCCATCAACAAGTCCAAGCTAATGGCATGTGGCTTTGTGGCCTTCTTCATCACGGCCCTCTTTATCCTCGGTGCCCTAGCCTTTAGGCCTAGCCTTGTCACCCAGCCTATTTTCCTCAAATATGTGCTGGTATCTCTAGCCTTTGCGACTGCTGCCCTTTCCATGGCTTTTCTGGCGTCTGTCATCATTGGCAATAACCGCTTCCTCTACTCAGGTTTGTCCACTGTCCTCGGCCTTGGCCTCTCCTTCACATCGGGTGTCTTTGTTCCCCTAGAAGTTCTATCAGAACCCGTTCTCAATTTTGCCAAACTTTTCCCCGTCTACTATGTGGTCAAAAGCAACCAGACGGTGGATAGCAGCCTTTCCAGTTACCTGCCGACTATTGGCATCCTCCTCCTCTTTGCCCTCTTCTACTTTGTCATTGCCATGGCCATCAGCCGCGTCAAAAGCGGCAATAAATTGATTGCATTTTAGGAAAAAGTAAAAGCCCTTTTTACGAGGGCTTTTACTTTTTTACGAGTCAGACCGCCTGACTTACTTTTTCCTGTCTGAAAATAGTTGGACTACCCTATCCGATAGGGCAACAACTTTGGCTGTGATGGCTGATTCAGGAAACTGAGTTAGAAGACTGGCATCTTATTCTGCTGCTTTTTGCGCCAATCGTAAGTACTCCGTTAAATGCTTATTTTCAAGGTCTTCAAGCGTATGTAATTTGACATGACGACGGCCTTTGCCTTTGCCTTCTAATAAACCGTGCGTGTCTACAATCTTGGCACCATGACTAAATTCAACAGAAACATGTTGCTTATAGACAAAAATGCCGCAAAAGGGGACTGGTGCAGCAAACAGAATACCGCCATATTTCACTTCTTCGTCTACTCTATCGGCCAGTTGCAATATTTTCATGCGCGCACTACTTGCAATTTCATACAAGGCAGGATTGTCAATTTCCCAGTCATCCAGCAGATTTTTTACTTTTTGGTCCATAGTCGCCTCCTCATTAGGATTCTGTATCAGTTAGCTATCCATATTTTATCACAAAAAAACCAGACAGGAAAGTCTGTCTGGTGATATACATCCTTTAGATAGGCTTTTTCTTCTTATTCCACAATCTTCTGATACATATGTGGTCGGCGGTCTCTAAAGAGTCCCCAGTCCAGGCGCTCACGCGCTCCCTTGTCCAAATCATAAGTGGCCAGCAAGACTGCTTCTTCATCTCGGCCAGCCTTGGTCAAGAGCTCACCAGTTTCATCCGTCATAAAGGATGAACCGTAAAAACGTAGACTAGACGACTGACCTCCATTTTCCGCAGATGGCTGGACTTGCTCCAAGCCGATACGGTTGGCCGCAATGACCGGTGTGATATTGGCCGCCGCATGTCCCTGCATGGTCCGCTGCCAATGACCTTGACTATCCGTATCCAAAATCGGCTCCGAACCAATGGCTGTTGGGTAAAAGAGCAATTCTGCTCCATTCAGCGCCAAACATCGAGCGGTTTCTGGGAACCATTGGTCCCAGCAGATGCCAATCCCGATTTTGGCATAACGTGTTTCCCAGACCTTAAATCCAGTATTGCCAGGCGTAAAGTAAAACTTCTCCTGATAATAATGGTCGTCAGGGATATGGGTCTTGCGGTAAACTCCTAAAACTATCCCATCCGCATCAATGACCGCAATGGAATTGTAGAGACTATTGCCATCCTTTTCATAGAAGGAAATGGGCAAGACCACCTGCAATTCTTTGGCAATAGAGATAAAGTGCTGGATGGCATCATTCTCTTCAACAGACTTGGCATAGCTGTAATAGTCATACTGGCGTTCCTGACAAAAATAGGGGCGCTCAAAGAGCTCTGGCAGGAGAATAATCTGCGCTCCCTGACCAGCTGCCTGCCTGACCAAACGCTCTGCGGTCGCCAGATTTTCCCTTACATCCTGACTGCACTGCATCTGAACAGCCGCAACAGTAACATTTCTCATAATTTCAATCCTTTTCGTAAGTTCTTTATGGGCGATACAATGGCTCTGAGATAAGGAAGGCCGGAGCCGGCTATACTGGTAGTATGCCAATTCGGCTTGACGCTGTATCAGAGTCATTTAGCCCCATAAAGGGGAATCTGCTGGGTGATGCAATGGATATTCCCGCCCCCAAGCAGGATGTCACGGGCTGGAATGCCGACGACTTTTCTGCTGGGAAAAAGCTGCGCTAGTAGCTCAAGTGCCACCGCATCATGCTCGTCATCAAACTGGGGCACCAAGACCGCACCGTTGCTGATATAAAAATTAACATAGGAAGCCGCCAGGCGTTCACCTGCCGTTCGTTCTTCTTCCCCCGCTTCATAAACATAGCCTGGCAAATCCGCTTCCGTTACCAGAATGGGATGTTTTGGAATAGGCAGTTTATGAACGGTCAACTTTCTGCCCTTGGCATCCACTTGCTTTTCCAAGTAGTCCCAATCTGCCTTGGACATGGCATATTGGGGATCTGACTCATCATCTGTCCAGGCCAAAACCAGTTCAGCTGGGCCGACGAAGGCCGCAACATTGTCCACGTGCTCATTGGTTTCATCATTGTAGATACCGTGTGGCAACCATAGAACCTTTTCAGCTCCGAGAGTATCTAGAAGTACTTGCTCGATCTGGTCCTTGCTCAAATGGGGATTGCGGCCTGGACTGAGCAGGCAGGATTCGGTCACCAAAATGGTTCCCTCACCGTCGCTATGAATGGCTCCGCCTTCTAACACAAAAGGATGGGCATCATGAACTGGCAGACCGATGGCCTGACTGAAGTGGCTAGCCACCTGATCATCTGCCTCATAGTCCTGATAGAGTCCATCATAACTTCCGCCCCAAGCGTTAAAGGCCCAATCAACAGACAAGGCTCTGCCATTTTTATGGACCAAAACCGTCGGACCTGTGTCACGCGCCCAAGCATCGTTTGTGGAAATGTCCAGGTAGGTAATGCCTTCCCCCAGCATGGATTGGGCTTCTTCTCGGTGCGCCTCATCCACCAAGAGATAGACCCGCTCGCTCTCAGCAATGGTTTTAATGACCTGGCAGAAGGCTTTTTTTGCCCCCTGACCATCAAAGGGCCAGGATCCAGGACGGGTCGGCCACACCATGAGGGTGCCGTGATGAGGCTCATACTCAGCAGGCATGCGGTAGCCCGTTGCTTTTGGACTTTCTATCATGACAACCTCCCCTTGAAATCTTCATAGCCAAAACTTTTGATAATTCGGCAGTCGCCAGTCTGATCCATCAAGACCAAACTAGGCAGGCCGATGCCATTGAAGGTATTGTTTTTAACAAAGGAATAGATGGCCATGTCTTCAAAATAGAGCTTGTCGCCAATCTCCACAGGTTTTTCAAAGGAATAATCGCCGATGATATCACCCGTCAGGCAGGTATTGGAAGACAGTCTGTAAGTATAGGGCTTCTCCCCTGCCTCAAAGCCATGGCGGAGCGGTGGGCGATAGGGCATTTCTAGAACATCCGGCATGTGACAGGTGGCCGAAGCATCCAGCACCAAGGTTTCAATACCATTTTCCACAATGTCCAAGACCTCTGTCACCAGATAGCCCGCATTGAGGGCGATGGCCTCACCGGGCTCGATGTAGACTTCCAGCCCATATTTTTCCTGCATGTGCTGGATAGAGGAAATCAGCAATTCCAGATCATAGTCCTCTCTGGTCACATGATGGCCGCCCCCCATATTGAGCCACTTGATGCGGTGGAGATAGGGACCAAACTTGGCCTCGACAGCCTCCAAGGTGGTTTTCAAATCATCCGAATTTTGCTCGCAAAGGGTATGAAAATGCAGGCCATCCACCAAGTCCAGCAAATCTTCTGAAAACTGGTCAATGCGAACACCGAAACGAGAACCCGCTGCGCAGGGGTCATAGAGAACCTGATCACCTTGGGTAGAACATTCAGGATTGATTCGCAGGCCGACACTGACTCCAGCTGCTCGGCACTTATCTACGTGCTTGCGCAACTGGCGCTCAGAATTAAAGACGATGTGGTCTGCAATTTCTAAGATTTCTTCCAAATCCGTATCCTTGAAGGCTGGAGCAAAAACATGGACTTCGCCCCCAAACTCCTCACGACCCAGTTTGGCTTCATAAAGGCCAGATGCGGTGGTTCCAGCCAGATATTGGCTGATAAGGGGATAGGTGGCGTACATGGAGAAGGCTTTTTGGGCCAAGAGAACCTTACAGCCTGTACGGTCTTGGACAGACTTGAGAATTTCTAAATTCTTGACCAGCTTGCCTTCGTCAATGACATAGGCTGGCGTTGGGACTTGATCAATTCTCATCTAGTCCACCAAAATCGGGTTTTCTACTACCTGCCAAGGTAGACCGTACTGATTGAGCAGGTCCATAAATGGATCTGGATCCAATTCTTCCAAGTTGTAGACACCTGGTTTCTTCCAGGTACCATCCATAACCAGCTTGGTTCCAATCATGGCTGGCACGCCAGTTGTGTAGGAAATAGCTTGTGAACCCACTTCCTTGTAACACTCTTGGTGGTCACAAACGTTGTAAATGTAGATGGTCTTCTCCACGCCGTCCTTGATACCTGTGAAAATACAGCCGATGTTGGTTTTGCCAACGGTACGCGGGCCAAGGCTGGCAGGGTCTGGCAGGAGGGCCTTGAGGAATTGAATCGGCACCACTTCCTGACCGTTGAAATTGATTGGGTCAGTCCGCAAGAGACCAACATTTTCCAAACACTTCATGTGGGTCAGATAGGATTGGCCAAAGGTCATGAAGAAGCGGATTCGTTTGACACCTGGAATGTTTTTAGCCAGGGATTCGATTTCTTCGTGGTGAAGGAGGTACATATCTTTTTGACCAACCTCTGGGAAATCATATTCCCGCTTGATAGACATTGCCTCGACTTCCACCCATTTGCCATTTTCCCAGTAGGAACCTGGGGCAGAAACCTCACGCAGGTTGATTTCAGGGTTGAAGTTGGTCGCAAATGGATAGCCATGGTCACCGCCATTACAGTCCAAGATGTCGATGTAGTGGATCTCATCGAAATAGTGCTTCAATGCGTAGGCTGAGAAGACGCTGGTCACCCCTGGATCAAATCCGGAGCCCAAAAGAGCTGTCAGCCCTGCTTTTTCAAAACGCTCCTTATAGGCCCACTGCCAGGAGTAGTCAAAGTAGGCCGTAAAGCCCTCTTCTGCACAGCGTTTTTCGTAGATGGCCCGCCATTCAGGGTCTTCTGTATCCTCGCACTCGTAGTTGGCCGTGTCAATATAGTCCACGCCCGTCGCCAAGCAGGCATCCATGATGGTCAAATCTTGGTAAGGCAGGGCAACGTTCAAGACAGCTTTTGGCTGGTAGCTTTCGATCAAGGCGATGACTTCTTCCACCTTGTCCGCATCCACTTGGGCAGTTTCGATTTTTACAGAAGTTTTTCCTTCCAAAGCAGCCTTCAAATCATCACACTTGGACTTGGTCCTGCTGGCAATCATGACTTCCTTAAAGGTATCTTCTGCCTGACAAACCTTGCTGATGGCAACTTGGGCTACACCACCGCAGCCAATCACTAATAAACGACTCATTTTCTTTCCTCTTCTTCTAAAATTTCTTCCACATAACGGGGCAGCATGAAGGCTCCCACATGTAAATTAGCTGTATAGTATTCTGTAAAAAGCTGGCGCTTCTTCCATTTTTCCCGATCAAAGTCTTCGATGGGATGGTATTGCTTGGACGCAAAGCCAAAGAGCCAATAGCCCGCCGCAGATGTCGGAATATGGGCTTGGTAAACCCGGCTGATAGGAAAGGATTGGCTGGCCTTTCTATGCATGGAGCGAAAGGCGGACTCATCCTCATCATAGAAAGGTGAGCCATGCTGATAAACCATGATGCCGTCTTCCTTCAAGGCCCGATAGGCATTGCCATAAAATTCTTTGGTAAAAAGTCCTTCTGTATGCCCAAAAGGGTCTGTTGCGTCATTGATGATGATATCATACTCGTTTTCACAGTTGCGTAGGAAACGCAGTCCATCTTGCAGATAGACTTCAACCCTCTCATCTTCCAAGCCTGTTGCGTAGTCAGGGAAATATTCCCGACAGACTTCCACCAACAATTCATCTGGCTCAACCACATCGATGCGCTCAATTTCAGGGTACATGCTGAAAACCTGGGCAACACCGCCATCACCCCCACCCAGAATCAAAATCTTCTTGGGATTGGGATGGACCGCCATGGGCACATGAACTGCCATTTCGTTGTAAACAAAGTCGTCCGCATCCGAAAAGAGAACCCGGCCATTCAGAGTTAAAATTTTTCCAAAGGCTGGGGAATCCAGAACTGCGATGTCCTGGTATTCACTTTTTCCAGCATAGAGCTGCTGGCTGGTCCGAATGGATAATTTGACATCGGGCGTCTGGACTTCTGAAAACCACATTTCCATGACTAGACCTCCTTAATGACATTGATGAAGTTGACATCTGGATCTTCTGTCCCTTGGACGGAGCAACCGCGTTGCTTGGCGAAGATGATGTAGTCAACAATTTCCTGGGTTACGCGCTCACCAGGTGACAAAAGCGGAATCCCGGGCGGATAGCACATGACAAACTCCCCACAGACCTGACCAACCGCTTCTTGCAGGGAGCGACTTTCCCGTTCCGCATAAAAGGCTTCCTGCGGTGACAAAACCAGCTGGGGCTGGATGTATTCGCCTGAAATCAGGTC
>NZ_JBHCHN010000072.1:0-31870 GCF_041802885.1 Streptococcus sp.
ACGAATGTTCGAACTGCATCAATGCCCCTAAGTTCTGCTGCGCCCGATGGGCTTACAATCACTAAGGGGCATAGAAAACCCCACTAGCTTGGGCTAGTGGGGTCCAATTTTAAGTTGTCTGACTTAAATTGTTATTTCTGGGAACGTGATCGAATTAAGCTTCGATTTCAGTAACCATACCTGAACCAACAGTACGTCCACCCTCACGGATAGAGAAAGTAGTACCTTGTTCAACGGCGATTGGGTGGATCAATTCAACGTCGATTGTTACGTTATCACCAGGCATTACCATTTCAGTACCTGCTGGCAATTTGATTGAACCAGTTACGTCAGTTGTACGGAAGTAGAACTGTGGACGGTAGTTGTCGAAGAATGGAGTATGACGTCCACCTTCTTCTTTAGTAAGGATGTAAACTTCACCTTTGAATTTAGTGTGTGGGTTGATTGAACCTGGTTTAGAGATAACTTGACCACGTTCGATTTCGTCACGTTGTACACCACGGAGAAGGATACCAACGTTGTCTCCTGCAAGACCTTCGTCCAATTGTTTACGGAACATTTCAACACCGGTAACAACTGCTTTTTTCTTCTCTTCTTTGATACCAACGATTTCGATTTCGTCGTTGACACGAACAGTACCACGGTCGATACGACCTGATGCTACAGTACCACGACCAGTGATTGAGAATACGTCCTCGACTGGAAGAAGCAATGGTTTGTCAGTATCGCGTTCTGGTTCTGGAATGTACTCATCAACAGTGTTCATCAATTCCATGATGATGTCTTCGTATGCTGAGTCACCTTCAAGAGCTTTAAGAGCTGAACCTTGGATAACTGGAAGGTCGTCACCTGGGAAGTCGTATTCTGACAAGAGGTCACGGATTTCCATTTCAACCAACTCAAGCAATTCTTCATCGTCAACCAAGTCAACTTTGTTCATGAAGACGATGAGGTGTTTAACACCAACCTGACGAGAAAGAAGGATGTGCTCACGAGTTTGTGGCATAGGACCGTCAGTTGAAGCTACTACAAGGATCGCACCGTCCATTTGGGCAGCACCAGTGATCATGTTTTTAACGTAGTCCGCGTGTCCTGGAGCGTCGATGTGGGCATAGTGACGTTTTTCAGTTTCGTACTCAACGTGTGCAGTGTTGATGGTGATACCGCGCTCGCGTTCTTCTGGAGCAGCATCGATAGACGCATAGTCTTTTGGTTGGTTAACTGATGAAGGCAAGCGACGTGCCAATACAGTTGTGATAGCTGCTGTCAAAGTAGTTTTACCGTGGTCAACGTGTCCAATGGTACCAATGTTAACGTGGGGTTTACTACGATCGTATTTTTCTTTTGCCATTTTGGTAAAAGCCTCCAATAAAATATATTTTATAGATAGACAGTAGGCAATACGGTCTAACTTTCCTTACTATTCTATCAAATTGTTGGGAAAATGCAAGTGTTTTGTGCCTTTTCCTTTAGATTCTTACTTATCCAGTTGGTGATAAGGTTGAATTTGGATACTTTGACCGATATTTGAGGCATAAATCCAGTCCACATTTTGTAGTTGGGCAAAGTTTTCTGCACGGCCAGTGAGAATGACACCAGCAAATGTGGCTGTTTTTGGATCCTTGTTGGCTTCAAGGTAATCTTTTAAGTAGTCCTTGGCAGAATACTCCTTCCCATTTTCGTCTGTAATAGTGACAAAGCCATAGTCTGCATCCAGGTATTTTTGGAGTTGGACTTGGAAGTTGCTGTAATTATTCTGTAAAGAAACCAGCGAATCCACTGTGCTGTTAGCCTGGTATTTTTCATAGATGGTATTCAAGTCAGCATTCTTGTCCTTTTCCATGGCCGCATCCACTTCTTTTTCCAAGGCGGCTTGCTCCTCTGCTGACAGGGCTACGTTACTATAGTTGTCAAAGCCAAACTGTTGATCTAAGCGGTCTCCAAAATCAACCTCGGTGGCAGCCTGCCCAATCCAGATCCAATTCAATTTCAGATTGTCTGGTACCATGTCATCAATTTGAGCCAGGGTGTAAGGCTTGTCAAAGGTGATGGCAACTTCTACTGCCTGACCGGTCA
Organism: Streptococcus sp.; assembly: GCF_041802885.1. Taxonomy (GTDB): domain Bacteria; phylum Bacillota; class Bacilli; order Lactobacillales; family Streptococcaceae; genus Streptococcus. The sequence goes on from NZ_JBHCHN010000072.1 coordinate 2,077, forward strand.
TCTTCGGTATAAAGTCAAGGTCTTGGGTTACTTTCAAATTGTTTTCCCCTGAATAGCCAGTATTATAAAAAATTGGAACCTTGTAGTGATGGCCATGTGTATAATAAGATTGCCCCCCGTCCAGCAAATTCAAACCCTCATCTTGATTCAAGTCATAGGTCATGTGAATAGAGTAGCTCGCATCGTACTTCTCAAAAGGGACGAGGATACCATCGATGTCTTTGACACGATTGGAATAAAAGTCCCCTGAGAAAAATGAAGTTGTTCGGTAACCCCAGGAAATATAATCCACATTAGGATAGGCAATTTCTGAAACTAGAAGGTAGTGGTTCTTGATTTTCTCTCCATTGCTGCTGGTCTTTTGCACCAGCCCAGAATAGATACCCGCTGTTGCTGCCAGGGTTAGGACGGTACTGAGGGAGACGATTTTTAACAGGTTTTTGCGTTTGTTTTTTTGAGCAATTTTCTCAAAGTTAGATAAGGTCTTCATAGCTTAGTCCTCTTTCCTTTATAATCTTTTTAAGCTTGTTGCGCCCTCGCATCAGGTCTATTTTGACCTTGCTTTGCGAGTTTCCAAGTATATGGCTGATTTCTTTGACAGAAAAGCCTTGAAAGTAATGGAGATCCAGGACGGTTTGGAAATGGTTTGGTAGTTCTGACAGGAGGTCATAGAGCTGACTGCCTAGCTCCTGATCATAAGAAGTTAACCCTTCACGAAAAAATTCCTGTTGCAAGATTTCCTGGTATTTTTTCTCCCTGCGATAGGAGTCGATATAATTGCGGATGGCCACCCGATACATCCAGGATCTTATTTTTTCGCGAGGTAGGACAAAGTTGCTTTCCAGCATCTTGACCAAGACATCTTGGGTCACGTCTAAGCTGTCATCTTTACTGACCCCTGACCGCATCAGATAATAAACAATTTCTTCTGCTATGGATACCAATTCTTTTTCATATTGGTCCAGCTTCATGCCCTCACCTCTCCTTCTCTCACTATTATAACGAATGGGGAGGAAATTTGGTTACAGAAATATAAAAAAAAACTTAGGAAAATCCTAAGTTTTGGTGTATTTAACCCGAATTACGCAAGCCGGTCGCAATACCATTGATGGTGATGTGGATAAGGCTTTCTTGGTCTGCACTCAGTTCTCCCTTGCGCAGGCGGTTGATGAGTTCAATTTGGATATAGTTGAGAACATTGAAGTATGGTAGGCGATAATCCAGACTTGCCTTGAGGGACGGAAGCTCTGCCAAGAGTTCTTCCTGGTTTTCAATCTGTAAAATCACATTTTTGGTCAACTGCCACTCATCCAGGATGATATTGAAAACATCTCGTACATCGTCATCTTCCACCATCTTGGCGTATTCAAAGGCGATGTTCATGTTGGACTTGGAGAGGACCATGTCCACATTAGAGAGGAGGGAGCGGAAGAATGGCCAGCTTTCGTACATCTTCTGCAACTGCTCCAGATTTTCTGGCGCTTGGTCAATAAAGCGTTTGAAGCTGGAACCAACTCCGTACCAGCCTGGGAGCATGATGCGGTTTTGGGACCAGGAGAAGACCCAAGGAATGGCCCTGAGACCTGAAATCTCTGTAATGGTTTTACGGGCTGCTGGACGCGAACCAATATTGAGGCTTGATACCTCCCGAATCGGGCTGGCAGCGAAGAAATAGTCATAGAAATGGGGATGATTGAAGACCAAATCACGGTAAATAGCATAACTATCCGCTACGATGTCATCCATGGTCGCCCGGTAATGGGTGATTTCTTTTGGATCTGCAATCATCTGGGTCACCATCCGATCCAGAGTGGCAGAAACCAGCATTTCTAAATTGTAGTAGGCCGCATCCACATTGCCATACTTGTTACCAATGACCTCGCCTTGCTCGGTCAGACGAATCCGGTCTTTGATAGAACCAAATGGCTGGGAAGTGATGGCATCGTAAGATGGACCACCACCACGACCTACGGTACCGCCACGGCCATGGAAGAAGATAATTTTCACACCGGATTCTTCCCCAATCTTGGTCAATTCATTTTGAGCCTTGTAGAGGGTCCAGCCAGAGGACAGATAACCGCCATCCTTGTTGGAATCTGAGTAACCCAGCATGATTTCCTGGTAATTGTGATTACCTGCAATCCATTTCTTGGCCAAGTCCAGGTTCAAATATTGGCGCATGATGTCAGAGGCATTGTCCAAATCCTCAATGGTTTCAAAGAGAGGAACAATCTGCACACGGGCTTTTTCGGTATCAACCAGACCAACTTCCTTGAGAAGGACAGCCAGCTCTAGCAGGTCTGACACACTCTCTGAGTGGGAAATGATATGTTGCTTGATGACTTCTTCGCCCAGCTTATCCTTGAGCTCACGCGCTGCTTGGAAAATAGCCAATTCTTTTTGGAGCTGTTCGGATTTAGGAGCATGGGTGGCAGAGAGGATACGGGGATCTTCTTCCAGTACCTTGAGAAGAACATAGCACTTGGCTTCTTCTGAAAGGTTGCTGTAATCATCCACCACACGGGCTGAAGCCAGAAGTTCTGCTACGCTGGCTTCGTGGATGCTGGAATCTTGACGCATATCAATGCTGGCCAGGTAAAAACCAAAGGCCTCGATAGCTTCCAGAAGCTCATTAAACTCTCCCTTAATCAGGGCAATGGCCTTGTTATCCTCAAGAGAGGCCTTAATAGCGAGCAGGTCTCTTTGAAATTCTTGAACATTGGCATAGCGGGGCTCAGCCTTTTTATCCTCAATCAAATACTCTTTGGTATTGTTGAGCTTCATCTTGATGTAGTGGAAAGCACGGCGGTAAGGTTCTCTCTCCCGATAAACGGAATTGTCCTCAGACAGGCTGGCCATGGCTTCTACTTCTGGGCTGACATGAACAATGGTCGTTGACAGGGAGAAGGTCCGATAGAGACTGTGGAGTTTTTCATCATAGTAGTTCATGATGACTTCAGCCTGGGTAAGGGCGGATAGCTTCAAGGTTTCAGCCGTTACAAAGGGATTGCCGTCCCGGTCTCCCCCAATCCACATCCCCATAGAAATGGGATGGGGATGCTTCAGCTGAATGCCTTTTTGAGCTGCCAAGCGTTTGTATTCCGTTTGCAACTTGGTCACAGCCTTGATGAAGGAACTCTCGTAATAGTTCATGACATTGGTGATTTCATTGCTGACTTTGAGCTTTTTCTCCCGAATCATCTCCGTCTGCATGATGATTTCCACATAACAACGCAGTTCATCCAGCCACTTGTCCCGGTTCATCAGGCCCAGGCGAACATCCCGATAACGGCGTAGGAGATTGTGAATCTTGTGAGTCAATTCCAGCATGGACTGGCGCTGTACCTGAGTAGGATGGGCAGTCAGGACAGGGACTACATTCAAATGCTCCAAAATTTCAGCCGCATCTTCTCGACCTGCCACCAGGTCAATGGTGGTAGACAATTTGCCCAGATAGTCTTCGCCGGCATTGTTCTTATAGTTGATCTCATAGGCCAAGTCCACATCCTCAGAGATATTGATGAGCAAGGGCAGGACAGCGAAATAGCGAGAAATAACTGCCAACTCATCATTGGTCATGGTTGCAATAATCTTCAAGAGCTCTTGATAGTTGTCTTCTGTCGATAAATCAGCCAGAGCAACAATCTTGTCAAAGGTTTCTGCCGAAATCAGCTGTTTGGCTACATCTTTCAGAGTATCAGTCAGAATCATCACTTCTTCTTGGATGGCACTTTTGTTGTTGTAGTTTTCAAGTTTTTGAATAGACATTTGCTTACCTCTTTTTCCTTTAGCAGATCAGAACAGGTCTAGGAGAGTGTTTGTTCAATTTCTTCTTCCAGCAATAAGCGGCGCTCATGGGCATCAATATTGAGCACAAAGGCCACTCCAATGGAAATGATGAGGAGGCTACTTCCCCCTTGAGATAGGAAGGGGAATGTGACCCCCGTTGCAGGAATCAGACCAGAAATCCCACCGATATTGACAAAGGTTTGAACCAAGAGCATACCGGCAATTCCCAGAGCCATCATGGCATTAAAGGGATCCCTGGCCCGGATACCCACCACAATAATCCGCAAAATCATAAAGAATAAGATTGCTAAGATTAAACTCGCTCCAATCAAGCCTAGCTCCTCAATGACAATGGAAAAGGCAAAGTCCGTATGGGCCTCAGGCAAGTAACCTTTCTTTTCAATGGAATTTCCTAAACCGCGTCCTAACCATCCACCATTACTCATAGCATAGTAGGAGTTAGAGAGCTGCAAACCTGCATTTGTCGCATCTTCAAAGGGATTGAAGAAGGCAGCGAAACGTTTGGCAATGTAACCAAAGACAGGAATTTTAGCAACAACGTCTGCTCCGATAACCCAAATGGATCCAAGCAAGACCGTAGCCCCAACAGTAATCCCCATCAGAGCTGTTGAGAACCAGCGATACCCGATACCACTGACCGATAGCATAATAATGATAATCAAACTGATGATGGTTGCATTTCCCAAGTCAGGTAGGGTAACCACCAGACCCAGAAAAATTAAACTAACCACCCGCCAGTCATTGAGACGATTGGGAAATACCCTCCCCTTTGTCAAGGCCTGATAGTCATAGGTGCCGATATCAGACTGAATCCTATCAAACTTATGGGCCAAAAACCAGATAATAATCAGCTTCAGATACTCCGCCGGCTGCATACTAAAACCCGCAAAACGGATCCATCCATGAGCCCCATTGACTGGAGCGAAGAAACGAGAGGCTATCAAGAGGATAATTTCGACAACAATCACAATATTGACAACAGAACTTCTTCTCAGAAAACTCAAGCGCATCCGATAAATGATAAAAATCGCCACCAAACTAACCAACCAGAAGAGGGATTGGTTGATAACCAGGCGCATGGGATTTCCCCCTTGCTGTATCTGGTAGGCAGAGGTTGTCGAATAGACAATGATCAAACCTATAATGGACAGTATCAAATACGGGATAAGGATGGAATAATTTAGAAAATGCCTTTTCGCTATCTTCATTTTTTCTCCTATGTTTACAATTTTATAAAATGGGACTGAAATGGTTTAGTCCCCTCCATATCACATTCATTGCTGGAATATTTTTACTATTATACCATAAAATTTTCATTTGAAGGAGTGGCCTGATATTTTCAGAAAAAGAGAGACGCCTGTCTCTCCCTAATTGTCAAAGGTTTCTAAATAAAAATGAATCGTATCTCCTTCTGAGATGGTCATCTCTTCTGCTCCTTTAGGTGCCATTTCATCGTTGACATCGTAGAGCCAGTAGGTATTTTTTGAAGCATCTTGACTAACACCATCAATGGAGAGGACCAGGCCCGCTTCTTCCTCCACTTCATAGTGTTCTTCCAGGATATCCATGACAGTGTCACCCTTTTCAAAAGTGATTTCCTTTTTGTCCACCTTGTCCCCAAAATCAACGATTACCCTTGCTTGAAGATGCTCTTCTGTTTCCACTTGGGATTTTGAATTGGACTGACAGGCCGCTAAAGCAAACAAGCTCATTAAAACACTAAAACCTAAAACTATTTTTTTCATGATAAACAAATCTCCTTAATAACAGATACATAATCGGGTAAAAAAGGCCAGTTGATAAAGCATGCAAGATATCAAAGAAGAGACCATTGACCCAATAAAGATACAAATTCGTTCCAAATTGAAAGGCAATTGGAATACTAATCCAGAAACCATAGGTCAAAGTAACCAGTCCAGCCAGAATACTTTGTAACCAAATTCCATGGGAAAACTCCTTTGTTAAAGGCAAGACGAGATAGCGCCAGACCAGCATGAGAATTCCAAAACTGATGATTTGCCAAACCACTACCAAACTGAAGCCAAAGAGAAGACTAGAGCCAAGCATGGTTAAGGCCATCACTAAAAATGCATCCCAGAAGTCTAGATAGAGGAGACTGACAAAAAAGAAAGCCGTTACTGGCTTGACATTGGGAAAAGAAGCAAAGACTAACCGTAAGGCAATGCAAAGAGCAGCTAAGATAGCTATCCGACTCATTCTTTTTACTGACAATTTCCCCCTCCTTCTGTTTTCTTTCACTTACTACTCTAGCCCATTCCATTTTCTCTGTCAAGATAGAACCGCATACATTTCTTTTGATTTTTATCACTAATTACGTTAAAATGAGAGTGATGAGAAAGAAATTAAAACCAATATTTGTCTTTGCTTTCTTCTTCGTATTTGTCGGTCTAATCTTGATTACAAGAGGCATTGCACAAGAGGCAAGAAAGGAAAGTACAAATTCATCCAATACAATCAGTAGCTCCACAGCTACTCCTTCGACCACGACCGAATCTGGTCCTTATCATATCACTAATGCCTTGGAAATGAAACCTATCATCGATGTATCTGGCTGGCAACTGCCTTCTGAAATCGACTATGATACTCTATCGCAGCATATCTCAGGTGTCATTGTCCGTGTCCAAAGTGGCTCCCATACGACAAAAGACAACAGCGCTTCCGATGCCAATGGTTTGGACAAGTCCTACAAAACCCATATCAAGGAATTTCAAGCTAGAAATGTCCCTGTCGCAGTCTATGCCTATGTCACTGGCAATAGCATCAAGTCCATGGAAAAAGAAGCTACCAGCTTCTACAAGGCCTCTTACAAGTATAAACCTACTTTCTACTGGCTGGATGTAGAAGAAAAAACCATGGAAGATATGAATGCTGGGGTTGAAGCCTTCCGTGCTAAATTATCAGCATTGGGAGCTAAAAATATCGGCATTTATATCGGTACCTATTTTATGGAAGAACACAGTATTTCCACCGAAAAATTTGATGCCGTTTGGATTCCAACCTATGGCTCAGATTCTGGGTATTATGATGCTGCTCCAAAGACTGACTTGGACTATGATTTGCATCAATACACCTCGCAAGGCCGCCTCAATGGCTTTAAACATGCCTTGGACTTAAACATTGTAACAACCCTCAAGGACCCAAATGAAGTCTACCAGCGGCTCTTTACAGTTCCTGAAAAATAGTTCACTCCTATTCGCCACCACTTTGTTAAAGAGGTGGCGTTTTCATTTTCTTTTCCTGCTTCATTTTGCCAAAAAAAGTGGTATAATGTTTCCATCTCATTTTTTGGAGGAATCTATGACTTCTTGGATCGCAAGAATCATCAAGGGGATGATTATCGCCCTTGGATTTATCTTACCTGGAGTATCTGGCGGTGTACTCGCAGCTATTCTGGGGATTTACGAACGAATCATCCGTTTTCTGGCCCATATTCGTGAAAACTTTGTAGAAAATATCCTCTTCTTCATCCCAGTTGGGATTGGTGGAATTTTGGGTATTGCCCTCTTTTCCTTCCCAGTTGAGTTTCTTTTGAAACATTATCAGGTCCCTGTCTTGTGGGGGTTTGCTGGCGCTATCGTAGGAACTATTCCGAGCTTGATTAAAGAATCAACAAAGAAAAGTTCACGTGATGTGACCGATAAGATGTGGTTGGTGGGAACCTTTGTTCTATCTGGACTTCTTCTCTATTTCCTAAATGATCTCGTTGGAACTATCCCTGCTAACTTTGTCGGTTTTGTTTTGGCCGGTGCCCTTATTGCCCTGGGTATTCTAGTGCCTGGTCTCAGCCCCTCAAATCTCCTTTTGATTCTGGGACTCTATACACCGATGCTGGATGGCTTTAAGTCTCTGGATTTGGTAGGAACCTTCCTACCTATCGCTATTGGGGGTCTCTTAGCAATGCTGGCCTTTTCCAAGGCCATGGACTATGCCCTAGAGCACCATCATTCCCGCGTCTACCACTTTATCATCGGTATCGTCCTCTCCAGCACCCTTCTTATCCTTCTGCCAAATCCTAGCAGTAAGGAAGCCATCTCCTATGCAGGTGCAGGGCTATTGACCTGGATTTCAGCCTTCGTCCTCTTTGGCCTAGGTATCTGGCTGGGACTCTGGATGAGCAAACTTGAGGAAAAATACAAATGAGCAAAAAGGTCAGGTTAAAGAAAACTTTAGTAGATCAAATTTTAGACAAGGCTAATATCTCTCACGATAGCCTTGTTTTAAATGCTTTAGATGGCCCCTTGCCGGATGACATCACACCACAAGACATCTACAAAACCCTTGCTCTGATTGGTGATAAGACTGGACCTCTGATTGGGATTCTTCCCATCACCCAGCACCTATCCGAGAAAAAATTAGCCAAGGTCTCAGGCAACAAGAAGGTCTCCATGATTCCCCAAAAGGATTTAGAGAAAACCACAGGCTATGTCCATGGGGCCAACAACCCTGTTGGTATCCGACAGAAACACAAATTTCCAATTTATATTGACCAGGCAGCTCTGGATGCCGGAAGCATGATTGTTTCAGCAGGCGAAATCGGCCGCTCCATCCGCATAGACAGTCAAACCCTCGTAGACTTTGTTGGAGCAAGTGTTGCCAGTATTAGTGAAGGAGAACATGAAAAATGAAAATCTATTTTGTACGCCATGGTAAAACGGAATGGAACTTAGAAGGACGATTCCAAGGCCATTCTGGCGATTCGGCTTTGTTGCCAGAAGCTTTTGAAGACATCCAACTTTTAGGCCAACATCTGGCGGATGTGCCTTTTGATCGCATCTTTTCCAGCGATTTGAAGCGGGCACATGTCACAGCCGAGCTGATTCACCAAGCCAACCACCACTCAAAAATTGTCGAAACCACTCCCCAGCTCCGGGAATGGGACTTTGGTCGCTTAGAAGGAACAAAAATCCGTCTGTTGCAAGACATCTATCCGCAGCAATACACTGCGCTTAAGAACAACCTAGCTCAGTTCAAAAGCAACATGTTTGATGCAGAATCTGTCTATCAGGCTACCCAGCGGATTATTCAGTTTGTCAAAGGTCTGAAAGATAGTCAGGCTGAAACAGTTCTCATTGTTAGTCACGGAGCTATTCTAACAGCTTCGATTCAGACTTTACTCGGCTTTGGACCTGCCCAATTACGGCACAGAGGTGGACTGGATAATGGCTCTGTTACGATTTTAGAAACCCAGAATTTTGAAGATTTTACAGAAATCAGCTGGAACGATATGAGCTACAAACTGACAGAAGTTGAAACGATTGCGGTCAGCTAAAACAAACTGAGAGGAGCACTCGCTCCCTCAGTTTTTTGCAGAGTAAATATTCTTGCTGATTTTTTCAACTATCTATGATAGAATAGGACTAGCAGACTTTGGAGGAATGAAATTAGTTATGTCTAATCAACACATTGAAGAATTAAACGATCAACAGATTGTCCGCCGTGAAAAAATGGCTGACTTGGCTGAGCAAGGTATCGATCCTTTTGGTAAACGTTTTGAACGAACCAGCAACTCTGGCCAACTGAAAGAATTGTATGCGGATAAAACAAAAGAAGACTTGCATGAATTGAATGAAACAGCAGTTATTGCTGGCCGACTGATGACCAAGCGAGGAAAAGGTAAGGTTGGTTTTGCCCACATCCAAGACCGCGAAGGCCAAATTCAGATTTATGTCCGTAAGGATTCCGTTGGCGAAGAAAACTATGAGATTTTCAAAAAGGCTGACTTGGGAGACTTTCTCGGCGTGGAAGGCGATATTATGCGAACCGACATGGGAGAGTTGTCTATCAAGGCGACCAAGTTGACCCATCTATCCAAGGCCCTGCGTCCCCTGCCTGAGAAATTCCATGGCTTGACAGATATCGAAACTATCTACCGCAAGCGCCACCTGGACCTGATTTCAAATCGGGACAGCTTTGAGCGCTTCGTTACCCGTTCAAAAATCATTTCTGAAATCCGCCGCTACTTGGATGGACTTGGTTTCCTTGAAGTGGAAACCCCTGTCCTTCACAATGAAGCAGGTGGTGCTGCGGCCCGCCCCTTTATCACCCACCACAATGCCCAAAACATTGACATGGTCTTGCGGATTGCGACAGAGTTACACCTCAAACGCCTGATTGTCGGCGGCATGGAGCGAGTGTATGAAATCGGCCGTATCTTCCGTAACGAGGGAATGGACGCCACCCACAATCCTGAGTTCACTTCTATTGAAGTCTATCAAGCCTACGCTGATTACCAAGACATCATGGACTTGACAGAAGCCATCGTCCAGCATGCAGCCCGGGCTGTCAAGGGTGATGGACCTGTGACCTACCAAGGAATCGAAATCGCCATTCATGAGCCCTTCAAACGGGTTCACATGGTGGATGCCATCAAGGAGATTACCGGTGTCGACTTCTGGCAGGAAATGAGCTTGGAAGAAGCCCAAACCCTTGCCAAAGAGCATCATGTTCCCCTTGAAAAGCACTACAATAGTGTTGGCCACATCATCAATGCCTTCTTTGAAGAATGTGTCGAAGAGAGCCTGATTCAGCCAACCTTTGTCTACGGACACCCAGTGGAAGTATCTCCTTTGGCCAAGAAAAACGACCAAGATCCACGCTTCACTGACCGCTTTGAACTCTTTATCATGACCAAGGAGTACGGCAATGCCTTTACCGAATTGAACGATCCAATCGACCAGTTGGAGCGCTTCAAGGCCCAGGCCCAAGCCAAGGAACTGGGAGATGACGAAGCAACCGGTATCGACTACGACTTCGTCGAAGCCCTCGAATACGGGATGCCACCAACAGGCGGACTTGGCATCGGCATCGACCGCCTAGTCATGTTGTTGACAGATACAACAACAATCCGCGATGTCCTCCTCTTCCCAACCATGAAGAATCTATAAACCGAAAAAGCAACCTCCCTCGAATGAATTCGAAGGAGGTTTTTGTATCAAACATTTCAATCATAACTGTAGAACAATCTCAAATTGAAGGTATCTTCTGTTTTTTTGCAACCTCAAATCCTTCTCAGACTTCATTATTTTTTGTCAAAAAGAAACAGCCAGTGCCTGAGACACTGACCGCTTCAAGGAGATTATAAAAAAGAAAAGTTTTAGGATTGTTTATAGTATAGGGTCGGAACCTTAAAATTGGCTTAACTTTTTTCTGATATGTAACCTATTTGATATCATTTTTATTCTCCCTACTCAACCTCGACCCACTCTTATCTCCAACACATCCTTTAGTTTCAGTAGTTGGTATTTCTCGTTTGTTTTAATAGTAATTTCGGTCGGGTTTAGCTCGGTCACTTGGCCCCAGTAGCTAGTTTTAGTCTGACCAGTCCGGACAAGGAACTCTCCCGTCAATTGACTGGCATAGAGCTGGCCTATCAAGGTCAGTTTTTCTGCCTGGGTCAGGCTGGTGCTCAAATCTATTCTATTTTTATCGTCAGCTAGTGAGCTCGTATGTTCCGATAGGAAGAAGCCTAGCCATTTCATCATGCCCCTATCGCGGTGTTCACGCACGGATTGAAAGGGGAGGTAGTTGCGATCAACCATCTTATCTGAGACCATCCAATCCTCCTGCAGAATGCCCTCCAATCAATCGACTTCTCTCCAGACTTCGGGAAGCTTCCAGGAGGGAATTTCCCTTTTGAAGCAAGGAAAAGCCAAACTGATTTCGGATGCTATCAATAGCTGATTGGAGCCTTTCTTCTTTTTCTAGGGTTTCCACATCATCAAAGAGGGAAATATAGGCAAGGGATTCATCCACCAAGCCTGAATAATAGACAGAAATCATTCGGACCGCCCCGCCACTGTATTTTTTCCTAAGGAGGTAAATGACCGTTTCTGCTAATTGTCGGGTCAGGTTGGTCGGTTCTATGGTCATCTGAGCTTGAAAGGGACGTTGGTCTTCCCTTGAAGAGTATCTCAGTCCGATGGAAACTCGGGTTGCTTTCTTATGTAGCCGCCTCAACCGAATAGCCACCTGCTCGGCCATTTCCCGAAAGACTAGCTCAATCTCTGTTTGCTTGACATAGTCTCTAGGGAGAACCTGGGAATTGCCCAGACCCTTTGTCTTTGGTTTGTAGGGCTGATGGACATTGCTCTCATCAATGCCATTGGCATGGAAAAAGAGGTCCAGACCTACTACACCCAATTCTTTTTTCAGAATGTCGGGGTTGAAATTGGCCAACTCTTTGATGGAATAGATGCCCAGCTTATGGAGTCGCTTTTCCATCCGTTCTCCAATGCCCCAAAAGTCAGTCAGTTTAGGAATGCTCCAGACCTTACTTTCAACATCTTGATAGGACCAATTAGCCCGCATGGTCTTTGTATATTTGGCCTCGTTATCCAGAGCCAATTTGGCCAGCAGGGGATTGCTGTTGGACATGCCCACCGTGGCATAGATACCCGTCTTTCGCCAGATTTCCCGCTGCATATCAGCAGAAATTCGATCCAATTTTTCCTTCCGGCTGATAGTCTTATCTGGGATAAAATAATTAAGAGAGGAGGTCAAATCAATAAAACCCTCATCAATCGAATAAGGAAGGATGTCCTCCATGCTGGCATAATTTTGAAAGATATGCTGAATCTCGATATTTTTTTCGATATACTTGTGCATACGCGGAGGAACAATGATAGCCCTTTGGGCCCATTCTTCTACATAGCGAACATAGCCTGGGTTAATCGGCAAACCCTGCCGTTTGGCATTGGGATAAGAGAATTTGCGGGTATAGATATCAAAGGGAAGGTCAGAACTTCTGCCGACATTGGCCTGACCAAAGACCTTTTTAAACATAGGCGAGGCTGCCAGAATCAAGCCGTTAGCATTGTCAGCTCGGCTCATGACACAGAGGACTGCTTTCAAGGGGTGGAGGCCTCTGTCCACACACTCGACACTGGCATAGAAGGACTTCATATCCACAAAGGCAATATCCGATTGGGGCTCCCGTGAATAATCAAAGTAGCCCATGGCCTAGCCCTCCAGCGGTGTGAAATGCCCTATAATTTTTCCTACAATTTTTGGATGATCTTCTGCAGCAGCAAAAAGATCCGTATAGTCAGGATTGAGAGAAACCAAACGGTAGCCATCCTCCTCCAAATACACTTTTTTAATATAGGCCCGTTCATTCCAGACAACCGCATAGACAGCCCCATCATAATCAAAGCCGCCCTCACGAATCAGGGCTACTTCTCCGCTCAGATAGACGGGTTCCATAGAATCTCCCTTGATCCAAGTCGCAATATCATAGTTGTAGTCCTTATCTGTCCAGACTTCTATGGATTCGTACTCATCGTAGAGCCCCTCCCCTACACCAGCGGAAAGGGCGATGTCATCCAGGACTCGGATGCTGTACAGTTCAAGTACCTTGGTCTCCTGCTGACTGATCAAGAGTTGATCCGCATAGCTTTCCAACTTTTCTTGGTTAGGCGCATGTAGCTGCAGGTAGGTCTCCACTATCTTGTACTCTGCCTCGAAATAGGCTGTCGATACAGAGAGGACTTCTGCCAGCTTTTCAATATTTTGACGGCTTGGCTTGGCCTTGCCACTTTCCCAAGCAAAATAGGATTGACGGGAAATAGCCAGTTGGCGGGCCATATCGGACTGGCTCATACTCAGCTCCTCTCTTCTCTTTTTTAAGATTTCTGGTGAAAACATCTCTTCCTCCTTATCAAAAAAACTTTGTCAACTGGGGACAGCATAGTCTTCTGCTCTGCTGACTTCCTGTTTTTTCTGCGAAAACATGTCAGTTTTATAACTGACACTAGTATATACTAATTTGGGCCATCTGTCTACTGGAAATTGAATTTTTTTATCCAAAATAGGGTCATCTCTATAAACGTCATCATAGAGAGCTGTTTATCACTTTATTATTGCAAAAAAATTGTCCAACTTTTGAGGCAGGACAATTCCAGCAATGCAATTTTATTTGTTTTATCACGATGTAAGCATATTAAATGCAATACATCAAATAATTTGATATAATCTTGTTATTATTTTCACAGAGTAGATTTGCTGACTGAGCAAACTGACTACCCCTGTCCCAGTTTTTTGGCTGGGTTAAATAAAAGAGTGATATAGAAAAAGATGAAGAAGAAAATTAAAATCGAGAAGAGCAGAGTCCTTTTAAAACAGGCCTTGCTCCATTTGTTGCTGGAAAAACCTTATAAGAAAATTTCCATTCAAGATTTGTGCCATCAGGCCAAGGTTGGACGGTCTACTTTTTATAATCATTATTATGATAAGAATGACTTGTTAGAAAACACGATTGCTTATTACAGCCAAATTGCCCAAGAGACTACGGTTCATGCTTTTGTCACAGAAGATAATATGGACCTTCGTTCCAATTTGATTCGAGACTACCAGACTGCGGCCCAATACAGTATGGTCATTCAGGCTCTCTTCTCTGTTCATTTGCCTAATGCAGATTTTGAAGCCAATATGCGTCAGGTTCTGTTTGATAAATATCAGGTACTTCTTGCCAATAGTGAGGCATCTAGTCTGATTCCTGAAGAATTAGCAGTGAACCTCTATGCAGCAAATGCCTTGACAGTTACAAAATACATTGCCTACCATCCTGATTCTGCGAACATTGAGGATTTGGCCAATTTTATGGTCCATATTTATAATCACCTCTTTAAGTCCTCAACCCAAGCAGAAGAGGCCCTCCCCCAGGATACAGAGCCCTTATCTACCTCTGACGAGACTTCATAATACAAATACCAACAGCCATCCACATAAGAAAAAAGCCTGACATCAGGCTTTTTCCTTATTTTCAAAATAGTCACGAACTCGGGGAGCGACTTCTTTACCGTAGAGTTCGATAGCCCGAAGGACATCTTCGTGAGGAAGGGAGCCGACTGGTAAATGCAGGAAGAAGCGATCCAAGTCCAGGGTCTCAATGATGTGGATGATTCTATTAGCCACATGCTCTGGATCGCCAACAATGGTTGCCCCTTGATCAGACAAGGAGTGAAGGTAGTCAGCCTTCGTCATCTCCCGCCAGTGAGGGCGATCCTTGGCGATATTGTCCACAGTTTGCTTATTAGGATAGAAGTATTCTTCCACAGCCTTGTCATGGTCATCCGCAATCCAGCCCCAGGAATGGGCAGCGACCTTGATACGACTTTGGGGATGACCCTCATTAGTCGCAATCTTACGGTAGGCATCTGCTAAAGGTTTGAAGTGTTTTGGAGCTGTTCCAATGACAGCATAGACGATAGGCAGACCCAGCTGGGCAATCTTGACCGTTGATTCGACATGACCTCCCGTTGCCACCCAGATTGGAAAGTCTTCTTGGACAGCACGAGGATAAACAGGTTTATTGGCAACTGTCTGAGCATGTTTCCCCTGCCAGGTCAAGTTGGTATTCTCCTTGATCTTTAAGAGCATATCCAGCTTTTCATCAAAGAGTTCCTCATAGTTGGCTAAATCATAACCAAATAGGGGGAAGGATTCGGTAAAGGAACCACGCCCAGCCATAATCTCTGCACGGCCATTGGATAGGGCGTCAATGGTGGCGTATTGTTGGTAAAGACGGACCGGGTCCATGGAAGAAAGGATGGAAACTGCCGAGGTCAGCTTAATATGCTGGGTATTGACCGCTCCTGCTGCCAGAACAATTTCAGGTGCAGAAACCGCAAAATCTTCCCGGTGGTGTTCGCCAATCCCATAGACATCCAGACCAACCGCATCGGCTAATTCAATTTCCTTGACCAACTGACGGATCCGCTCATCGTGGGAGTAGACTTCTCCAGTGTGTTCCAGAGGTGTTGTTTCTCCAAATGTTGAAATACCTAATTCTACCATGATAATGACTCCTTTTGATTTATGGCCTTACTTTATCACTAATTAGTGGCATAAACAAGAGATATGCTCATCCTGAATGTAAAAAAGACTCAGCCTCGGCTGAGTCTTCTGCTCTATTCCCATTTCTCAGGCATCCGAAACCATTCAGCTTCCTCTTTGGTTAGTTTCAGCTGGAGGTCACCTAGAACTGGTAAATCTCGAATGGATAGTAAATCATAATTTTGATACACTTCCATCGTAATTTCGTATTTCGATTGGTCTTTGAGGATAAAACGATAAGCTAGTTGAGCATCGGTTGGAATGGCATCGAACATTTCCAATCCCTCAAGGGTTTCTTGACTAGTGTAGTCAGAAAATTTCTCCAAGACAGCTGAGTCTGTAGTTTCAAGCATTTTTTCACCACTTCCATCATAAACTGTAATGGTTTGTTTTTCCTGATTTGACTGCTGGCTAAAACTACTTGAACAACTAGCAAGTAAGGTCACACTTAAGAAAGCAACTAGGGCACATAAGAACCTCCTCAATAATACTTATTCATAGCGAAGAGCTTCAATCGGATCCAATTTAGAAGCCTTGTTGGCTGGAAGGACACCAAAGACGATCCCTACAAAGGCTGAGAAGGCCAGGCTTCCAAGGACCACAGGTACAGAGATGACCGCTGTTATATTTGGTCCCATCAGTTGGACGGTGTTGATTAGAGTGACCAATAATTGTGCGAGAACTAGTCCAATCAAACCACCTAAACTGGTCAAAACAACTGCTTCAATGAGGAATTGGTTGAGGATATTGCCACGGGTGGCTCCCAAGGCCTTTCGCAGACCGATTTCCCGGGTCCGCTCAGTAACAGATACCAGCATAATGTTCATGACCCCGATACCACCGACCAGGAGAGAAATACCTGCGACAGCACCTATAAACATGGTTACCCCTGACATCTGCTGGTTGAAGTCCTCTAGCATTTTACTCATGTCAAAGATATCGTAGCGGGCTGTTTTCAGACCGGTTGCTCGGGTTAAATAATCAGCAGCGGCCTGCCCCACTTCACCAGACCTGGTCACATCATTGACATGGACATAGACCGTAGCATGTTCTTTCACGGCCTCTTCTGCTGCAACCTGAGTATTGGTCATGACGGCATTACCATCCGTTTTCATCCCATAGATGGCAGTTCCAACGTTTGGATCTTCATAGACTCCGACTACTAGGTATGATTTATCCTTGACACTCACAGTCTGGTTGAGAGCGGACTGAATATCACCAAAGAGTTTTTCGGCCAAATTCTTATCCAGCATGATGATACGGGCAAATTTGGTGTAGTCATTGACCGTAAATTTTCGTCCAGCAAGGATGTCGTATTTTTTGACATCAAAGTAGGACTGACTGACACCTATGATATTGACATTATCAGCCTTTTTCTTGCCGAAGCTGACTTCACCAGCTGTACTATTAGTGGTGTAATAGCTGTCCAAACCATCAATATCTCGCAGACCTTCGAGGATATTGTCGGTCAGAGTTGGTTCTTCTTCCTGAGAGACTTCTTCATAGACCACGCCAGACATCATCCCATCACCGACTGTCTCATTTTGCATAGTGGTAAAGTAGACTTCTACATCCTTATTGTCTCCACCTAAAGATTCAGCAAGACTTTCACTCATGCCAGAACCCATAGCGACAATGACCACAACTGCCGATACCCCAATAATAATCCCCAACATAGTCAAAAGGGAGCGCATTTTGTGAGCAAGGATGGACTTTAGGGCAAATTTCCAATTTTCCATTAGTTGTCCTCCTTGCGACTATCTTCTGTGATAATGCCGTCCCGTAAGACAATTTTACGTTTAGCATAGTCCGCAATTTCCGGTTCATGGGTCACCATGATAATGGTTTTGCCCTCATGATTGAGCTCGGTCAAGAGTTCCATAATTTGTTGACCTGTCTTAGTATCCAAAGCCCCTGTTGGTTCATCGGCTAAGATAATAGAAGGGTTATTGACCAAGGCTCGAGCAATAGCTACCCGCTGCTTCTGCCCTCCTGATAATTCCGATGGAAGGTGATGCATCCGTTCAGAAAGCTCTACCTTTTCCAAAAATTGCTTGGCTAGGCCCTGGCGTTTGCTCGTCGCTACTCCAGCATAAATGAGCGGCAATTCGACATTTTGAAGGGCATTGAGCTTGGCCAGAAGAAAGAATTGTTGGAAGACAAAGCCGATTTCCTTGTTGCGGACCTGAGCCAGTTTTTTATCTGATAGATGGCTGACTTCTGTCTCATCCAAGTAATAATCTCCCGAGCTAGAACGGTCTAAAAGTCCGATGA
Organism: Streptococcus sp.; assembly: GCF_041802885.1. Taxonomy (GTDB): domain Bacteria; phylum Bacillota; class Bacilli; order Lactobacillales; family Streptococcaceae; genus Streptococcus. The sequence continues at coordinate 20,014 of NZ_JBHCHN010000072.1, forward strand.
TGTTCATCAGGGTGGACTTACCAGAACCTGATGGTCCCATGATGGCCAAAAATTCACCCTCTTCTACTTCTAAATCAATGTCTTTGAGCACTCGGAGTTCCTGGTCTCCATTTTGATAGTTTTTGTTAATCTTATTCAGTTGGATTAGCTTCTTCTTCAATTGCCTTCACCTCTTTTCCATCTTCCAAATCCATGCTCGGGTTTGAAATAACATGGTCACCAGCAGTTAAGCCAGAAGAAATTTCTTGCTGTGTCGCATCTGCACTGCCAAGAGTTACTTCTACTCGTTTGGCCTTGCCATCGACAATCGTCCAAACATAGTGTTTATCCGCATCTGGAATGACAGCTTCTACAGGAACTAAAATCGCTTTTTTAGCATTGACCACTTCAATGTTAATAGAGAACCCTTGCTTAAGAGGGCCAATATCGCTAGTCAAGGCTATTTTGAAAGGATATTTGGAAGATGAGGTTCCGGTGTTGCCTGGTACACCTTCCCCTGCTCCATTTCCTTCTGGATAGTTGGAAATATAAGTGATTTTTCCTGTCCAAGTTTGGTCTGGATAAACTTTTGAAGTCAGTCTAACCTCCTGATCAACAGAGAGATTCGCCAAATCATATTCAGATAAGGTACCAACTACCTGGAGGCTGCCTTGATTGACAATGTGAATCAGGGTTTGGCTACTGGTGTTGGATTTGGAGACAGAAGTATTGACTTCAACAACCGTTCCAGCCACATCACTGATGATTGTCGTTTCATTGAGAGCAACCTGAGCTTTGTCAACTGTGGCCTGGGCATCTGCATAGCTGTCATTTAAATCTCGTAGTTGCGATTCCACTGAGCGCTGGGCATTGGCCATATTATTTTCATCCTGAGTTGGATCACCCGTTAGGTCCACCGTTTGACCATTAGTCTGTAGCTCATATATTTGGCGGCCAATCTTGTCACGCGCACGGATAGCTGTATCAAGGTTACTTTGCAATTCAGCCGTATTGTATTGAACCAAAGCTTGACCAACACTGACCTGATCTCCGACCTTAACCTTGAACTCGGCAATATCGCCTTTTGTGGCATCATAGTAAACATACTGCTCTTCTGCAGCCTCAACAGTACCTGCAAGGAGAGTGGAAGAGGCAATGGAGCCTTCACTGGCAACCCTATAATAGAGTTGATCTTCTCCTGACTCAGTCGTGTCACTGCTGCTACTATTGGTCCAAATCAGAGCAAAAACAATCAAACCAAGGGCAGCAATACCCAAACCTGAGAACAAAGCAATTTTTGCCTTTTTAGTCTTTAACATAAACATTTCTCCTTTTCAATTGGCTGCTTCATTACTCCACAGTCTTTGTACTGCTTATATAATACACAAACACAACCAAAATTGCAAGTGTTTTCTGTCCTTATTTTATAAAATAAGATCGCATTTTGCACCTGAAAACTGACATTTTTGCCTTACAGTTTTGTAAGAAAGAGGACCGTAGCAAATTTTTGCAGGAAAAGGCAAAAAAAGCTAGAATGAATACTAGACGAACAGAAATAGAAGAGGTCAAAAAATGGTTAAAAAATTTGATATTATCGCCATTGGTGGGGGCTCAGGCGGTATCGCTACTATGAATCGGGCTGGTGAACATGGAGCCAAGGCAGCTGTCATTGAGGGTAAGCTGCTGGGTGGTACCTGTGTCAATGTCGGCTGTGTCCCCAAGAAAATCATGTGGCACGGAGCCCAGATGGCTGAAGCCCTGCACTACTACGGACCTGAATACGGCTTTCAAGCAGAAAAGGTTAGCTTTGATTTCGCGACCCTAAAAGAGAATCGGGATGCCTATATTGAGCGCTCCCGCAATTCTTATCAAGGTTCATTCCAGCGCAATCATGTAGACTTTATCGAGGGCTATGCCAAGTTTGTCGACGCCCATACTGTTGAAGTCAATGGAGAGCACATCACGGCTGACCATATCGTCATTGCCACAGGTGCCAAACCCATGATTCCAGATATTCCTGGTAAAGAATTGGGAGTGGTGTCAGACGATGTCTTTGCTTGGGATGAATTGCCGACCTCTATCGCGATTTTGGGAGCTGGCTACATCGCAATAGAGATGGCTGGTGTTCTTCACAGTCTGGGAGTTCAAACCAAGCTCTTTTATCGCAAAGATCGGCCTCTGCGGTCCTTTGAACCCTATATCATCCAAGCCCTCCTGGAAGAAATGGATCGGACAGGCTTGGAACACGAGGGCCACAAAGTTCCAAAACGCCTGGATAAGCTAGACAATGGCCTGATTCAAATCACCTTTGAAGACGGAAGCAGCCACACAGCCGAACAGGTTCTCTGGGCTATTGGCCGCCAGCCAAACCTGAATGGTCTCAATTTGGAGGTCACCGGTGTCCAGCTGACCAAGGATGGCTTTATTGCAGTTGATGACTTCCAAGAAACCAATGTTCCTGGCATCTATGCCTTGGGCGATGTCACTGGAAAAATCGAGCTGACTCCCGTAGCGATTAAGACTGGCAGACTTCTGTCTGAACGGCTCTTCAACGGGAAAAAAGAATCCAAAATGGACTTTAACCTGGTTCCAACGGTCATCTTTAGCCATCCAGCTATCGGGGCTGTCGGTCTGACAGAACCCCAGGCCCTTGAACAATATGGTACTGAAAACATCAAGGTCTATACCTCTGCCTTCACCTCCATGTACACAGCCCTAGGCAGCCATCGCCAGATGAGCAAATTCAAGCTCATCACAGCTGGCCCCGAAGAAAAGGTGGTCGGCCTCCATGGCATTGGCTTTGGAGTGGATGAGATGATCCAAGGCTTTGCGGTGGCCATGAAGATGGGAGCTACCAAGGAAGACTTTGACAGCGTAGTTGCTATCCACCCAACAGGCTCTGAAGAATTTGTGACCATGAGGTAAGAAAAAAATTCTTTTAGTTTTATTTAAGCTTATGGGGATATACTAAGAGCATCCTAAAACTTTTCTTTTTCATATATCTCCAAAAATCAGCCCAGAAATGGGTTGATTTTTTTCTTTCCACCAAAAAAAGCCCAAGTATTCTTGAACTTTTTGCTTTTCTAAGCTGTTTCTGGCTACTCAAATAAGATTTCCACCAGACTAATTATCCAACTCAAAAATAGGCTGAGGCCTACAGACAGGAGAATCCCCCAACTCAGCTTGATAACGCTCATGGTTCGCAGACCATCAAACAAGATGGTCCCTAGTCCTCCAGCATTGATGGTCGCAGCAATGGTGGCGATAGCAACTATGGATAGGGTAGCTAATCGAATGGCTGAGAAAATAGCAGATTTGGCTAACGGAAGCTGAATCTTAAATAAAACCTGCCAAAAGTCCATTCCCATCCCGAAAGCAGCCTCCACAATGCTAGAATCCACCTTGTGAATGCCTGTCAAGAAGGTCCGAACTAAAATGTACTGCGCGTAAAAGACCAAAACAATTATTGCTGTTAACCGCCCAAGACCTGTCCAAGGAATCAGTAGGGCAAAGAGGGCAAAACTAGGAATGGCATAAAAAAGCGACAAACTATAGACTGAAAAGTTTTCCAATTTTGGAAATTTCAAAATCACAACCGTCAGAATAGTGGCCAAAACCAGAGCAATTCCAAGGGATTGAAGAATCAAGACCAGGTGTTCTAAAGTGGCATCAATCAGCTTATCTGATGATTGTTGGAAGTAATCAAGCATAGGCTCTCCATATTTTTTCTTGTTCCTTAACTGTTTCAATCAAGTTGGCCACAAAGGTACCCTGAGGAGACTGGATGATATTTTCAGGCCGATCAAATTGACAGACCCTCCCCTCATCCATGATTAGAACTCTCGTTCCTAGGCGAAAAGCTTCGTGGATATCATGGGTGATAAAGATGAAAGTCTTATCCTCCAGTTGTTGGTGAATATTCCTCAGTTCTTCCTGCAAAGAACTCCTGGTGATGGCATCAATCGCCCCAAAGGGCTCATCAAACAGGACCACATCTGGATTGGCCGCCAGAGCTCTGGCCACTCCGACCCGTTGCTGCTGTCCGCCAGACAGTTCTTTCGGATAACGAGAACCGTATTCCTCATAAGGAAGCTGGATCAAGTTCATCAATTCCTTGACGCGGTCTCCTATCTCAACTGGATCCCATTTGAGTAGCTTTGGAACAGTCGCAATATTTTCGGCTATAGTCATGTGGGGAAACAGTCCTATTTGCTGGACCACATAGCCAATTCTTCGTCTGAGAGAAACAGGGTCTAGCTGAGAGAGTTCTTCTCCCTCAAACAAAATTTGGCCACTCGTCGGTTCAACCAGGCGGTTAATCATCTTAAGTGTTGTTGTCTTACCCGAACCCGAGGTTCCTAGGATGGTAATAAACTCGCCTTTCTGAATAGCTAGGCTGACTTGATCAACCACCGTTTTTTCCTGATAAATCTTGCTAACCTCCTGAAAGGCAATGATGGTCCCAGCTGTCATTGGCTTCTCCTTTTTACTTGATTGTCTGGTAAAATTCCTTGGCAACACTGCTATAATCTTCCCCGTCCACATCCACTTTGGCATTTAGTTTGGTAATGGTTTCAGTATCTAGGCTAGCCGATACTTTATTGAGAATCGCTGCCACATCCGGATTATCTTCTAAAACCTGATCGCGTACCACCGGAGCAAGATTATAAGGAGGCCAAAATTGTTTGTCATCCTCTAGCAAGGTAAACTTGTCTTTGTTAACCAACTGTCCTTCAGTTGTATAGGCTGGAGTCACGTCCGCTTCGTCATTCTCAAGGACACTGTATTTGAGACTGTTGTCATAAACCTTGGATGATTTCCAGTTAAAGACCCCATAAGTTTTCGTCAAACCTGGAATCCCATCATCACGCTGATCAAACTCACCCTGTGAAGCAAAGCGGAGTTCACTGGCATGTTGCTGCAAATCTGAAATGGTTGAAATCCCCAATTTCTGAGCAACCTCTGTCCGAATGACCAAGCCTTGGCCATCATTGGCCTTAGAATAATCCAACCAGGTTACTTGAAACTGCTCTTTGTATGCATCCTTGACTATTTGGTACACTTTCTTAGGATCCGTCTCCAGAGATTTCCCCAGAATAGAAAGAAGCCCCGTCCCTGTGTATTCAGGATACAAATCAATTTCATCACTGATTAAGGATTGGTGAATAAGTGAGCTGGATATATTGGACAAACGCTCTACTTTGTAGCCCTTATCTTCTAGAGCTAGGGCGTAAAGTTCCGCCACAATCAGATTTTCTGTAAAATCTTTGGAACCAATTTTGATGACGGACTTGCTAGGTTCGTCTGCTTTTTTAGCCTGGCTATTTCTGCCAAAGACAAAAATAGCACCTGCAATTAAAATGATGACCAACAAAATGGCCGATAGCAACTTTTTATTTTTCATACTGCATTCTCCTTATTAAGAGGTCAAAACCTAACATACTGACAAAGGATAAGAGAGCAACACTTCCTCCTCCAATCAACAAAAGGTCTATTCGATAGAGTCCCAAACCTGTGAAAATCAAGCTGCCCAAACCGCCTGCTCCAATATAGGTCGCTAGGGTAGCACTGGCAATCACCTCGATTAAGGCCAGTTTGAGACCATTTAAAATATGGGGCAGGGCCAGAGGAAAACTGACCCTTGTAAAGAGCTGTCCCTCACTCATTCCTAAACCCAAGCCTGTCTCCAGCAAGGTTTCTGATACCTCTGAAAAACCAAGGATAGTATTGACGAGGATGGGGGGAACAGCTAAAATCACTAGGGCAATCAGAGCTGGAAATGAGCCTACGCCCACAAAGGGAATCAAGAGAAACAAGATCCCCAAACTAGGGATAACCCTCAAAGCCTGAGTGACTCCTGATGTCAGGAATCTAGCCACCTTGTACTTATAGCCGAGGTAACCTAAGGGCATTCCAATGATGATAGCGATAAATAGGGCAGTTACACTTAGTTCCACATGTTGCCAAACACTGACTAGATAGGAATTCAGGTTCTGTGCAAAATAGTCTTGTAGTTGTTGAAGCATATCTTATTGCCAAATCTTTCTTTTTAAAATAAATCATCCACTTTCTCTTGACACAAGCGTTGAGATAAACGATTAATGATGGTGTAGAGCTGATGATTGTCCTGTAAAATCCCATACTCTTGGTGAATACTGTGTGACAGCTTCTCTGTCAAATGTCCCAAGGGCCTCTTATCTGAAAAGCGTAAGGACAAGGCCTGACTAGCATAGAGAATTTCAATCGCCAGCAGTTGATAGAGTCGCCGAACAATCTTATCTGTATGCTGGATAATTAGGGGCAGATTGGTCTGCCGATCCTCCATATCACCTGCCAAGGGATAAGAGACATTAGAGAGAGTATGGCAGGCATGATGAATCTCAACATCCAAAGTCGCAGCAGTCTTTTGTAAGGCCTGCAAGCCAAAATATTGCCGGTCATCAGCCCGTAAAAATCGCGATAGATTGGTAAAGTCAGGATTGCTCAATTTTAACATGCGTTGAACGGAAGCATGAGAAAGATGGCTAAGAGAAACATTGACCATCTCAGCAGCTAGGCTCAAATGGATGGTCTCAAAGTTGGGAGTTGATAAGATTCTCTTAGTTTTTCGATCCACAATCGGATTATCATCTGAAGCATCTAATTCTGCCATCAGAGTCTTTTCCAAAAAAGCCAGAGTATCGTAAACTGCACCATGAATGAAGGTTGCATTTCTAAAACTCAGAGGATCCTGCACCGTCCTGCTCTTCTTTTTGGTCAAATAGCTTCCCTTTAAAAAAAATTTGACATGTTGTGTACTGATGCTTTGGCCTGCCAGATGTTTACTGGCCAGGACTCCGTCATCTAAGGGAGTGATATTTCCATTCAAGGCTTCTAAAGAAAGAGCATAGGCCAGATCAAACCATTTAACCAGCTGGTGTAACTTGATGAGCAAGAGACTGACTTTAGCATGACTAACCGCATTGGAACTAATAACTGATAAGCCATCCTTAGCCTGGAAGCGAATGGGGGTCAGAGAAAACTTCTCAAAAATCTCAGCTGCTGGATACCTTCTGCCATCATAATCTATCCAACCTTCTCCCATCAGAGCCAATCCAATGTAGGAGAGGATTCCAATATCCCCTTCTCCAACTGAGCCCTTCCCATTGACAACGGGGGTAATCTGCAAATTCAAGAACTGCACCAGCAAGTCCGCAATGGCTGGTTGGCAACCAGCATAACCCTTGATAAGACCATTGAGGCGCAGGAGCATACTGGCCCGGACTTCCTTGATAGACAACTCTGGTTCTATCCCCACACAATGAGCATAGATTAACTGTTTGTTAAAGGCCTCTATCTCCTCTCTGGAAATCCGCAGATCCTTATTTTTCCCGACTCCCGTATTGAGACCATAGATGGCTTCTTCTTGGTCCAAGGCATCTATAACAATGGCTCGCGACTCTTCCATTCTTTGTCTGGCCTTGCTGGCCAAGGAAACTCTTTCTTGGCCAGATACAATGGAAGCAATGCTTTCTAGCGATAAATTGTAACCTGTTAATTTCATTTATTCACCTGGAAAAGCATAACGATAGAGATCAATGCCAAGAGCCTCCTCCACTTCTGGATAGACAGACGGGTCTGTCACACCTGAGCTGAGTGGAAATTGACTCTTATCAATCTTAAAGAGCGTCACCTCTTGGTCCAATTCAATCTCATTGGTACTCAAGGGATGGGCATCCACTGTCCGAAAGAGACTAATCACATCTGGATAGGTAGTCAGGCGCTTGCCAGACTTGCTATCGACAGCCATGTATTCATTTTGGACATGTACGATTAGGGTGCTGCGGCCGACCTTGACATGGACCTGACCAATGTCAAAGGCCTCATCCGTGTAGATGATGTCCTTTTTGATGACCTTACCTGTTCCTAAAATCTCACCAGATGTAAAGGCAGCGATTTTTTCAATAATCTCAGGACCTGATTTTCCTTGATGGGACAGGATTTCATAGCCCAAATCAAGGGCATAGGAGAGGCCGCCGACCACCGCATGTTCCTTGAGGTAGGAAATGCTCAAGGGATTGCGGGCTGCAGCGATAAAGCCGCCTGATAGGTCCGATGCAATTCGTAAAATTTTAGAGGTGTATGCAGAAGTCCCTGTCACAGCCAGTTCAATATGGCGGCCTGTGTCTTCCCGTCCGCCAGACACTGCCTGAATAGTTTGATAGCTGAGATCGTTGGCTACCCCCATATTGCCCATCTTTCCAGTCGGGTGGGCCCGGAGGTCTCCTGTTGCATCGACCACTGCCAAGCCTAGGGCTGCGGCTGCTAACCAGCCATTGGTGGAGCTGGATTTCCCGTTTTGCGGCGTCATCAGCCCCTTGATTTTTTCTGGATGGGGATGCTTCTCAAGAATCAGCTGCACCGCCTTGATATAATCTCGGCCCAGCATCTGCCAGTCAGTCGTTCCTGCTGGCGCTCCGATAGCCGTCTGAGTAAGAACAATGTCATCCTCTGCTAATTCATCCAGACTCAGCAAGGGAACCTCATTGATGGCAACTGCGGCATAGCCCATCTCTAGGCCGTGCTCATAAAAGCCACCGCCGCCACTGGCCAAAACAGCGCCACCTGTACAGGCAGCCAGAACATCCTCGCGCTTTAATTTTTTGACAACCATAACTTACCTTCTTATTTTTCTAATTGAATATGTCGGATTCCCTTTTCTGCGATTTCATCCAGAGAAGCCTGATAGCCCGCATCCGCATAGCGGAGAACTCCCAGACTGGTATCATTGGTAATGGCCAGTTTGATACGCTCGGCCGCCTCAGGACTTCCATCTGCAATCAGGGTAATACCTGCACTCTGCATAAAGCCAGCGTAGCCCCCACCACCCGAATGAATGGCCACCAAGTCCGCCTTGGAGGAGGAGGCAATCAGGGCGTTTAGCAAGGGCCAGTCAGCAATCGCATCAGACCCGTCTTTCAAGTTCTCTGTCATGATATTGGGATGGGCCATGGCCCCTGCATCCAGATGGTCTCTGGTAAAGGCAATAGGGGCTGAAAGCTGACCAAATGCCACCAAATCATTGACCGCTAAGGCCAACTGGGTCCTTTCCTCATGTCCCAGCCAACCGATGCGGGCTGGCAATCCTTGAAAAGGAACATGTTCCCTGGCCAACTTGATCCAGTTGCTGATGATGTCATTATCAGGAAAGGTCTCCAAAATAAACTGATCAATCACTTCAATATCCTTGGCCTCACCAGATAGGGCAATCCAGCGAAAAGGCCCAATAGCTCGCTCAAACAAGGGTCTGAGATAAGCTTCAGTGAAGACCGGAATATCAAAGGCCTTCTCAACACCAAAGCGTTTGGCCTGGGTGCGGATATTGTTGCCATTGTCGAAGACCTGGGCTCCCTTGGCTTGAAAGGCTAGGATGGCCGAGACTTCCTTAGCAATGGATTTGCCCGCAGCTTCTTCCAGCTTCTGAGGCTGGCTCTCTCTTAACTGGGCCACCTGATCCAGACTAAAACCTTCTGGAACATAGCCATAGAGCAAATCATGGGCCGCTGTCTGATCGGTGACAATATCTGGCACGATTCCCCTATCTAAAATGTCCGGATAGACCGTAGCAGCATTGCCCACCAAGGCCACCGAAAGCGACTCCTCTTTTTGTCTGGCTTCTTCTATCCAGCCCAGAGCCTGGTCCAAATCAGCCGTCTTTTTGTCAACATAGCCCAGGTCTAGCCGCTTGTCAATGTTGTCTTCATTGACATCCACCACCAAAATAGCAGCGCCCGTCAGTTTACCGGCCAAGGGTTGGGAACCACCCATACCGCCCATACCGGCTGACAGGATAAAGCGCCCTTTGAGACTGCCACCAAAGGCCTGTCTGGCAATGGATTGAAAAATCTCATAGGTGCCTTGAATCACACCCTGAGAACCGATATATTGCCAATCACCGGCCGTCAGACCGCCCCAGGCAATCAAGTTTTTATCATATAATTCATAAAAATAATCTGGCCTTGCCCACTGACCAACCAAATTTGAGTTGGCCATAATGACCACAGGAGCATCCCGATGGGTTTTCAAGACAGCAATGGGTTTACCAGACTGAACAATCAAACTCTCATCCTCCTCCAGATTCAGGAGACTCTCCACGATGGCATGATAAGAAGGCCAGTCCCTGGCCGCCTTTCCCAAAGCCCCATAAACAATGAGATTTTCTGGGTCTTCCCCATTCTCCAAGACATTTTCCAGTAGCCGCAAGAGCCCCTCCTGTCTCCAGCCTTTGGCCCTCAATACATTGCCTCTCTGTGCTAAAATTCCCATGCCCTTCTCCTAGCAAATAAAATGATAATGATACCTTCTATCCTATCATCCTATCAAGCCCCTGCATAATCTATATTTTTTATTCCCAGCCATAAATTTCATTTATAACAAAAAAAGACCCTGAGGTCCTGGCCTGAGAGTCCATCATGTCTTATTTTTTATGTGAACCAAGAGAACCTGGGCCAAAATCCCATAGCCCAAACTGCCAAAATGCAGGCCATCATCCTGACTGCCTCTTAGAATCTCTTCAATAGGGAAGTCGGACTGGCCAAAAACCTCCTGCATGGAAATAAAGTGACAGCCTGACAACTTAGCCACCTTTTCCACCATATCACTATAATACCCAACCAAACGGTTGGTCCTATAGAGCTGCTTCTTTTCATCAACTGGGGCTGGTCCCAAAAAAGTGATCTGATGAGCTGAATAAGATGCCCGCAGCCGCTCCACGATTTTGAGTAGATTGTCCTGAAATTCTCCCAGAAAAATCTGCTTATGAGTAGCTAAATCATTGGCTCCTATCCAAACAAAGACCAGGTCTGCACCCGCAACCTCTTTCTTATCCAATTTCTCCAACAAATCAAAACTATTGTCCCCAGATTCAGCCAGATTCCAAATTTCCAAGCCCGGCTCTTCCTGCTTGAGGGAATAGTTGATATGGGGCCCAAGTTGCCCCTCCCACCCTGCAAAAAGGCTATCACCCAACAATAAAATTTTCATGTTAACTCCTTTTATCTATTATACTTTCCCTGATGAGAACTTTCAAGCTAGACCCTCATCTGTGACAACCGATGAGAAATTCTTGACTTTCTCAAATCAAATCCTTATAGTATAGTTAACCGTTGTTTTATGAAAGGGTAACAATATGACAAAGACCGCAACTCACTCCTTGACCTATGTAGCCATTGGAGCCGCCTTAATTGCTGTTCTATCGCAAATCACCATTCCTATCGGACCGGTTCCCTTTACCTTGCAGACCTTAGCTATTGGCCTCTTGGCCACCCTATACAAGCCAAAAGAAGCTACCCTCAGCGTGGTCCTCTATCTTCTCTTGGGAGCCATTGGTTTGCCAGTCTTTGCAGGAGGAAGCGGAGGTTTCCAAACCCTCTTTGGAGCAACAGGCGGTTTTCTCTGGGCCTTCATCCTCTACGGCCTGCTAACCAGCAGCCTAGCAAACATGTATTCCTCCTACTGGACCATTTTTTGGTCCAACTGTCTGGGAGTAGCTGTCGTCCTACTAGGAGGAGCTGCCTACTTCAAATTCTTTTCCCAGGCCACTTGGGCTGATACCCTAGCTTGGACCGTCACCCCCTTTATCCTGACAGGGATTTTAAAAATTGTGGTGGTCATCCTCTTGGTCAAAACCCTACAACCCATCTTAAAAAAAGAAGCCTACTTTGTACTGCCCCCAAAAAGTTAGACAAAAAATAATTAGTGAAAGGATTTAGTTCTGTACTGAACAGGACTAAGTCCTTTTAGTTTTGCTTTAATGCGCTTGTTGTTGTAGTAAAAAATATAATCCGTGATGGCTTGTTCCATGTGTTCCAGGGACTTGAAAGTCTTCTCGAATCCGTCC
>NZ_JBHCHN010000073.1:0-18876 GCF_041802885.1 Streptococcus sp.
ACTCAGTTCGCGTCAATCGTATAGGGCTATAAAAGCTGTTTTATCAGCGTATTTTGACACAAACTCCGTTTGTTTCATTTCCGACCTCTAACAATCTCCCAGATTGTTAGAGCCCACTCAACCACTGCGCCATTAGTATCTAAAACGAAAAATAGAGTTTGGAACACCTTTTGTCCCAAACTCTTCTTAGAGGTATTTACTTAATCATTATTGCCTTCAATGTCCACCACCACATAGCGGTTTGGTTCGCTGCCTTCTGAGTAGCTGGTCAAACCTGGCATTTTTGAGATGATGCGGTGGATAATTTTGCGTTCGCTGCTAGACATGGGGTCTGTATGGTAAGCTTCCTGATCTTCCAGCACGCGCTCTGCCAATTTCTGAGCATAGCCTTGGAGGACTTCCGCGCGGTGTTCTACATAGTCATTCACATTAATGGTGATGTAGAAATTGCGCTCATAGCGGTTGTAGAGGAAGTTTTGAGCCAAGAGTTGCAAGGCCTTCAAGACCTTACCATGATAGCCGATGACCCGGCCAGGCTCATTGGTGTCTACCTGGATGTTGATGGTGCGACGGTTGTGAGAAGTTTCAATACGAGCTTCCACATCCATATCGTCCAAGATTTCCTGCACATAGTCAGATACTGCTGCAACCACTTGGTCAATATCGTAGCTTGGTTCCACCTTGATGTCCAAGTCAGAAAAACTGTCGCTTTTGGAGGTGATATCTTCGTCCTTGAGGATTTCGATACGGCCTGTTTCTTCCAAGATGGTTTTAGCTTCCTGGTCATTTTTCAAGATTTTGGCCTTGATATTATCATCCAAAACTTGGCCAGATTTTTCAAATTCTTTAACGGCTGAAACCACACGACCGAGGTCAATGGTCGCTTCCGAAACACTCTTTACCGGTTCGTTGAGCTCATTGATTTCGCTTGGTACACCTCGGACAGCCTTCTGGTTTGCCTTGACGACTGTCGTTTCGTTGATGACATCAATTTCTACCTGAGCTGGTTTCTTTCCAAAACCAAGGAAACCTTTCTTTTCACGCGCTAAAACGGTGATATGGGCCTTCTTGCGTGGAATATTCAACTCATTCAAGCCATTTTGGATGGCTTCTTCCACTGTTTTACCTGTAAATTTCATAACTATTTCTCCTATTTTCTCTTACGAGCTTTTTTCTGAGCCCGGCGAATTTTAGCCTTCAGTTCTTTCTCGGCTTCGATTTTGGCCTGACGTTCTGCCACAATTTTGAAGGGATTGTTTAGCAACAAAGTTTGGAAAACTTGGAAAGCATTAGATACGACCCAGTAGAGAGCAACCCCGCTGGCCGCATTGACTGCAAACCAGAAGATCATAAGGGGCATGAGATAAGACATGACCGTTGTGACCATATTTTTTTCCAGAGCTGCTTTGCTGGTCAACCACATGCTCAAATAGGTAAAGAGGGCAGCTAGGATTGGAAGGATATAGTACGGATCCTTTTCGCCTAGATTGAGCCAGAGAAACTGACCAACCTTGAGGGCTTCTACCCGAGTCAGGGCCTGAAAGAGGGCCATCAGGATAGGCAGCTGGATAAAGATGGGGATAAAGGAGGCCGACATCTTGACATCGTTGTCCTTGTAGAGTTGACGCGTTGCATCATTCAAGAGCTGTCGGCTTTCCATGTCGGTACCCGAGTAGCGTTCTTGCAATTCTTTCAACTGGGGTTGAAGTTCTTGCATCTTCCGTGTAGACTTCATCTGCATCTGGAAGAGCGGAAGCAGGAGAACCCGTATCAAAATGGTAAAGAGGATAATCCCCACACCAATTTGACCATTGATGGATAAGAATTGGATGATTCTTCCGAACCAATAAATCAGTTGTTCCCACTGGCCAGTTGATTCGCTGGTCACAGGACCAGTTCCACAGGCAGAGAGGAGGACGAGAGACAGGGACAAGAGTCCTGCCCATTTAAGTTTCTTTTTCAAGAGGTACACCTTCCTGGTAGAGTTTGGCTAACTTTAAAACATGGAGTAGGTTTTGCTTTATCTCACGGTAGGTCAGCTCCTCCACACCTTTTCTGGCAATGATGACAAAGTCATCTGGCACAAGTTGGGATTGGCATTCTATCAAAACATGTCGGATTTTCCGTTTGATGGCGTTGCGGGTCACAGCATTTCCCAGTTTTTTACTAACAGACAGCCCCACCCGAAAGTGTTTCTGGTCCTTGGGTAACCGGTAAACCACAAACTTGCGGTTGGCTACATTTTTTCCCTGTGAAAAAATCTGGCTGAAATCCTGCTCACGCTTAACGCGGTAGCTTTTTTTCAAAATGTCACTCCATCTTTCAAAATTACTATTATTATACCATAATTTTGAAAAAAGCCAATAAACTCTCAGTTCATCAGCCTTTCCCATTCTTATAAGCATTTCTTAGCATCTTCGATTTGCCAAATAACCTGAGCAAATCCAGTTCCTCCCAAAGAATTGCGGCGCTCCACTGCCGTCTTGGATTGGAGAGTAATATAGATATCTTCTTCAATCAAGTCTGAAATCTCCTGGTAGCGTTCAAGGGGAACATCCTGTAAGAAATAGCCTGCCTTGGTGCACTCCAGCACCATCTTGCCGACGATTTCATGGGCTTCACGGAATGGCAGGCCCTTGCTGGCCAGGTAGTCAGCCAGCTCAGTTGCATTTGAAAAATCCTTCTCCGTGGATGCAGCCATGTGTTCCTGATTGACCGTCATGGTTTGGAGCATGCCCGCCAGGATATCGATGGCTACTGTAATGGTTTCGGCCGTATCAAACATGCCCTCCTTGTCTTCCTGCAGATCCTTGTTGTAGGCCAGGGGCAGGGATTTCATGACTGTTAGGAGGCCAAAGAGATTGCCATAAACCCGGCCAGACTTACCCCGGATGAGCTCAGCCATATCAGGGTTTTTCTTCTGGGGCATGATGGAAGAGCCTGTGGAGAAGGTATCGGATAAGGACACAAACTGGAATTCATTGGAGCACCAGTTGATGATTTCCTCGCAGATTCGGCTCATGTGCATCATGAGGATGGAACTATTGGCCAAAAATTCTAAGATAAAATCCCGGTCCGACACCGCATCCAGCGAGTTGCTGTACGGTTTGGCAAAGCCCATGAGGTCCGCAGTCAGTTCCCGGTCGATGGGGAAGGTCGTCCCTGCCAGGGCCGCCGCACCAAGGGGGGACAAATCCGCATGCTGGATGTTAAATT
Source organism: Streptococcus sp. (assembly GCF_041802885.1). Taxonomy (GTDB): domain Bacteria; phylum Bacillota; class Bacilli; order Lactobacillales; family Streptococcaceae; genus Streptococcus. The sequence goes on from NZ_JBHCHN010000073.1 coordinate 3,217, forward strand.
CAAAACGCTCACTATCACGAGTGAACATATTGTAGTAGGCCATCAGGTGGTGTCCAAAGGAAATGGGCTGAGCATGCTGCAGGTGGGTGTAGCCAGGCATGATGGTTTCAACATGCTCCTCCGCTAAGTCAACTAGGGTAGAGCGAAGATTATGCAGCTTCTCTATGACTTCTGCCAACTTGGCCTTGAGATAGAGGTGCATATCTGTGGCTACCTGGTCGTTACGGGACCGAGCTGTGTGGAGTTTGCCCGCTACTGGACCAATTTTATCGGTCAGGAGGGATTCCATATTCATGTGAATGTCCTCGTTGGAAACATCAAACTCCAGCTGTCCTGCCTGATATTCGGCCAGTAATTCTTCCAGACCAGCCTTGATTTGGTCTGCTTCCTCCTGGCTGATGATGCCGGTTTGCCCCAGCATGGTCACATGGGCAATGGAGCCCTTGAGATCAAACTCTGCCATTTTTTGGTCGAAGGAGATGGAGGCTCCAAACTCCTCTACCCATTTTTCCAGGCCGGCTTCAAATCGGCCGCCCCATAGTTTTTGGTTTGCTGTTGTCATAACTACTCTTTCTAGGATTGTCTTCCTGTAAAAAATGCAAAAAGAGGCCGGACCTGACTCCAGTCTCCTATTGGCCTCACTGGGCATACTGTCTTAAAGGTCACTCTCTGGAAAACCTTATTTAAGTTCGGAGTGCCTCTCTGGACACCTTAACGAAATGCTTTAGAAGAAAAGAGGATCAGACGGGGCTCCCTGTCCACCATTATCTGATGTCTCAGGGTTCATTGGATCGCCTCCCTAAAAACCCTGTCTTTTCCTATGGTTCTCGCCATTTCTTTATTGATTGTTAACTTGTGAATTGACCTGGGTTGGTAGACCCCAAAGCTTGATAAAGCCAATGGCCGCATCTTGGTCAAAGCTGTCCGCAGCTGTGTAGGTCGCCAAGTTTTCATCGTAGAGGGAATTTGGTGATTTCCGTGCTACCACTCTAGCTGAACCCTTGTAGAGTTTGACCTTGGCCGTTCCGTTGACCACTTTTTGGGTTTCCTTGATGTAGGCCATGATAGCCTTGGTCGCAGGGCTGAACCAGAGGGCATTGTAAATCAGATTGGACAGCTCATTTTCCATAATTGGCTTGAAGTGGGAAACTTCCCGCACCAAGGTCAGGTCTTCGATTTCCTTGTGGGCAGCAAGGAGAGTCACTGCACCTGGGCATTCGTAGATTTCCCGAGATTTGATACCAACTAGACGGTTTTCAACGTGGTCAATCCGTCCCACTCCGTGGGCACCTGCCATGACATTGAGTTTTTGGATGAGGTCTGCCAGTTTCATTTCTTGGCCATTGATGGCTACTGGCTTGCCTTCCTTGAACTCGATGTCTACATACTCAGGCGTATCTGGGGTATCTTCTACTGCAACAGTGATGCCAAAGGCATCTTCTGGCGCTTCATTCCAAGGATTTTCCAAGACCCCACACTCATTGGCCCGGCCCCAGAGGTTTTGGTCCACCGAATAAGGACTGTCTAAGTTGGCTGGAACCGGCACACCATGCTCGATGGCGAACTTGATTTCTTCCTCACGGGCCCATTTCCACTCCCGCACTGGAGCCACGACCTTGAGAGATGGATCCAGGGCTGAGATAGCGACCTCAAAACGGACCTGGTCATTTCCCTTACCGGTACAGCCATGGGCGATGGATGTTGCACCCGTCTTGTGGGCCATCTCGACCAACTTTTTGGAAATCAAGGGACGGCTGAGGGCTGACACCAGCGGGTATTTTTGCTCATAGTAGGCATGGGCCTGAAGGGCCGGCAGGACATAGTCTTCTGCAAATTCATCCTTGACATCCAGGACATGGGATTCGACTGCACCGATGGACAGGGCCTTGTCATGAATAAATTCAAGGTCCTTGCCTTCACCCACATCCAAACAAACGGCAATGACATCGTAGTCTTTCTTGAGCCAGGCAATGGCTACTGATGTATCTAGTCCGCCTGAATAGGCTAAAATCAATTTTTCTTTTGTCATTTTTTCTTCTCTCTTCTTCTAAGCTTATAGCCACTTTTGCTATGTAAGGAGTATTATAATGTATATTTATACATTAGTCAAGGATTTTATGCCTAAATTTTTGAATTTTTATGTAAAAACGTTCTCATTTTGCAAAAAACAATAAAACCAGCCCCAAAACAGAGCTAGTTTTATGCAATTTATTGAATAGTTTCCAGCATATTTTCCAAATGTTGGATGGATTTTTCACGACCCAGCAGGTAGATAGTATCTGGTAATTCTGGTCCGTGCATTTCCCCTGAAACGGCAATCCGAATCGGCATAAAGAGGTTTTTGCCCTTGATGCCTGTTTCTTTCTGAACAGCCTTGATTTGAGGGAAGATATTTTCTGTGACAAATTCTTCATCGGTCAAGGCTTCTAATTTGGCCTTGAAGGCTTGGAGGACGGTTGGCACAGTTTCAGCAGCCATGACTTCTTTTTCTGCTTCGGTCAGAGCAGGGAAGTCAGCAAAGAAGAGGTCTGTCAGCGGCACGATTTCATCTGCAGACTTGAGCTGTGGCTTGTAGAGTTCGACCAGCTTTTCAGCCTTGTCCGTCAGGCGGCCAGCAGCTTCCAAGAAGGGCTTGCAGAGTTCAAAAACCCTTTCAAAGTCTGCATTTTTGAGATAGTCATTGCTCATCCAGTCCATCTTCTTCTGGTCAAAGGCGGCCGGTGATTTGCTGAGACGATTTTCGTCAAAGAGTTGGATTAACTCCTCACGGGAGAAAATCTCTTCCTCACCGCCAGGATTCCAGCCCAGAAGGGCGATAAAGTTGAAGACGGCTTCTGGCATATAACCTTTCTTGCGGTAGTCTTCGATAAATTGCAGGGTATTGGTGTCCCGTTTGGACAGTTTTTTACCGGTCTCAGAGTTGATAATGAGGGTCATATGGCCAAATTCCGGCGCCTCCCAGCCCAGAGCCTCATAGACCATAAGCTGTTTTGGTGTATTGGCAATATGGTCATCCCCGCGAATGACATGGGAAATTGCCATATCGTGGTCATCAATCACGACAGCAAAGTTGTAGGTAGGGTAACCATCCTTTTTCTGGATGACCCAGTCTCCACCGATATTGCCACCTTCAAATTCGATGTCACCCTTGACCATATCCGTCCATTTGTAGATACCGGCCTCATTGACCGCCAAACGGACGGTCGGGATGATGCCTGCTGCTTCACGTTCAGCGATATAGGCAGCCTTTTCTTCTGCTGTCATGCCCAGGTATTCATTGACATAGCGAGGAGTCTCGCCAGCGGCTTCTTGACGCTCCCGCTCCGCAGCTAATTCTTCCTCGGTTACATAGGACTTATAGGCCTTGCCGGATGCCAAAAGCTGGTCAATGTAGGTTTGGTAGAGTTCCAAACGTTCTGACTGGCGGTAATTTTCATGGCTTTCTGGACTCTCATCCCAGTCCATCCCTAGCCAGCGTAAGTTTTCCAACTGGGAACGCTCCCCGTCTTCGACATGTCGCTTACGGTCCGTATCTTCGATACGGATGATGAAGGTCCCGCCATGGTGACGGGCGTAGAGGTAGTTAAAAAGGGCTGTCCGCGCATTTCCGATGTGGAGAAGCCCTGTTGGACTTGGTGCGTAACGCACACGAATAGGTTTTGACATAATTTACTCCGTCATATAATTATTGCATTGTTTCTATTATAGCACTAAATCGAAAAAAAGAAAGCTGACCATGCTTTTTCAGCTCTTGGTCAGCCAGATAGGATGGTCTTAATCCTTCTTATCCTTGTTGAAGAGAAGCTGGAGCCCAATGGCACCCAGGACAAAGGCCGCAATCCAGCTACCTGTAGCGACATTGACCCACTCATAGTAAGAATTGAGGATGATGAAGAGGATGGCCAGGCTCCCGATGGCTCCCTGGTAATTCTTCTCAGACAAGCTAGAGATGGCCCCGATGATAAAGACGGCACTACAAATCAAAATCCACAGCGGAATATCCAACATGGGCAGCTGAATCGAGTCCTTAAAGAGGAGGAAGACTGCCGCCAAAATTAAACACAAACCTAAGATAACTTTTTTCATAATATTTCTCCTTTTCTGAAATCAGTATAGCATCCTTTGCTACAGAAAGGGGGCCAATTTCGCTAAGCGGTCAAATCTGGCGCCTAAGCGGTTTAATTGGAAAAACTGTTTTGCTAGCTGCCCCACAATTAAATATAAAAGACTTCCAGGTTGCTAAAAACATAGTCTCCCGTGATGACCAGGGTTTTCCCGCTAGGGTTTGGGCTTGGATAGGTCTTGATACTACTAAAAACCTTATCACCTGCAAATTCCACATTCCAGTCCTTTGGCACATAGAGTTTCACATTGGAGAAGACCGCATCCCCTGAGTAAAATGCCTTATCACCCAGAATGGTCGCATTGGCAAAGTAGATGCTACTGCCGGAAAAAACCAGATTCCCAGTCACCTTGGTTAGATCTTCATCGTTGATATAGCGGGTGGTATTGCCAAAAATAGTGTCATTTCCCTTATAGCCAACAAAATCATCACCCAGTATATCCTCACGATGGTTGTTAAATTGGAAACCAAATGACCTATTTTGCAACAGGAGGGGCTTAAAAATCATACCCAAGCCAATCCCTGCCAATACTGCCGCAAGAACCAGAGTCCCTGTCCCGACATTGAGCCAGCCGTAATGTCTTTCCAAGATGATGAGGGCAATGACGCCGCAAACATAGGCACTGGTATAGTTGCGACGCAGGGCATTTTGAACAGCCCCATAACCAAAACCAAGAACAAAGAGGAGGGTCCAGAGTGAAATCCCAAAGTCAGGTAACAACAGAGTATCTCTGAACAAAATATAGACCGCTAACAGGATGAAGCCTGCCCCCAAAAGTGATTTTTTCATCGTACTTACCTCGTTTCTCTAAGCTTTTCTTTCAGTAGTTGATAATAGTGACGGGATGCGTGAATTTGTTTGACCGTATCATAAAAGCGGATGATACTGGTGCCTGAAAAGGATTTTTCCAGGGAGTAAATGGATCGCGTATTGACAATGCTGGATTTTGAAATCCTGCAGAAATAGGGTGGAAGACAATCTTCCAATTCATAGAGTTTAAACTTAACTTCATAGGCATTGTCCCGACTGTGCCCAAAAACCCTGGACCCATCGGTTTCAAAAAAGAGAATGTCTGTCAGGTCCAGGAAATACTCCCTGTTCCCCTTGTAAAAAACCAGTTGAGGACGATTGACCTGACTAAGAGCCTGTTGAATCTGCTCCAGCTCAGCCGATAATTGACCAGCCCGAATGACTACTTCAATCTCATCCAGACCATCATCCAACTCAATCCTAATTTTCATAGACACCTCCTTTCAGCAAGATACAAAGGCCGTCAAATGCACAGTCAAAATAGGAGATTGACGATGTGTGCACGCACACAAGGAAATCTATCTTTTTGACACAGCATTTAGGCCGTGGTCAATTCACCAAGATACAAAGGCTCATTTTCTTTCACCATGTGTTCATTGTATCTCATCTCTACTCCTATTATATCAAGCTCTGAAAAAGATACAAGGCATTTTCAGTAAGTGGTCATTTTTGAGAAGTAAGTGGTAAAAGAAAGAGCCCAGGTTCCCTGAGCTCTTTCTAGTAGGTTTCATTCTGTTCTACGAAAATTTGGTTCTATCTCTACTTACCACTAAGCTACTGCTGCCTAGAAGATATCTCCAAGAAACGAACTGCCTCCTCCGTCTCCACTGCCTGTCGCAATATGACTTCCGACGACACGAGCAAAGGTTTCGATATTGAGGCTCTGTACATAGATTTCCCCTGTACCACGGAAGGTGTTGACAATACCTTCACCTGTACCGATAGATTGCAAGAAGCCATTTTCCAGATGGATATCGTAGTCCAATTCACGGCTCCAGGCTACCACATGGGCATTATCAATGGTAATCGTATCGTTGTTTAGCTCCAATTTTTTAATGGAGCCAAAGCTATTGGCCAAGAGAGTTCCCTGACCTTCTGTGGTCATGACAAAGAGTCCGCCTTGTCCACCAAAGAAGGCACGGCCAATGGACTGGCGCTCCATACTGTACTGAGCTGAACCGTCCAAAGCTAGGAAGGCACCATCATTGAGGCGATATTGCTTGGCTCCCAACTCTAGAGCGATCACCTGACCAGGTGTTGAGGGTGCCAAAGCCAATTTTCCATCGTTGGCATTGGAAACTGCTTGCGTAATAAACATGGACTCACCAGAAACCATGGAGCGACCGATAGCGCCCATCAGTTTGCCAAAGCCAGAACCTCCACGCGCATTGAGCTTAGTGTTGAGGGTTACGCTCGGTGTATGATAGACCATGCTTCCCTGTTGGATATAGGCCATTTCTCCAGCTTCGAGGGCAATTTCTACCAGGGGAAACTGCATATTGCTATCAATGGTATATTTCATACGGTTGTCTGACATAGGTTTTTCTCCTTTGTATTATGTTGTTAATACAAGTATAGTCCTTTTTAAAAAAATTGTCAAGATATTTGAGAAAAAAACACACAAAAATGAGATGGAGACAAATGCCCCATCCCTATCGCACTTCTGTCATCAAACCAGTGTCTACATCGTAGACAGCTCCGCTGATTGTCACATCCTCTGGAATCAGAGGACTCTGGCGGAGCAGTTCCATATCCTCACGAACACTTTCCTCCACATCCGTGAAGGGCAAGAAATCCTGGCCGGCCACATTGACACCCAACTCCTGCTGGATATGGTCGGCAAAGGCTTCATTGGTAAAGGTCTGGGCCCCGCAGTCAGTATGGTGCAAGACGACGATTTCCCGCGTCCCCATTTGCTGCTGGGAAATAACCAGGGAACGAATCATGTCCTCGGTCACACGGCCGCCGGCATTGCGCAAGATATGGGCATCCCCTAGGGCCAGACCTAGGGCTGGAGCCACGTGGAGCCGGGAGTCCATACAGGTCACAATAGCCACCTGAGTTTTGGGCTTGAGGGGCAGGTGAGCAGTGCCGTGCAGGGCTGCATAGGCTTGGTTAGTGGTTAAAAATTTTTCAAAATAAGACATAGGACCTCCTTTTTGTGGCTAGATCTTGCTTACCATCCTATCAAAATTTATGCTTTTTGTCATAGGAAAAACCTGACGAAGTCAGGTTCGAAATTGATAATCGGTTATTTGGTTAGGCCCTTTCGGCTGTTACAGCCTTCTAGCTTTCTGGCTTCGATCGGTAGCCCATCCCTCTAGGCCTCATCTGAAGGCTGTCGTAAAAGGCATCGGCGTCTGAAATCAAATCAATACGGAGGCCAGGATACCGCCTTCTGAGTTCAGCCATCAGTTGGCTACCATAGCCCTGGCGTCGATACTCAGCTTTTACCAGCAATTCACAGAGATAAACCGTTCTGAGCCCATCGGTCAGATAGCGAACTGACCCTATAATCTGGCCCTCTTGCTCCAAGATCAGCCAATGAGAAGCAGTCAGGAGTTGCTCCAGCAGTTCTTGACTGAAACTGTCCCAACCCTGCTGGGAATAAAGTTGAAAGATGGCAGGTCCATCCTTTGGCTCTTGGGACCTAATCTTGACAGAACTCATTTTTCACCTCCTAGGCAAAGACTTGCTGCAGGACTTCCGTCAGTGTTGTGACACCCACCACTTGGATGCCTTTTGGCACTTCAATCCCCTGCAGGGAATTTTTGGGTGCATAGATTTTGGTAAAGCCGAGTTTAGCAGCTTCTTTTATCCGCTGCTCGATGCGGTTGACCCTACGAATTTCGCCAGTCAGACCGATTTCGCCCACGAAGCAGTCTTGTGCATTGGTTGGCCTGTCCTTGTAGCTGGAGGCAATGGCCACGGCCACCGCCAAATCAATAGCGGGTTCATCCAGACGGACACCGCCTGCTGACTTGAGGTAGGCATCTTGATTTTGGAGGAGCAAGCCAGCTCGTTTTTCCAAAACGGCCATAATGAGACTGGCACGGTTGAAATCCAAACCCGTCGTCGTCCGCTTGGCATTGCCAAACATAGTTGGGGTGACTAAGGCCTGAACCTCTGCCAAGATGGGTCGGGTTCCTTCCATGGTCACGACGATGGCTGAGCCAGTTGCCCCATCCAGACGTTCTTCCAAAAAGACCTGGCTGGGATTGAGGACTTCGACCAAGCCCTGCGACTGCATCTCAAAAATCCCGATTTCATTGGTGGAGCCAAAACGGTTTTTGACGGCCCGCAGGATGCGGAAGGTGTGCTGGCGCTCGCCCTCAAAGTAGAGCACGGTATCCACCATGTGCTCCAGAGTCCGCGGTCCAGCCAGGGTGCCTTCCTTGGTCATGTGACCCACGATGAAGGTGGCGATATTGTTGGTCTTGGCCAGCTGCATGAGCTCATGGGTGACTTCGCGGACCTGGCTGACAGAGCCTTGCACACTAGAAATATCGGGGCTCATGATGGTCTGGATGGAATCGATGATGAGAAAGTCAGGCTTGATTCTCTCAATTTCGGTCCGAATGGCCTGCATATTGGTCTCAGCATAGAGATAAAACTCACTGTCGATGTCGCCCAATCGCTCGGCCCGCAGCTTAATCTGCTGGGCAGACTCTTCGCCTGATACGTAGAGAACAGTGCCGATGGTGGAGAGTTGGGTGGAAACCTGTAAGAGCAGGGTGGACTTGCCAATCCCCGGATCCCCGCCAATCAGGACCAGGCTGCCCGGTACCACACCGCCACCGAGGACACGGTTGAACTCCTCCATGTTGGTCTTGGTTCTGGCTACTTGGATAGAGGTCACTTCACTGAGTTTCATAGGCCGAGTCTTCTCACCAGTCAGGCTGACCCGCTCGTTCTTGACTTCGGCTACCTCAATTTCCTCCACAAAAGAGGACCAGGCCCCACAGTTGGGACAGCGGCCCAGATACTTGGGCGAATGGTATTCACAATTTTGGCAGACAAAGGTTGTTTTTTTCTTAGCGATGATGGTTCTCCTTATAATTCCACTTCAAATAGTTCACAGTAATCAATGACTTCTTGAGCAACAAACTGCCGCATGAGCATGCCATGGCAGACAATGACGACAGTATCGTATTGGCAGTATTTTTCCAAGGCTTTGAGAAAACGAGTCCGCATCTCTGCTGCAGTCTCGTATCGAATTGGACTGTCACTGGGAAGGTCTCCGCCATGAGTCATGTAGGTTGTATAAGCCAACTCCAGCTCAACTTCTGTATAATTGAGACCGTCCAAATCTGGTCGCCATTCATGAAAAAAGGGTTCTACCAAGAGGGGAAGGTCGTGATGCCGGGCGATGTAAGCCGCTGTCTCCAAGGCCCTTGTCACACTTGAAGAAATCAGCACTTGGGCTTGAGCAAATACCGGATTCTTCGCGGCTTCTTGGGCCAGATAGCGTCCATGTCCTGTCAAGGGAGCCAAATCACGGCCAAAACCTGCATATGCCTCCGGATTGTTTGCCTTATCCAACATGGAATAATCCGGTTCGCTATGGCGAACAAAGATGACTTTCATGTCCTAAACTCCTGTTGAACCAAATCCGCCCGTTCTCACGCCGTCCGCCTCATCGCCATCGACGACTAAGAAGGGCATAAAGACACCTTGGACGATGCGCTCACCTACTTCTAGAACCACTGGCTCATCTGTGATGTTTTTCATTTGGGCAAAGATGTGGCCTTCGTTGGCTGGGTTGCCATAGTAATCCCCGTCGATGACTCCGACTGAGTTAATCAGGACCAGCCCCTTTTTGCGAGGGTTGGAGGAGCGGTCAAAGAGATAGAGGACCTCCCCTGCCTGCATATAGGCCTTGACGCCTGTCGGCACCAGCTGAATCTCTCCCGGTCCGATGGTGGTTTCCACCGCCACCTTCAAATCATAGCCTGCCGCATGGGCAGTTTCTCGTTTAGGCAATAAGTTTTCATCTGTAAACTGGCTAACCAGTTCAAATCCACGGATTTTCATACACATTCCTTTCTGCTTCTTCGGTCCATTTTGCTTTCTCTATTATAATTTATTCGTAGCCTAAAAGCAAAAACCAGCCGCTAGGGCTGGTTGGGACTGTATCATTCAAAGACAAACTGGTTGTGGTAAAGCTCTGAGTAAAATCCTTTTTGCTTGAGAAGTTCGTGGTGGTTGCCTTTTTCCAGAACTTTTCCATCCTTGAGGACGATGATTTCATCCGCATTGAGGATAGTTTTGAGGCGGTGGGCAATGACGAAGCTAGTTCGGCCAGCAATGATTGCTTCCATGGCTTTTTGGATTTTCGCTTCGGTAACCGTATCTACATTGGATGTTGCCTCGTCCAGAATCAGAACCTGTGGATCCGTCAAGAGGGTTCGGGCAATAGAAATGAGCTGCTTCTGACCTGTTGAGAAGACATTTTCATCATCTGAGACCTGGGTTTCATAGCCCTCTGGCAAACTCATAATGAAGTCATGGATATGGGTGGCACGCGCAGCCACTTCCACCATTTCTTGCGAAATACTGTTGTTGCCAAAGCGGATATTATCCGCGATAGTGCCAGAGAAGAGAACAGATTCCTGTAAAACAATCCCCACTTTCTCACGGAGGCTATCCAAATCGTATTGACGAATGTCGCGACCGTCAAATTCGATGGACCCTGCATCCACATCGTAGAAGCGGTTGATGAGGTTCATGATGGTGGTCTTACCAGACCCAGTTGGACCTACGACCGCAATCATCTTGCCTTTTGGTGCAGAAATGCTGACCTTGTCCAAGACTTTCTGACCTGGCAGGTAGCCAAAATCAATGTTTTTAATTTCCACACCTTCTTTGAGTTCGGTGAAGAGGGGGGCATTTTGAGGACGAATCTCTTCAGGTTCATCAAACATTTCTTGAACACGGTGGGCCCCTGTGAAGGCCAGCTGTAATTCGGCCCAGCTAGAAGAAATCTGCATCAGGGGTTGGTAATACTGTTGGGAATATTGGACAAAAGTGACCACCAAACCGAGGGCTACTGCTGAATCCATAGAGGCATCGTTGAGCACAATGCTCGAACCTGCAAAGATGACGATAGCTGTGTTGACCAGGCTCATCCCGTTCATGAAAGGAAAGAGAATCCCACCAAAGAGGCGGCCCATAAAGGTTGTTTTGCGCACTTCCTCGTTGAGTTCTAGGAAGCCTTCGATGGTTTCTTCCTGCACCCCTTGGACAATAATGGCTTTTTGACCAGAAATTTTCTCATCCATATAGGCATTGAGTTTGGAAACAGCCGCCTGTTGGAGATTGGTGTATTTGCGGGCCAAACGAATGATGATGACGAGAGCAATCAGGGCAATAGGAGTTGATGCAATGGTGACCAGGGCCAATCTGGTATCCTGGCGGAACATCATCCAAATCATTCCGATATAAAGGGCGGCGTTTGACAAAATTTGAACCATGGATTGGTTGAAGGCATTTTGAATGTTGTCCAAATCGCTGGTAAAGCGGGATAAGATATCGCCGTCCTTGTGACGGTCGAAGAAGGCAATGGTCAAGCGTTCGAGCTTGCCAAAGAGGCCTTTTCGCATGCGGCTGGTCGAATGGGCCACAATCCGCGTCAGTAGCAAGCTGTAAATCAAATTAGCCACCACTGTCGCTGCATAAGCCAGAAAGAGATGGAGCATGACGCCGTTAAAATCAGCTAAATCAGGTTTAAAATCGGCCTGTCCTGCCTGCTGAGAGGCAAAATATTGCTGACCGATTTTGCCCAATTCAGCAATCGCATCTCCTAACAAAACCGGGGTCTTGACTTGCAGGTAAGTTGCTGCAATGATCGCTAGAAAAATTACCAGGAAGGATAATTTGTAGCGTTTAAAATAAAACCAAAAAAAGCGAACTGTCTTCATTAGTCTTCCTCCTTCCCTTTCTGTGTTTCGTAAATTTCTCGGTAAACAGCGTTAGTGGCTACTAATTCACTGTGGGTTCCTTCACCAATTAGGTGCCCTTCGTCCAGTACCAAGATTTTATCCGCTTTGACAACAGAGGAAATCTTTTGGGCAATAATGACGGTTGTGGTTCCCTTCAAATCATGATTGAGGGCTTCTTGAACCAATTTTTCAGATTTGGCATCCAGGGCTGAGGTGGAGTCATCCAGAACCAAGACCTTGGGTTGGCCAATCACTCCGCGGGCGATAGACATCCGCTGTTTTTGTCCGCCGGAGAAGTTATTCCCCCGCTCTTCGACCTCACTGTCGTAAGTCTCATCTAAGCGGTCAATAAATTCTTTGGCCTGGGCAATTCCTGCGGCCCGCTCCATGGCTTCCAGACTGGCCTGTGGCGCACCCTGACGCAGATTGTCAGCGATGGTTCCAGAAAAGAGAATGGCCTTTTGGAGAACGATAGAGACTGTCTGGCGAAGAGTTTTTTGGTTGATGTCTTTCACGTTGCGTCCACCGATGGACACAGACCCTTCCTGGGGATCAAAGAGTCTTGGAATCAGTTGGGCCAGAGTAGATTTTCCAGCACCAGTAGCCCCGACGACACCGACCATCTGACCAGGCTCAATCTCAAAGGAAATCTCTTTCAGCGTTGGCTCAGTATCATGCGGATAGGTAAAGCTGACCTTGTCAAAAACAATTTTCCCAACCAAATCCTCATCAGGGCTATCCACAAAGGTCATAGCCGGCTCAGTATCCAAGACTTCGTTGATCCGTTTGATGGAGATGGCCGCCCGCGAGGCCTGCATTCCCATAAAACTGGTCATGATAATGGCAAACATGATTTGCATCAGGTAGCTCATAAAGGAGGTAAAGCTCCCGATCACTTCCACATTATCTTTTACCATACCAGAAACCAAGTAGAGCGAAACAAAGATGGCCATAAAGGAGATGAACATCATCAAGGGCTGCAAAAGGGAGAAACCATAGCCGATAAAGAGGTTGAGGCCCAACAATTCATCGGAGGTTTCTTTAAACTTCGCATACTGATTTTTTTCTTGAACAAAGGATTTCACCACCCGAATACCTTGCAGGTTTTCTTTGGCAATACTGTTCATTTTTTCCATCAGGGTTTGAAATTTCCCAAAACGGGGTCCCATCTGACTCATGACAAGAGCCATCACAGCGGCAACCAATACCACCATGACAACAATCATCCACCAGAGTTCTGGCAGGGTCTTGACGGCCATGAAAAAGGCACCAATAAAGAGCAGAGGCACCCGCATCAAGATGGTAAAGAGCATCATGACCAAATTTTGAATCTGAGTGACATCATTGGTCATGCGGACTACCAGATTGCCAGCATTAAATTCTTCAATGTTGGCGTAGGAGAAGCTTTGAATTTTCCGGAAAGTTTTCTCCCGAATATCGGCAGAAACCCCTTGGGCAATCTTAGCAGCCACAATGGTGTTGACCAGACCGGCTACCAAACCAATCCCTGCGATGATGAGGAGCCATTTTCCCACACGGAAAATCTCATCCTGATCGTTCATCAAGACAGCAGTCAGAACCTCTTTTAAGTAACTGGGCTGCAAAAGTGTTGTGATGACGACCGTCGATACCAAAAGGACCGAGCCAAGTGCGTACCACTTATAGCGTAAAATCGCCTCTTTAAACATGATTTTTCTCCTTGTACTGTTTAATATTTTCTTTGAGTTGCTCAATGATGCGAATCATGGACTTAAAGTCCTCTTTAGGAATGCCCTTGAAGAGGGTTTCTGCCATTTCTAGATGCCAACTGGCCAAGAGGCCCGATTTCGCTTGTCCTAATTCAGTGAGAACCACCTGCTTATAACGCTTATCCGAACAGGAGGGGACGGTCTGGATAAAGCCATTTTTTTCCATCCTTTTGACCAAATTACTGGCCACCGACTTGGAAATCCGAAGCTCCGCTTCAATATCCTTGACAAAGATTTCCTTATCCTTGTTATGGCAGAGGAAGGTCAGAACATGCCCTTGTGGACCAGCCAGGTGCTCCACCCCATGCTGCTTGGCTATCTTATCACTAATATGCTCTAGCTGATGTAAAACACGGCGCAATTCTCCCATCTGAGACATAGACAATCCTCCCCCCCCTTTAGTTATCATGGAAACTATTATAGTTCTTAAGAGAACTATTGTCAAGATTTTGGTTTGTTTTTTTATTGGAAAAAAGTTAAAAACTGAAACTACATCCTGTCTTCTTAGAGTTCGGAATAACATTTTGACGCAGTGGTTGATTGGCAGATTTGTTCGTATTTCACACTCCAAATCTGACCTAATCAACTATGCGGGGGCGGGTAGACGAACTCTTTTTCGACTTGTCGAGTTCTTACCCGCTCCCTAATTTCCCAAATAACTAAGAGCGACTTCTAGGTCAATATCCCTCGTCAAATGCTCTGGTGTCCAAGGAACCTCTATGTCAGGCAGGACTCCTATGTCTGTCATGCCACAGCCTGCATCAATGGCTAGACTACGGGAGGTTGGATAGAGTAATTCGTAGTTACCAAAATCAGCCACGCAGCAGTTGGAATAATCCAAAATTCCCAAGGTTGGTCGACCAATCACCGTCACTTTTGGCATCTTCTTCATGATGTCCACAAAATTGTCGCCAGAGGAACCACAGGTCACATCTGCTAAGATGGCAATCTTTTCAGGGGCCTCCTCCAATCCGATAAAACGACTAAAGCTATCTTCACTATCATCGCTATCTTCCCCATACACCAGGTAGCCCTTGTCTTGGTTAGCCAGCAAGTCCTTGCTAAATTCTTCTATCATTTTTCGTGATCCTGGAGAGAGGGCAGGATCTTTTAAGTAGGATTCAAATTGCTGGAGACGATGGGCGACATTGGTCTTGGTATAGAGGATCTCCATACCAAAGTCCTCATCTGCCTCTAGGTCCTTAAATTTCTGGCCTGCGGGCAGGGCATATGGAAAGAGCGGAAAATAAAGAGAATCACTGCCTCCATGATTGACACGAACATCGATAATGACATGTTTTGCCTGGGCCATTTCAGGCAAGGCTTCTTGGTAGAGGGCCCCAATCGCAGCCTCATCATGAAAATTTTCCATCTTCAGATAGTAGGTGTCTGGCTGGATAAAATAATCCTCAAAACCAGTCTTATCAAACGACTCCACCACATCTCCAACCGTCAGCTGCACCCTCTCTCCCTGTCTCACCACTTCAAGTGACAGAGCAGCTTTGACCAGTAAGCCCCAGTCTAAATACTGCCGTTCTGGACTTCTACTGACAAAAAATTCCTGATGTTGCTGGTAGTAGTCCGATAGAGGAATGCCGTCTAGTTTTTCAATCCTATCCCCTTTTTGCAGACCCGTACCTTCTTGCGCATCTAGAACATAGAGAGCATTCTCATAACGACGCAAGCGAAAACCCAGAACCGGCTTGTCCTTTGGATAGAAGCTTAGATGACTCAAAATCCCAAAACTAGCCAGGTAGGCGTGCATGGTGTAAAGGAATTCTGCTTCTGGCATGTCATCTGCTATTCGCTGCCGAAACAGATCTGGATCTGCACCAACTATATCTTTCTTGGTTGACGAATCTTCCCGCAAAATAGTGACCACTTCATCAAAAATTTCTAATTTCTTCATAACTCCTGCCCCTTTACTTCTTTTTCTCATTGTATCATATTCATTTCTGTGCAGGTATTTTCAAGGGACAAAAATAGCCTATAGATTTTACTTTCTGCAGTTAGATTTTGTAGCTTTTGTTATCGGTA
>NZ_JBHCHN010000074.1:0-10933 GCF_041802885.1 Streptococcus sp.
ATTCCCCTCAATCGCCTTTTTATTGGGGTATAGCCAAGCGGTAAGGCAAGGGACTTTGACTCCCTCATGCGTTGGTTCGAATCCAGCTACCCCAGTTAATATCATTGTGCCGGCGTGGCGGAATTGGCAGACGCGCTGGACTCAAAATCCAGTGTCCTCACGGACGTGCCGGTTCGACCCCGGCCGCCGGTATAGCATAATGAATAAAAAGTCAAGGTTTTCTGACCTTGATTTTTTATTTGTTCTAGCTGGAAATTTCGGCTGTTGACTATTACTATTTTTTTCTTTATTTGCTACAATGGCTATAGTGATTGTGTCTGAAAAGGGAAAGGAGTTTTTATGAAGATTGTAGTTGCTATTGATTCTTTTAAGGGTTCAGTGAGTTCATATGAGTTAAATACTACTGTGGCAGATGTGGCTCAGGAGCTTTTGCCTGAGGCGGACCTTGAAACTTTTGCCATTTCAGATGGTGGGGAGGGGACCCTTGATGCGCTAAGAGGTGGACTTGGAGGGGAACTGAGGACTGTTGAGACGGTAGATTTGCTGGGGAGACCAATAGTGGCCTCTTACCTGCTGCTAGGGCATCAAGCGTTTATTGAGTCTGCTTCAGTAGTGGGGCTTGATAAGATATGTCCATCCTCGAAAACTTTTGAGGAGGCTAGTTCTTATGGTTTGGGTGCCCTTATTTGTGATGCGGTTGAGCAGGGGTGCGAGGAAATCTATGTGACCCTTGGCGGCTCGGGCGCTTCTGATGGGGGTCTGGGTTTGCTGGAGAGTTTTGGTTTTGATGGAAAAATGCTGCGCTTTTCTTTTCCAGAGAATTGGGAGAAGGTCAAGTTGATTGGGCTCACGGATGTTAAGAATCCCTATGCTGGTGAAAAGGGCTTTGCCCGGGTTTTTGGGAAGCAAAAGGGTGGAAATCCGGAGCAACTGTTACTGAAGGATCAAGCGGCAAGGGATTTTGTTGCCTTTGTGAAGGAAGAGTCTGGTCTGGATTTACAGGCTATTCCAGGGACGGGAGCTGCAGGCGGTTTAGGAGCGGCCCTAGTTCTTCTAGGTGGGCATTTGGAAGCTGGTTTTGACAGGATTGCGTCAATCGTTGGCTTGGAAGAGGCTATTGCGGATGCTGACTTAGTGATTACAGGCGAGGGGCGCATGGATGGTCAGAGTAGGGCTGGGAAGGTTCCTTATGGTGTCGCTCAGCTGGCCAAAAAGCATGGTGTGCCAGCTATTGCCGTCTGTGGGGCTATTGCCGAGGATGCGGATTGGATATGGGATGACTTTTTATCCGTATTTTCCATCCAGACTCGAGTGCTCTCCCTTGATGAGGCTATGAAAAAGGAAAGGACCTTGGCCAATCTCGCCTTTGTGACTCGAAATATCTTGCGCACCTTTATTGAAACATCCTGAGACTCTGAAAAGGGTCTTTTATTTTTTGAAAAAATACTTGTCCGGTTAAGTTCTTTGTGGTACAATTAACTGGTTAACAAAAAAGGAGGGACAAATGAGAGACTTAGCTATTCAGATTGATCGGGCCTTGCATGACATTGTCCTCTGTTCAGAAAACCAGCTGGAAATCTTGGTGGGAAGCTGCCAGAGTGAGGTAACTCTCACCAATACTCAAGAACATATTTTAATGTTGATTGAAAACAATTCCTACACCAGTTCTGAAATCGCCAAGCAACTGAATGTAAGCCAGGCTGCCATCACCAAGGCTATCAAGTCCTTGATCAGCAAGGAGATGCTGGTGGGGGTTCGGGATGAAAAGGATGCCCGTGTGGTACGATATAGTTTGACAGAGATTGCCAAGCCCATAGCGGCGGAGCATACGCACCATCATGTCCACACCTTGGCGGCTTATGAGGACTTGTTGCAGGCTTATTCAGCGGAGGAACAGGCCGTTATTGGTCGTTTTTTGACGGATTTAGTGGGGAAAATTAAGGGTTAAGATGAGATATATTACAGTAGAGGACTTGGAGTTTCATTATGATAATGAACCTGTCCTAGAAAATATCCATTATCATTTGGATAGTGGTGAGTTTGTGACCTTGACGGGTGAAAATGGGGCAGCCAAGACGACCTTGATTAAGGCGACTTTGGGGATTCTCAAGCCCAAACATGGTAAGATTACCATTTCGGAAAAGAGTATTCGGGGGAAAAAGTTGCGGATGGCCTATCTGCCTCAGCAGATTGCCTCTTTTAATGCGGGTTTTCCCAGTACCGTCTATGAATTTGTCAAATCTGGTCGCTACCCCCGTCAGGGCTGGTTTCGTCGATTGACCAAGCATGATGAGGAGCACATCAAGGCCAGTTTGGACTCGGTAGGGATGTGGGAACATCGGGACAAGCGCTTGGGCTCTCTAAGTGGGGGACAAAAGCAACGGGCTGTGATTGCGCGAATGTTTGCCTCGGACCCAGATATCTTTATCCTAGATGAACCGACTACTGGTATGGATAGTGGGACCAAGGAAGACTTTTACAAACTCATGCATCACTCGGCCAAGAAGCACGGCAAGTCTGTTCTCATGATTACCCACGATCCAGAGGAGTTGAAGGACTTTGCGGATCGCAATATCTACTTGGTCCGCAATCAGCATTCGCCGTGGAGGTGCTTCAACGTGCATGGACAGGATCAGGAGGTGGCTCATGAATCTCTTTGATTGGAGCTTTTTGAACTATGAGTTCATGCAGCGGGCCTTTTTGGCAGTCATTGCCATGAGTCTTTTTGCGCCGATTTTGGGAGTTTTTCTCATCTTGAGGCGGCAGAGTTTGATGAGTGATACCTTGAGCCATGTTTCTCTGGCTGGTGTCGCCTTTGGTGTGGTGCTGGGGCTCTCTCCTACTCTCTCAACAGTCCTGATCGTCTTAGTGGCTGCGGTCTTTCTGGAATACCTGCGGACTATTTACAAGAATTTCATGGAAATCGGAACGGCCATTTTGATGTCGACGGGACTGGCTGTTTCCTTGATTATCATGAGTCGAGCAGGTGGTCGAAGCGGGGTCAGTTTGGAGCAATACCTCTTTGGTTCCATTGTGACCATCAGTCAGGAACAGGTTCTTAGCCTCTTTGTGATTGCGGCAGTGATTCTAATCTTGACTGTCTTATTCCTGAGGCCCATGTATATCCTAACCTTTGATGAGGATACGGCCTTTGTCGATGGTCTGCCAGTGCGGGCTATGTCCATTGCCTTTAATATGGTGACAGGTGTGGCCATTGCTTTGATGATTCCGGCTGCGGGGGCCCTTTTGGTATCGACCATTATGGTCCTGCCGGCCTCGATTGCGCTGCGAATCGGAAAAAGTTTTCGAACGGTTATCCTGATTGGGATGGCTATTGGTTTTGTGGGGATGTTGGCTGGTTTGATTGTTTCCTATTATGGAGAAACACCGGCTAGTGCGAGCATAACATTGATATTTATCGGCATTTTCCTTTTGGTCAATGCCATCTATAAAGTGAGAAAATAGGAGGAAATATGAAAAAGTTAATGAAGTTGGGTCTAGGATTGTCAGTTTTGGCTTTGACAGCTTGTGCAAGTCAGACTGCAAGTAACCAAAATGATCAGATTGATATTGTAACCACCTTTTATCCTGTCTACGAATTTACCAAGCAGGTTGCTGGTGATGAGGCCAATGTGGAGCTGATGATTCCTGCTGGGACAGAAGTCCATGATTTTGAACCTTCCGCTAAAAATGTGGCCAGTGTGCAGGAAGCCGATGTCTTTGTTTATGAAAATGAAAATATGGAAACCTGGGCGCCCGAATTGCTGGAATCGGTTGATACAGATAAGGTTGGTGTGATTAAGGCGACTGAAGGGATGTTGTTGTTGCCAGGCAGTGAGGAAGAAGACCACGATCATGAGGAGGAAGGCCACAGCCATGCCTTCGACCCGCATGTCTGGCTCTCTCCTGAGCGCTCCATCAAGCTGGTTGAGACTATTCGTGATGGCTTGGTAGAAAAGTATCCAGATAAAAAAGCTGCCTTCGAGGAAAATGCAGCAGCCTATATTGAAAAGTTGCAGGCCTTGGATAAGGAGTATAAGGATACCCTTTCTGCAGCCCAACAAAAATACTTCGTGACCCAGCATACAGCCTTTGCTTATCTTGCTTTGGATTATGGTTTGAAACAGGTTTCCATTACCGGTGTTTCTGCCGATGAGGATCCAACAGCCGCTCGTTTGGCGGAATTGACCGAATACATTAAGCAGTACGGTATCAAGTATATTTATTTTGAAGAAAATGCCTCCAAGTCTCTGGCTGAAACCCTGGCCAAGGAAGCAGGTGTCAGCTTGGAAGTTCTCAATCCGCTGGAAAGTTTAACCGACGAAGCCATGAAAGAGGGGGCAGATTACATCTCTGTCATGCAGGATAACCTCAAGGCTTTGGAAAAGACTACTAGTCAGCCAGGTGTCGAAATTCTGCCAGAGGAAGGCGAAGCTGCGAAGACTGTATACCAAGGTTACTTTGAAGATAGCGCGGTAAAAGATAGAAGTCTGTCTGACTATGCTGGTGACTGGCAGTCTGTTTACCCCTACTTGCTAGATGGCACTCTGGATCAGGTTTGGGACTACAAGGCCAAGTTGACAGGGGCTATGACAGCAGAAGAATACAAGGCTTACTACGATACGGGCTATAAGACTGATGTTGACCAAATCAAGATTGATGATCAGACCATGGAATTTGTTGTGGATGGTCAATCCCACAAATATACCTACAAGTATGTGGGTTACAAGATTTTGACCTACAAGAAGGGCAATCGTGGGGTTCGCTACTTGTTTGAAGCGACAGATGCGGATGCAGGTAACTACAAGTATGTGCAATTTAGTGACCACAATATCGCACCAGTGAAAACAGGACATTTCCATATTTTCTTCGGTGGGGAAAGCCAGGAAAAACTCCTTGAGGAGATGGAAAACTGGCCAACCTATTACCCAGTAGGTCTGACTGGTATGGAAATTGCGCAAGAAATGTTGGCCCATTAATCATAATAGAGAAGCGCCGAATCATTCGGCGTTTTTTCTTGACAAAAAAAGTTTACAACTGTAAACTTTAATCAAGAAAGAAAAGGAGGTCCGCAGATGGAACATCCAATCTCTGGAGCAGAATGGCAGGTTATGCGGGTCTTGTGGGCCCATCCTGGCTCCACTTCTCAGTTCATCATTCAAGCTCTTCAGGATGGCTTTGACTGGCAACCGGCTACGGTAAAGACCCTCTTGGGCCGGCTCCGAAAGAAAGATTATCTGAGGATGGAAAAGGTGGAAACCAAGTACCATTACTGGCCCTTGTTGGCTGAGGAGGATCATCTGCGCTTGCAGCTTCAGGCTATTTTGGATAATTCTTGCTCGACAAAGAATGCCAGCCTGGTGGTCAGTTTTTTGGAACAGGGTTCCTATTCCCAATCAGACTTGCAGATGCTTCAGCAAACTATTGCTAGTCGGCTGAAAGATGCCCCTGAAACCTTGATTTGCCACTGTTTACCGGGTCAATGTACCTGCGGTCACCATCATTAGGAGGAAACTATGAAACAAATCGTTGAAGTCGAAAACATGTCTTGTCAAAATTGCGTCAAGCATGTCACAGCCCATTTCTTAGAATTGGAAGGAGTATCAGGTGTCGCTATCAACCTGGATACCAAGGAAGCAACGGTGACAACAGATGTCTTGTACAGCCTGGATGATTATCAGGCTAGCTTAGACGATACAGTCTACGAAGCAGTCACCATAAAAGCATAAAAGATGGGCCAGAAGGCTCATCTTTTCAGTTCTTTTAGAAAATCTTTGATGGGTAGGGGGAGCTCCTGGATGTTAATCTTGTCCCAAAAACCATCCCCCTTGAGACGAGGAATCAGATGGATATGAAAATGAGTGCCGTCATCCATCAGGTCCTTGTCATTGCTGGCAATGGTGACACCGTCGATGGGTAGGCATTCTTCCAAGAGTCCAACCAGATAGGCTTGCGTTTCAATCAACTCATGTAGGATTTGGAGTGGAGGTTGGCTGATGCTGGTATAGTGGTCCTTGCTGATGAGAAGGAGATGGCCAGTCTGAATTGGGTCGATGTCAAAGACCAGCTTGAAATGCTCTGTTTGATAGAGAAGAGCTTGTTCTGAAATATGATGGCAAAAAATACAGGTTTTCATCGATTTTCCTTTCATCCTATGATAAACTATTATAAACTAAAAAAATTTTTTTAGGAATGATTTGCAAATTTGCTTTTTTCAAAAAGATTTGCGAATAAATAGGTGAGAGAAAAAAAGGAGATAAATATGAAAAACAGAAAAATGGCTAGATTCTTGTTAACGGTGGGCATCGTGGTGATTCTCGCCTTGCTGGTTCTGACAAGTTGTATCATTGGGATGACAGCTGGCAGCAGCAAAGGACAGGCTCCAAGTTCTAGTTCCAGTCAGCAGCTGACAAGTGAGAGCAGTTTGACGGAGGCTGTGACCACCCAGACTCAAGTGGCAGCCTCTTCAACGACTATACCGGTCACTGTGGCAGATACTCCTACTGAAAAACCAGCAACTACGAGTGGCATGCAGCTGACTCAGCTGACAGCTGGAGATTTTTCTAGCATAGAAGGGGTCTGGGTCAATGGCTATGGACATACCTTGACCTTCGGTCCGTCAGGTCTGATTGATGGTAGGGGGACCGTTCAGGATGTGAAAGGAACTAGCTGGGAAACGGTTAGAGGTTACCTAGTGACAGAAAACATTGGTGGGGGTGTCCTGGAATTTTTACCAATAGGAACGATCTTCCCTGACCATACCTACCCTGGAGAAAATGGGGAAGAAGTGAGAATAAAAGATGCTTCAGATTCGCAGCAGGAGCGAATCTGGCTAGGTCATGATTTTGCACAGATTGGTGACAATGGGAGCTTTTTCTACCGTAAAAATTAAAATACGAGCCCAGGCTCGTATTTTTTTAGTAGGTTAAAACAAAGTATTTTTTCTTACCGCGACGGATAACAGTCAATTCACCATCAATCTTATCGCTGTCGGCTAGGTTATAATTCAGATCTTGAACGCGTTCGCCATTGACATAGATGGCTCCGTTTTGGACATCCTCTCTGGCCTGACGTTTGGAATTGACAATGCCTGAAGCAACCAGCAGCTCAACGATATTTCGGTCATCAGTAGCTTGTACAGCGTAGTTTGGTACATTGCTGAGGCCTTGCTTGAGCTCTGCAGCAGAAAGGTTTTTGATGTTTCCGGCAAAGAGTTGCTCGGTGATATTGAGGGCTTGGTGATAAGCCTCTTCACCGTGAACCAGTGTCACCACTTCCTTGGCCAAAATCTTTTGGGCCAAACGCTCATGGCGGGCTGCATCAAATTCTTTTTCTATTTCGGCAATCTCATCAAGCGATAAGAAGGTGAAGATTTTCAGGAAACGAACAGCATCATCATCCATGACATTGAGCCAGAATTGATACATTTCATATGGGGAGGTTTTGTCTGCGTCCAACCAAACAGCATTGCCTTCGGATTTTCCAAATTTCTTGCCGGTTGAGTCGGTGATGAGGGGAACGGTCATGACGTGGACTATCTTGTCTGCCTTGCGGCGCAGCAATTCTGTACCCGCGGTCATATTGCCCCATTGATCAGAACCGCCGATTTGCAGGGTTACATTGTGCTTGTCATTGAGTTCGTAGAAATCGTAGCCCTGCATGATCTGGTAGGCGAACTCGGTGTAGGAAATCCCTGTTTCAATCCGCTTTTTGACAGATTCCTTGCTAATCATGTAGTTGACGGTGAAGTATTTTCCAACATCACGCAAGAAGTCGATAAAGCTAATCCCTGAGAACCAGTCGTAATTGTTGACCATCTGGGCCTTGTTTTCACCATTCTCAAAGTTCAAGAAACGGGAGAGTTGCCCTTGAATTTTGGTAACCCAACCGTCCACGGTGTCTTTGGTTTGGAGGCTGCGCTCCGCATCCTTGAAGGAAGGGTCGCCAATCAAACCAGTTGCTCCGCCAACCAGAGCATAAGGCTTGTGGCCAGCTAGTTGTAGGTGACGCATGACGAGGATTGGGACCAGGTGTCCCAGATGAAGACTGTCTGCTGTCGGATCATAGCCTGAATAATAAGAAACCTGACCTTCTGTTAGGGCTTTTACTAAGGCTTCTTCGTCTGTCGTTTGAAAGACCAAGCCGCGGGCTTTTAGTTCTTCAAAAATGTTCATGAGGCTTTCTCCTTTAATATTAGACCCTCTGCCACCACCTTCAAAGGGCGATGGTAATTGTGTTTCTTCTTGAGAAATATGGGTGGGGTCCATTTAAAAATCACCTCTTATTATACCATGAAATTGTAGAAAAGAAACAATTTTGTTATAATGAGAAGATAAGGAGTTATCTATGACGACTAAACCGGATAAAATGAAGAATATAAAAAACTGGCTTAAGAAGTTTGACCTGACCGTTAGCGATGTGTTTGGGATTATTTTGCGCACTTTGAAGCTAGTAGTTAATTTTTTGGCGCTAATCATCTTTTTCATCGGACTATTTGGTGCGGGGGTTGGATTTGGCTATATTGCCAGCCTGTTTGATACTGTTAAGGTCCCAGAGTCGGCTGCCCTGGTAAGCCGAGTCACTGAATTAAGTCGGATTTCTAAAGTGGTCTATTCGGATAATAGCTTGATTTCGGAAGTGAAGTCCGACTTATTGCGTATCCCTGTGGAGAGCGCAGCCATCTCAGACAATGTGAAGCATGCGGTTATTGCTACAGAGGATGAAACTTTTGAAAGTCATAACGGAGTTGTGCCAAAGGCTGTTCTTCGTGCAGCGCTTGGTTCTGTCGGTTTGGGGTCTTCAAGTGGAGGTTCGACGCTGACCCAGCAGCTGGTCAAACAACAGTTGGTGGGAGATGCACCGACCTTTACCCGAAAGGCTAATGAGATTGTATCTGCCTTGGCTCTAGAACGAAATATGAGCAAAGAAGATATCCTGACGACTTACCTGAATGTCTCTCCTTTTGGTCGGAACAATCAGGGGCAAAATATTGCAGGAGTAGAGGAAGCGGCCCAAGGAATTTTTGGAAAATCAGCCGCAGACTTGACTGTGCCTCAAGCAGCCTTTATTGCAGGGCTTCCACAAAGTCCGATTGTCTATTCTCCCTACTCATCAGATGGAAACTTTAAGTCAGATGAAAATATGGCTTTTGGTATTGCCCGTCAAAAAGATGTTCTGTACAATATGTACCGTTCGGGCTATCTGAATAAAGAAGAGTATGATACGCACGTAGCTTACGATATTAAGAAGGATTTTAAAGCACCAAATCCTGTTACAGCAGACACCAAGGACTATCTCTATTATGCTGTCATGGAAGAAGCTGAAAAAGTCATGTATGATTATTTGATCAAACGAGACAAAGTTTCTGAGAATGACTTGAAAAATGATAAGACAGTGACAGCCTACAAAGAGCTGGCCAAAAAGGAATTGAGTCAAGGGGGCTACACTGTTACCAGTACAGTGGATAAAGGGCTCTACTCTGCTATGCAGTCAGTGGTTGCCAATTATGGCGCAGTCTTAGATTATGGCGGTGGTCTGGTAGAAACAGGTTCTGTTGTTCTTGATAACCAAACTGGAGCTATTCTTGGCTTCATCGGCGGTCGTGACTATAAGAGCAACCAGAACAACCATGCCTTGGATACAAAGCGCTCCCCAGGTTCGACCATCAAGCCATTCCTGGTATATGGTGTTGCTATCGATCAAGGATTGATGGGGTCAGCTTCGATCCTTTCCAACTATCCAACTACTTTTTATGACGGAACCCCTATCATGCACGGGGCCAGTCGTGGTACAGGCATGATGAACCTCCAGAGTGCTCTCAATGCTTCAGCCAATATCCCAGCCTTCTGGACCTATAAACTCTTGCAGGAAAGGGGGGTGGATGTCAAATCTTACATGGATAAGATGAACTATGATATTGCGATGTATGATATTGAGAGTCTGCCTTTGGGTGGCGGTGTTGAAACAACGGTTGTCGGCAATACTAATGCCTATCAGACCTTGGCCAATAATGGTGTCTACAACAAGAACTATATTGTAGAAAAAATTACTGCCCATGATGGGACGGTCATTTATCAACATGAAGCCAAGCCTGTTCAGGTCTACTCTAAGGAAGCAGCAACCATTGTGGATTATCTGCTGCGTGGTGTTTTGGCTTCTGGTGAAACCTCCACCTTCAAGAGTCGCTTGGCAGGCCTTAATCCAACTGCGGCTAGCAAGGATTTGATTGGTAAAACAGGGACCAGTAATGACACGGCTGACGTTTGGCTCATGGTTTCGTCTCCTCGGATTACAATAGGGACCTGGGCAGGGCATGATGACAACACTGGTATGGACTTTTTAACGGGTTACAATAACAATGCAGCCTATGTATCCTATCTCATCAGCACGCTGCATGATACCAATCCATCCTTGTTTGAAGGGCAATTTGCTCTGGCGGATGGTGTGATTGCTTCTAGCGTTCTAGCATCTACTGGTCAGGCTCCAGGCACTGCTCAATACAATGGTCGCTCTTACAATGTGTCAGGTGGGCTGACCACTAGTTATTGGGCAAAGAATGGGGCACCGGTGACAACCTATAACTTTATGGTTGGGGGAACCAGTAGTGACCGAGCTCGAGCTTGGAACACCCTTTTCCCACCAAAAACTAAAACTAAAGCTAGTTCAACGAAACCATCAAGTAGCACCACACAACCTGAATCAGAAGACTAAGTGTACCTTTGTCAATGATGTGAGACCCAAAAGGTCATTCTGAAGATAGCTATTTGTTAAGCTTTACTAGGAGCTAGCTCCTAGTAAAGCTTTTCTGATGTCGATAAGAGATTTCCAGCCTAGGGTTTGCATAGGGAGTCGATTGGAGCGGTAGAGATAGTTTTTCATCTGCTTGATGAGGTCTTCGTAGGAGTAAAAGGCCAAGTGCTGGTAGAAACGTCGG
>NZ_JBHCHN010000075.1:0-27826 GCF_041802885.1 Streptococcus sp.
ACAGGCCGTATCAACCGTGTCTTGGGAATTTTGGGATTTTTGGCTAAGATTCCCGTGGCTTCTGGCTCAGTCAGCGCGGCCATCAAGGACCCTTCTGTTGCCGAAACTTTTTCGGTCATCCGCCGGGAGAATCCTAAGGGAATCGTTTTTGCCAACCTAGGAGCCCATCATGACGTGGAAAATGCCAAACGGGCAGTGGACCTCCTGGAAGCCAATGCCCTGCAAATCCATGTTAATGCTCCTCAGGAGATACTCATGCCTGAGGGAGACCGTGATTTCAGTAACTGGCTGACCAATATTGAGACCCTGGTTCGGGAGATGGAAGTGCCTGTTATTGTCAAGGAAGTGGGATTTGGCATGAGCCGAGAGACCGTCAAGCAGCTGGCCTCGGTTGGGGTTAAAACAGTCGATATTTCAGGAACTGGTGGGACTGACTTTGCCAAAATTGAGGATAATCGCCGAGCGTACGACCGCTATCCTTATATGCATGGTTGGGGCCAATCAACAGTTGTTTCGTTAGCAGAGGCCATGTCCCTGCCTGGGGAGGAGCGGCCTGAAATTATCGCCTCTGGTGGCATTAAAAATCCGTTGGATATTGTCAAGTCTCTCTCTATGGGAGCTAAGCTGGTTGGTATGTCCAATCATTTCTTGCAAATGGCCCGCAATGACAAGGGGATCGAAGATGCCTTGATGAACATTCGCATCATGGAAGAGCAAACTAAGAGGATCATGACCATGCTAGGGGCTAAGAACCTAACGGAATTACAGCAGAAGGACCTATTTCTCGCTCCAGCTGTTCAAAATTGGTGCCATGCCCGTGGTATTGACTGGCAAGTCTATGCCAATCGGTCGCAAAAAGCTGGTTTCTAGTATCCAAGTGAGATTAAATATTCGTAAAAAGCCTGTTAAGGGCTTTTAATATTGATAAAATCTTTAGTTTTAGATCTATTTGTGATAAAATGGTAGAAAATTAAAGGAGGCTTGAAATGAAAGCAATTGTGACAGTAGTAGGAAAAGACAGTAAGGGAATTGTGGCAGGTGTAGCTGGTAAAATTGCAGAGTTAGGTCTCAATATTGATGATATTTCTCAAACAGTTTTGGATGAATTTTTCACCATGATGGCGGTAGTGTCTTCGGATGAAAAGAAGGATTTTACAGCACTACGTTCTGAACTGGAGGCCTATGGAGAGTCCTTGCAGGTCAAAATTAACATTCAAAGTGCAGCTATTTTTGACGCTATGCACAACTTGTAAGATAGGGGATTATGAAAAATGGATATTAGACAGGTTACTGAAACCATTGAAATGATTGAGGAGCAGAATTTCGATATTCGGACCATTACTATGGGTATCTCTCTCCTGGATTGTATTGATACCGACATCGACCGAGTGGCTGAAAAAGTCTACAATAAGATTGTGGCCAAGGCTGGCAAGCTGGTGGCTGTTGGGGATGAAATCGCAGCCGAACTCGGGATTCCCATCGTCAACAAGCGTGTATCAGTGACACCCATTTCTTTGATTGGGGCAGCGACTGATGCCACGGATTATGTTCCTATTGCCAAGGCCTTGGACAAGGCAGCCCATGAAATCGGGGTTGATTTTATCGGTGGTTATTCTGCCCTGGTGCAAAAGGGCTACCAAAA
Source organism: Streptococcus sp. (assembly GCF_041802885.1). Classification (GTDB taxonomy): domain Bacteria; phylum Bacillota; class Bacilli; order Lactobacillales; family Streptococcaceae; genus Streptococcus. The sequence goes on from NZ_JBHCHN010000075.1 coordinate 1,643, forward strand.
AGGGGATGAAATCCTCATTAATTCCATCCCTCGTGCCCTGGCTGAAACCTCCAAGGTTTGTTCTTCAGTCAATATCGGTTCCACCAAGACAGGTATCAATATGACAGCTGTTCGAGATATGGGGCGGATTATCAAAGAAACATCGGATGCTTCTGATATGGGGCCAGCCAAGTTGGTTGTCTTTGCTAATGCGGTCGAGGACAATCCTTTTATGGCCGGCGCTTTCCATGGTGTGGGTGAAGCGGATGTGGTTATCAATGTCGGGGTCTCTGGTCCTGGTGTGGTTAAGCGGGCCTTGGAAAAAGTTCGCGGAGCCAGCTTTGATGTGGTAGCAGAAACCGTCAAGAAAACAGCCTTTAAAATTACCCGTATCGGTCAGTTGGTCGGCACTCTGGCCTCTGAGCGTCTGGGAGTGAAGTTTGGGATTGTGGATTTATCTTTAGCTCCAACGCCAGCTGTTGGGGACTCTGTAGCCCGCGTGTTGGAGGAAATGGGGTTGGAAACAGTCGGCACCCATGGGACCACAGCTGCTCTAGCCTTGCTCAATGATGCAGTTAAAAAAGGTGGTGTAATGGCTTGTAATCAAGTCGGTGGTCTTTCAGGTGCCTTTATCCCTGTTTCTGAAGATGAGGGCATGATCGCGGCAGTCCAAAGCGGCTCCCTCAATCTGGAAAAACTAGAAGCCATGACTGCCATCTGCTCGGTTGGTCTGGATATGATTGCCATCCCAGAAGATACCCCTTATGAAACCATCGCAGCTATGATTGCGGACGAAGCAGCCATCGGGGTCATCAATCAGAAAACCACTGCCGTTCGGATTATTCCAAAGGGTAAAGAAGGCGATATGATTGAATTTGGCGGTCTTTTGGGAACTGCTCCAGTCATGAAGGTCAATAAGGCCTCATCAGTTGACTTTATCAATCGTGGCGGACAGATTCCTGCGCCAATTCATAGTTTTAAGAACTAAAATAAAGTGTATATTGAAAGGGTGACCTGACACTTCGTCATACAAAAAGGGGGAGAGGGATGATAAAGTGGGGCGTTAGATTGTTGATGGTGACAGTCCTGCTGTTTTTGGTTTGTGTGATTCTATTTTCTCAATCCACGGAGAGCTGGTTCTTCTTACTTACTCCATTTGCAGTAATTGGTTTTACATGTGTTAATCTTTTGGTTGCAGGGGCGATTGAACACATATCTGATTCTCGAAAGCCCTATCGTGTGTTTGCTCTGACAGTGTGTGCAGTCTGCGTCTCTACCATCATCCTCATCATTTTCTTGGTTTCATCAAGGGAGAATAGTGCGGAAAGTTTCATTTTGTTTTTTCTCGTCTGGGGGATAATTGCAGAAATACTATTCATTCATCTGATGCTTTTACTTGCTGCATGGGTCCATTATCTTAACTATGGGAAAACGCAGTTGAAGTAGGGCATCAAAAATGAAAGGGTATCAAGTAGCTTGAAAGAAGGTATTCGTCTATCCGACTGGGAAAGTTTTGTTGTTAAGTGCTAGTAAAGTAATAAAGTTGAGAAGTTACTTTTTTCTTAAAGTCAATCAGGCTTCTTCCGCTGACTTTATCAACCGTGGCGGACAGATTCCTGCGCCAATTCATAGTTTCAAGAACTAAAAGAGAGGAAGCATATGCTGAAATGGGGACTACGGCTATTAGCGATTTTTGCAGTCTTATTAGGAATTTTTATGGTCGTTCAGGATGTGTCACATCTTGCAGTTTATATCCTCTTTTATGCCCTGATTTTTAATGGATTATTGGGTTTCAACTTGCTTCTGGCAGGATTGGTGCAACGTTTTGTTACCCCGAAACACCCTTATTTTTTATTTACGGGAACGGTTGTTATAGTGTGGTTTGGTCTTTGTTGCTATGGCTACTATGATATGACGCATGATACCAGTAGTTCCTTTCCTGGTTTACTGGGTTTACTTATCATCGGTCTCTCTACTATTTTCCATTTTGTTTTTATTGTGGGAGCAGGGATTAGTTATTTGGCCTTTAGCCGGAAAAAGATGGTGCATGATTCCGATAAGGATTCCCTATTTAGAAATTAGAAAAGTGGAAAGAGGGTAAGCTTGGGAGCTTTATGGTTATGGCGGTGCTACTACTTTTGTTTGTGCGGTCTGATCTTTCCTATCTCATAAAAATTTGCTCCTCCATGTTCGGTAATTTAAAAATCTATTCACGAACGTTCGCCTTGGCGAGCGTTTTTTACTTTTTATTGGTATAATAGAACTATATAGGAGGAAAAAAGATGACAGAAACAAGACTCTATATTTCGCGTCACGGTAAGACCATGTTCAATACCATCGGTCGCATTCAGGGCTGGGCAGATACGCCCCTGACCAAGGTTGGAGAAGAAGGGATTCGCGAACTGGGCCTGGGGCTCAAGGATGCGGGTCTGGACTTCCAATTAGCAGTTTCCAGTGACTTGGGACGGACAGTACAGACCATTACCATTGCCCAGAGAGAACTGGGGATCTTAGGGAAAATACCTTATTACCAGGATAAGCGGATTCGGGAGTGGTGTTTCGGTAGCTTTGAGGGCATGTACGATGCAGACCTCTTTAGCGGCGTCTTGCCTCGTATCAGCGGCATCGTTGATGCCTCAACCATGTCTTTTGAGGAAATTGCCAATGGCATTGTCCAAGCGGATACAGCCAACTGGGCAGAGAGCTGGGAGGTCCTGAGTGGCCGAATCTTAGATGGTTTTTCCTCCATTGCCCGAAAAATTGAACGTCAGGGCGGGGGAAATGCTCTGGTGGTCAGCCATGGCATGACCATTGCGACTTTGGTCGATTTGCTGGCCCCTGAGGATCAAAAACGCCTAGTCTTAGACAATGGCAGTGTCACCGTCATCAAATATGAAGATGGCAAGATGACCGTTGAATCCGTTGGGGATATGTCCTATCGCCAACGTGGAGCAGAGTTGATTCGTGAAAATTCTTTTTGATACCAATCTTTCAGTGAGCTAGAGGAACTGTTTTGGTTTCTTGGACCTAGGTACTTATGGTTATTTTAAGAAGATGCTTCTTAGATAAAATGGCAGTCCATCTATTGCACAATAAGCTGGCTGTCTTTGTTCTTCAGGTAGCTTCAATCTGAGAATATAAAAAATAAATCCAATTGGTGAAACAATGTGACTTCACAGATTTAGTATAAAAGCTTGCCAATCTATATAAGTTGTGCTACAATAAGCATGTGAATTGAAAATTAGCTTGCTATTATTATGTTACTGATTTTTGTAATATGATGATAGCCTTTTTCATGTATAAAGCAAGTAAAGGAGTAGCATATCAACAATCTGAACAAGGGGGGAATAGTTTGAAGGAAGTATTACGTCAAGAAAAAAAGTACCTCATTACCATAGAGGATTATTATCGCTTGTCTGCAAAATTAGAGAAAGTTTTGCATTTGGATGGTCACAGTTCGGGGGATGGTTATCAAATTCGTTCTCTCTACTTTGATTCATTAGATGATATTGATTGGCAGGAAAAAGAAGAAGGATTGGAACTGAGAAAGAAAATCCGACTGAGAAATTATGGCAGTGATAGTGCCTTTGCCAAGCTTGAAATGAAACAAAAGCAGGGGTCAAATCAGAAGAAACGATCCCTCTCTCTCAAAAAAGAGGATGCTTTGGCCTTGGTCAACGGAAATTATTCTGTGCTTTTGGAACAGCAGAGTGACTTTGCCTTAGAATGTTTTTACAAAATGAGTCAGTATTGTTATCGACCAAAAACCATCATCGAATATACCAGAAAGGCTTTTGTGGCTGAAGAAAATAATATTCGGATCACCTTTGATCACCATATTATTGGAACGGAGTCTAGCTATAATATTTTTGCGAACGATCTGCTCCAATATCATTTACTGGACCCTGCACTTGTCATATTAGAAGTCAAGTATAATGGTTTTTTGTTATCTTACATTAAGGATTTGTTAGATGAAGTAGATGGAAGTGAGCTTAGTGCCAGCAAATACTGCATGGGCCGGATGATCAGTAAACATTATCGATTTTAAAATAGTAGAAAAGAGAAGATTATGAAAGATTTATTGAAAAATATTTTAGAACAAAATGGAAGTTTGACCCTTCAAGAGATGGTCATGCATATTATCGCTGCGACTATTTTAGGTTGTGTCATTTATATTTCTTATGCATATACCCATGCGGGGACTACATACAGTAAGAAATTCAACATCACTCTTTTGACATTGACGGTCCTGACCGCCACTGTTATGACCGTTATCGGAAACAATGTTGCCCTTTCGCTCGGTATGGTCGGTGCCTTGTCCGTTGTTCGTTTCAGAACAGCTGTTAAAGATTCCCGCGATACAACTTATATTTTCTGGACAATTGTTGTCGGAATCTGTTGTGGTGTCGGTGATTACACGGTTGCCACCATTGGTAGTGCGGCCATCTTTCTGTTGCTATTGATTTGGGGAAGGGTTAAAAATGAAAACAGAATGCTCTTGATTGTACGGGCAGAACAAGGATTGGAAATGCCTTTAGAAGGTCTGTTTTTCCGTTATTTTGAAGGAGAAATTGTCCAAAGAGTTAAAAATACCAGCAAAGATACCGTTGAAATGATTTTTGAAGTCAATCGCAAGATTTACGATCGCCACTGTGGGAATAAAGAGAATTTAACGCAGCAAGTTTATCAGTTAGGATCAGTAGAATATTTTAATGTTGTAACCCAAAGCGATGAAATTAATGGGTAAATAGTTATGAAAGTCAGAAGAGTCTATATGTTGACCCTGCTCTTTCTTCTTATGGTCAGTATTCTTTGGCCTGTTGTGAAACCTCAACAAGAGAAGGGTAGGGTCCATCAGCACCTAGAAAATCATGTGGCTGCACCGGACGGAACATCCGAAAAATTGACCACCCATTTGCCGATTATCACGATTGATACAGAAGGGGGGAAGGCCATACCTCAGGAGCGGGGGACTGCTGCTGACAGTACGCGGCAACAATCTGTCCGCAGTCAGATTCAGTTATTTGATGAGGCAAATAAGGTTCATTCCACTGACGATACACCAAGGGCTACTACACTAGCAGAAGTAGCCTATCGGGGAAATTCCTCCCGACATTTTGATAAAAAATCTTTGAAAGTACGATTTATCGATGATAAGGGTGAAGATTCAAAGTTAACCTTGGCGGGGATGGCAGAAGAATCGGAGTGGGTCTTGCATGGTCCGTTTCTGGATAGGACGTTGGTAAGGAATTACTTAGCGTATAATATCTCAGGCGAAATCATGGAATATGCTCCCAATGTTCGCTACTGTGAGTTAGTCTTGAACGGAAAATACCAAGGGCTTTATCTAGCAGTTGAAAGTATTGAGCAAGGACCATATCGTATTGCCATCGATAAGAGCGATCCCAAGTCCACTACAACCCCTTACATTGTGGTATGGGACCGTAGTCATAAGGCTAAGAATGTAGTGAATAACTACGTGCGTTATATTCACCAGTCGGGTATTTCTACCTTGGATATCCGCTATCCAAATATTGAGAAGATAACGGATGCTCAGAAAGATTTTGTCGAAAAAGATATCAGCAAAATCGAGAGAATCCTCTATTCCTATGATTTAAAACAATATGATCAATACCTTGATAAAAACGCTTTTGCGGAATATTTTATCATCAATGAATTCTTTCGGAATGCGGATGCAGGGAAGTTTTCAACCTACTTGTACAAAGATTTGCGGGAGAAGATGAAGCTGGTTGTCTGGGATTTTAACAATGCCTTTGACAATTATAGCGATGTGGAATATGATGCTGCTGGTTTTACCATGCTCGATGTGCCTTGGTTTAGTATGCTGATCAAGGACAGGGAGTTTATTGATTTGGTGGTGAATAAATACCATGAATTGAGAAAGACAACATTAAGTACGGCTTACCTAGAGCAGTATGTTGACGATACGGTCTCTTTTTTAGGGCCAGCTGTCGAACGCAACAATGACAAGTGGGGCTATGTCTTTGACCTATCTAAACCAGATGGAGTGAATTATCTTGTACCGTTTGAACGAAATCAGAAGAGTTACGAGGAATCTGTCGATTCTCTGAAAGATTTCATTGAAGACCGTGGTCGTTGGTTGGATGACCATATTGAGACCTTGTATCAGTATTCCGCCCCTTCTAAAAACACAAATACCTTATTGGAATAGGAGAAAAGCATGAAGAAATATCTCATTATTGTCAGTCTCTTTGTTGTGTTTTTAGGGATTGGTTATTATTTCTATTACTTTGATGGAAGTTTATATGTCCCGCAGAAGGAAGAGAAAAAGGAAGTCCATTATGCCTTTCAAGTTCAGGGTCAAGAACTGATTCAAACCTCTTCAAAGAAAAAGGAACCCTTTATTGTGAAAGGAGTTACCTTGGAAAGTTCGCAAGCGGGCTTTCATCGGCGAGAGTTGTCCATTGATAAGGATACCTATTTGGATTGGATGGGGAAAATGGCAGAGATGGGTGTCAATACCATCCGTGTAAGAGCAGTGATGGATGCAGATTTCTATGAAGCCTTGGCCTATCATAATCTCCACTCATCCGATACCTTATATCTGATGCAAGGTATTGGTATCGACGAGTCTATGGATAATTCGTCAGTGGACGCTTTTGATGAGCTATATCTAGGAGAATGGATACAGAATGCAAAAGTTGCTGTCGATGTTGTTCATGGTAGAAAGCAGATTTGGAATAATCTTGCAGGAAATCAAAATTATCAGCAAGATGTATCGAAATGGGTGTTGTCCTATGTGGTGGGTGATTATTGGAATAGTGGTATGATTGCTTATACCAATCATCAGCAAAGCGGGGCCAGTTATCGTGGAAACTATATCAGTGCTCGTTCCAAGGCCAATCCTTTTGAAGTGATGTTGGCTCAAGTCATGGATGAATTGGTCAGCTATGAAACGGATAAATATGACTGGCAACATCTGGTAACCTTTGCCAACTCACCATCCACGGATCCTTTTCTGTATCGAGAACCATTTGCAGCCCAAGCTCCGAAGTACAGTCAATTGGATATCAGCCATTTTGAATCTCATAATCGTTTTCAAACAGGCCTCTTTGCCTCTTATCAGTTATTGGATTACCACCCAAAACTGATGGATTATATCTTAGCAGATGGAACAGATTTGGATCTGAAAAAATACCAGAAACTGAATTATCCCGCCAATTATATTAGCATGTTGACGGCCTATCACAAGGAGCCGCTTGTGGTCTTGGGCTATGGCTATTCCACTTCAAGAGGGGTCATCTCGCTTCAGCAAAGAGGAATTGACGGCCCACTGACTGAGAAGGAACAGGGGCAGTTGCTAGTAAAGGATTACAAGGCTTTTATTGATTCTGGTACAATGGGGGCAGTCATTAGTTCCTGGCAAGATGATTGGAGTGCTCGTGCATGGAATACCTCTTTCTCAACAAATCGCCATACGAATTTCCTTTGGGGAAATGTTCAAGACTATGATTCTGGCTTTGGACTAGTCGGTTTTCGGAACCAAAAGAAAAATCATCAAATTGATGGGAAGAAAACTGAATGGAGTACAGAAGTCTTATTGAAGGAATCGAATACCTCTCTCCGAGTTGATAGCGATGAAGAATTCTTATATCTCTCCTTGGAAAAGAAAGGCCTTTCACCAGATGATGCCTGGATTTTACCCTTGGACATTACTGGGAAATCAGGTAGCAAAAGTTGGTCAGAAGGAGGGGTGACCTTCCAAAAACCAGCAGATTTCTTGCTGGTGATAGATGGCAAGGAAAACAGTCGCCTGATGGTACAAGAGCGGTACGATGCGGTACGGGCCAATTATTTAATGCAGACAGCGGGGGAAGATCCTTATATTAAACCGCCTGAAGTGGATTCTCCAAACTTCCATACGGTGAATATGGTCGTCAAACACAACCTTATTTTTGATGATATTGAAAGAACACCGCGGGAAAAAAAATGGAATCCTTTGTATCCTACTGGAAAGCTGCAGTATGGAAACGGGAACCGCTATACGAAAAACTTCAACTCTCAATCAGACATCTTCTTCGGAAAAGATTTTGTTGAAGTGCGCATTCCTTGGCAATTACTGAACTTCTCAAATCCTGCCTTTGGTGCAATCCATGACGACTACTATCAGCACTATGGAGTGGAAGAGATAGAAATCGAACAGATTGCTATCGGTCTGGCAAAGTATGCGAAGGGAGAACATGCAAAGATGATTACTTATCCACTGCCTACTTGGGAAAGGCCAGATGTAGAGGAATTCTATAAAGAATCCTACTATATGCTTAAATATGCTTGGAAGTGAGGGTTTTGGATGATTAAGAATATTCTATATTTTTATATTATTATTTGCTTAGCTGTTTTGATTTTTAATATTTTTTATATTTTCAAGAGAGGTAGACGTGGTGAGTCACCTAATACTGCCAAGAAAGGACAGGATAAATAAGGGAGTTATTTATGAGTATATCAGAATCTGTTCTGGCAATTGTTGAATTTCTTTTCTTTGCCTACCTCCTTATCAATGCTAGTTTTCTTTTGCTCTCAGTTGTAGTCGGTGGTGTGCATCTGCATAGCAAGTATCAACAAGAAGGTCAAGAGGAGCAAGAAGAGAATGAGCCCTCTGTCTCCATCCTTGTTCCGGCCTATAATGAGGAGGTGACGATTGTTTCGTCTATCAATTCTCTGCTGCAACTGGATTATAAAAATTATGAAATTATTGTGTTAGATGACGGTTCAAAAGACAATACTGCTCAACTGGTCCGAGATACCTTTTTGTTGGAGGAATCTGACCGGAAGATTGAATACATTATCCCCTGCAAACCCTATCATCGAGTCTCGCAAAGAGTGGTTGATGGCATTCTAGTAACCTTGATTGAGAAAGAAAATGGTGGCAAGGGAGATGTCTTAAACCTTGGGATTAACGCCGCCCAGTATGATTACTTTTTGTGCTTGGATGCTGATTCTTTGTTGCAGAGCGATTCCCTAAAAAATATTGTACGGCCAGTCCAGAAAGATGCTAGTGTCATCTCGGTCGGCGGCCAAGTTCAAGTTTCGCAAGGGGTAGAGATTACCAATGGAGTTGTTTCTCACTATCAACTTCCTTGGCAATTGGTTCTCTGCTCGCAGGCAATTGAGTATGACTGTTCCTTTCTGGGGTCGCGTATTTTCCTAGACTACATGGATTCTAACCTGATTATTTCAGGAGCTTTTGGTTTGTTTCATAAAAAATATGTTCAGGCTGTGGGAGGCTACGACACGGAAACACTGGGAGAGGATATGGAGCTGGTTATGAAGCTGCATTATTATTGCTGCAATAACAATATTCCATATCGGATCTGTTATGAAACCAGTGCTATCTGTTGGAGTCAGGCTCCAAGTACCTTGACAGATTTACGAAAACAACGGCGCCGTTGGTTTTTGGGGCTGTATCAGTGTTTAAGGAAATATTGGAGAATGCTGACAGGGGTGCGCTTTGGTTTGGTTGGAGCTCTTTCCTATGTTTATTACCTATTTTTTGAACTATTGGCTCCTTTTGTTGAATCCATCGGTTTGCTGATTGTTCTTATTTCTGTTTTTTTGCAACATGCGCAGTTAACCTTCTTTAGTTCATTTTTCCTTTTATATGTCGCTTTTTGCTCGCTCGTTACTGTCACTTCTTTTTTGCAGAGGGCCTATTTCCAAAAACTCTTTATTACACCAGTGGATTTGTGTAAGGTGGCCTATGCCACATTTTTCCGCTACCTGTTTCTGCACTGGATTCTACATTTTGTACGAATTACTAGCTTCATTGGTTACCGCAAGAAGAAGCACGAGTGGGGAGGTATTGTGCGCACCAAGCATTAAGTTAGGATATGCCTTCCAAGTTAATCGAAGGAGTTCCTTGTTCGTGTGGCTTGAAAATCGCAGGAGTAATAGAATAATAAAAGCCAAGAAAAATTTCTTGGTTTTTTTCTTGACAAATACATCGTAGTGCGATATAGTATATATAGAGGTTCGATATATCGAACTTGGAGGTACTATGCAGGAAAAAATAAAACGGGTCTATGTACCCATGACGGAAACGGCATTTTATATTCTCTTTGCCTTGCAGGAGGAGCGGCATGGCTATGACATCACCCAACGAACGAAAGCTATCACGGACGGTCAGGTTATGATTAGCCCTGGAACCATGTACGGAACCCTCTCCAAGATGGAGAAAGATGGTTTGATTGTGTTCGTTAAGGAAGAGGACAAAAGAAAGTTTTACCGCATGACAGATGTGGGGCGCGAAGTCCTGGATACAGAGTTGGCGAGGATTGAACGCCTCTATCGAAATAGTAAGGGAGACAGCTATGGAAACTAAAAAAGAAATGAAATTTTTTACTGTTGTGGATTTTGACCGTGAAGAGGACTATCTTCGCCGGATGCACCAGTCAGGTTGGAAATTATCAAAGGTGACATTCATGACCTATTATTTTGACAAGGCAGAGCCTGAGGATGTGGTTTATAAATTGGACTACCGACGTGATCAAAAGGAGAAGGAAGCATATGTCCGCCTCTTCGCAGACTATGGCTGGGAATATTTGCAAGATGTCAATGGATTTTCCTATTTCCGAAAAACGAGTGCTCAGTTTGAAGAGGGAGAGGCAGAAGAACTCTTCAATGATAGGGAGTCTAAGCTGGCGATGGTGAAAAGAATTGTCGCGACCACTCTAGGCTTACAGGTCTTCGCATTGTTTTTGAATCTTTATAACTTACTCTTGACTGATTGGACATTGCCCTTTGGCCTAGATTGGATCATGTTCACCGTGCTGGTTATCCTAGTAGGCGTCATGGTGTATGTCTGCTCAGGCTACCTACGTTTGCAGAAAAAAATAAAGAACTAGGTCTTTAGACGGATTTTTAGCACTCTTGCACAAAGAGTGCTAATTTTTTCTTGACAAGTAGAAAAATCAAGGTATAATAAGAGTAGGTTTTAGCACTCGGCTAGGTAGAGTGCTAAGGTATCCTGGAGCTAGGGTGCAAATCTAGCCTAGCAGTCAGCATCTTTCGACCAAAGGGGGTGATGGGAATTGTGATAACCCAACGGCAGAACGAGATTTTAAATCTGATTGTGGACTTGTTCACACAGACGCATGAACCAGTTGGTTCCAAGGCTCTTCAGGCCTTGATTGATTCGTCTAGTGCTACCATTCGCAATGATATGGCCAAGCTCGAAAAGCTGGGCTTGTTGGAAAAGGCCCATACCTCCAGTGGTCGGATGCCCAGCCCGGCAGGCTTTCAGTATTTTGTCAAGCATTCGCTCAATCTGGATAGCATCGATGAGCAGGATATTTATCAGGTGGTCAAGGCTTTTGATTTTGAAGCCTTTAAGCTAGAAGATATCTTGCAGAAGGCAGGCCAGATTTTGGCAGACTTGACCGGTTATTCATCCGTGATTTTAGATGTGGAACCGGCCAGGCAAAAATTGACAGCCTTCGACATCGTACAGCTATCTAGCCATGATGCCCTGGCAGTCCTGACCTTGGATGAGTCCAAGCCAGCTACCGTCCAGTTTGCCATTCCCAAAAACTTCTTGGCGCGTGATTTGCTCACGCTCAAGGAAATTGCGGATGAGCGCCTTCTGGGGCGGCCTGTTATGGATATTCATTACAGGTTGAGGACCGAGATTCCGCAGATTGTCCAGAAGTATTTCACGACAACGGACAATGTCCTGAATCTCTTTGACTACATCTTTGAGGTTCTCTTTCAGGAAACCGTCTTCGTGGCTGGCAAGGTCAATTCCCTCGAGTATGCGGATTTCAAGACCTATCAGTTTTTGGATGATGAGCAGGGAGTGGCCCTAGCCTTTCGCCAACATCTGGGAGAAGACCAGATGGCCAGTGTCCAGGTTGCAGACAGCAAGGAAGCAGGTCTGGCCAAGGTGACCGTTTTGACCCATCGGTTCCTGATTCCTTATCGAGGTTTTGGCATTCTGAGTCTGATTGGCCCCATCGATATGGATTACCGCAGAAGTGTCAGCCTGATGAATGTTGTCGGTCGGGTCCTGGCTATGAAGCTGGGCGACTATTACCGCTATCTCAATAGCAACCATTATGAAGTTCATTAAAAAATCTATAAAGAGGTGAAAATCTTGTCTGAAGAAACAAAACAAGAAGAGGTTTTAGAAGAAGTAGAGGCAACCGAAGAAGTGGTTGAAGAAACTCCTGAAAAATCAGAACTAGACCTGGCCAATGAGCGGGCAGAGGATTTTGAAAACAAGTATTTACGAGCTCACGCAGAAATGCAAAACATCCAGCGCCGAGCCAACGAGGAACGCCAGAGTTTGCAGCGCTACCGCTCCCAGGATTTGGCCAAGAAAATCTTGCCGAGTCTGGATAACCTAGAGCGGGCCCTTCAGGTTGAAGGTCTGACAGAGGATGTTAAAAAAGGGATTGAGATGGTTCGTGAGAGCCTGATCCAAGCCCTCAAGGAAGAAGGTGTCGAAGAAGTTGCAGTAGAGAGCTTTGATCCCAACCTTCACATGGCCGTTCAAACTGTCCCAGCGGACGAGGACAACCCAGCAGATACCATTGCCCAGGTCCTCCAAAAGGGCTACAAGTTGCATGAGCGCCTACTGAGACCAGCCATGGTGGTGGTTTATAATTAGGGAGGATTCCATGGATTTTGAAAACATACTAGCCCATCGTAAGTCTATTCGTTCCTTTACTGATCAACCAATTAAACGCTCCGACTTGGATACCATCTTAAAGCAAGCACAGAGAATCCCATCCTGGGTTAATTCTCAACCTTGGAAAGTTTATGTGGCCCAAGGAGAGACTCTCGAGAAGTTGAGAAAAATACATCGTTTAAATAAGGAACAAGAGATTGCTTCAAGTCAAAAATGGCCAACCTTACCAAGAACGGAATGGCTTCAAGAGTCTCAAGAAAACATGGCGAAATGGTCAGAAGATTTTTTAGCCTTACTGGATGGAGATAGGTCGCTTTGGGAAAATGAACGAATCCGTCTTCATAATGCTCAAGCGATAATCTATTTGGCTTTGCCTAAGAATGCGCCAAATTGGTCCATCTATGATTTGGGTGGTTTTGGAACGACTGTGACCCTAGCGGCTAGTAATTTAGGAATTGATAGCTTGGTTGCTTACGAATTTGTCATTGATACCAAAGAAATCCAGGAAATGATGGAAGTGGATAGTCATTATGACATCGTCGTTGGTATTGGCTTGGGCTACAGAGATGAATCGGCGTTAATCAACCAGACGGCTCAAAAACGCAGACCCTTAGTCGATTTTGTCAGTTATAAAGACTAACTGTTTGTCCGAAATGACAGTAAACTAGGCGGTAAGTCAGAAATCTTTGATTTCGTTGACGCCAAGTCCAAATTTTAAGTTGGTAATCTAAAGCAGTCTTTCCCCAGACTGTTTTAGCCCCGCAAGGCTGACTAGAATTTTCATAGCCTATCAGGCGTAGAAAGTTCAGTCAGCTACTGCGAGAATAATATGATAGTAAAAATCAAGCTAACGGCTTGTAAAAATTATATAAAGAGGTAAAAACAATGTCTAAAATTATCGGTATTGACTTAGGTACAACAAACTCAGCAGTTGCAGTTCTTGAGGGAACTGAAAGCAAAATCATCACCAATCCAGAAGGAAACCGCACTACTCCGTCTGTTGTGTCTTTCAAAAATGGTGAAATCATCGTTGGTGACGCGGCAAAACGCCAGGCAGTCACCAATCCTGACACCATCATGTCCATCAAATCCAAAATGGGCACATCTGAAAAAGTTTCAGCTAACGGCAAAGAATACACACCGCAAGAAATTTCAGCCATGATTCTGCAATACTTGAAAGGTTATGCAGAAGACTATCTGGGTGAAAAAGTAACCAAAGCTGTTATCACAGTTCCAGCTTACTTTAACGACGCTCAACGCCAAGCAACCAAGGATGCTGGTAAAATCGCTGGTTTGGAAGTAGAGCGTATCGTCAACGAACCAACTGCAGCAGCTCTTGCCTACGGTTTGGACAAAACAGATAAGGATGAAAAAATCTTGGTATTTGACCTTGGTGGAGGTACCTTCGACGTATCGATCCTTGAACTCGGTGACGGTGTCTTTGATGTATTGGCAACAGCAGGTGACAACAAGCTGGGTGGTGACGACTTTGACCAAAAAATCATCGACTGGTTGGTAGCTGAATTTAAGAAAGAAAATGGCATTGACTTGTCAGCTGACAAGATGGCTCTTCAACGTTTGAAAGATGCAGCTGAAAAGGCCAAGAAAGATTTGTCAGGTGTGACTTCGACTCAAATCAGCCTGCCATTTATCACTGCGGGTGCAGCAGGTCCACTCCACTTGGAAATGAGCTTGTCACGTGCGAAATTTGATGATTTGACCCGTGACTTGGTAGAACGTACAAAAACTCCAGTTCGCCAAGCCCTCTCTGATGCTGGCCTTAGCTTGTCAGAAATTGACGAAGTCATCCTGGTTGGTGGTTCAACTCGTATTCCAGCCGTTGTAGAAGCTGTTAAGGCTGAAACTGGCAAAGAGCCAAACAAATCCGTTAACCCTGACGAAGTGGTTGCCATGGGTGCAGCAATCCAGGGTGGTGTCATCACTGGTGATGTCAAAGACGTTGTCCTTCTTGATGTTACACCATTGTCACTGGGTATTGAAACCATGGGTGGTGTCTTCACCAAACTCATCGACCGCAACACCACTATCCCAACTTCTAAGTCACAAGTCTTCTCAACTGCGGCGGACAACCAGCCAGCTGTTGACATCCACGTGCTTCAAGGTGAACGTCCAATGGCAGCAGACAACAAGACGCTTGGCCGCTTCCAATTGACAGACATCCCTGCGGCACCTCGTGGTATTCCACAAATCGAGGTAACCTTTGACATCGACAAGAACGGTATCGTTTCTGTAAAAGCCAAGGATTTGGGTACCCAAAAAGAACAGCATATTGTCATCCAATCCAACTCAGGCTTGACAGATGAAGAAATTGATCGCATGATGAAAGATGCTGAAGCCAACGCTGAAGCAGACGCAAAACGCAAGGAAGAAGTAGACCTTCGCAACAATGTGGACCAAGCCATCTTTGCGACTGAGAAAACCATCAAGGAAACAGAGGGCAAAGGTTTTGATGCAGAACGCGATCAAGCCCAAGCAGCCCTGGATGAGTTGAAAGCCGCTCAAGAAGCTAACAACTTGGACGACATGAAGGCTAAACTGGAAAACCTCAACGAAAAAGCCCAAGCCCTCGCTGTGAAACTCTACGAGCAAGCCGCTGCAGCCCAACAAGCCCAAGCAGGAGCGGAAGGCGCAAGCCAAGCCAACCCAAGCGGCGACGATGATGTGGTGGATGGGGAATTCACGGAGAAGTAAAAACGTTTGGGGAGTGAAAGAGTCTGGGAATAGACTCTTTCAGCTAGCCTGCGAGCCAGAAATGAGAAACGAACAGTTGGTCCAGTGGGCAATGTTATCCCGTGAGCCTGAAAACTAGAAGCGAACGGTTAAGGTTCTTAGCTCGAACTCAATTTTCTCTCTCCAGAGAATAGAAATCAAAAATTTATTTTTAGTAAGTCAAGATTCCAATCACAGAGGTTGCAACCCAGCCTCTGTTTTTGGGTAAATACCCTTCTAATTCTTACAGAAAGGAAAGTGTTCGTAATCGAACACGGGCTACTTTCAACATTTCAAAGAAAGGAATACAAGTTCGGCTACTCGAACACAGGCTAAAAACCTAGTGAAAATGATAAACTTCCTGGTGTGCTGTACACACTGCGTCAGTTTCCTATTTTCATACGGTTTTCTTAACGCCTTTTGTATCATAAATTATGAACAATACAGAATATTACGATCGTCTGGGAGTTTCAAAGAATGCTTCCCAGGACGAGATCAAGAAGGCTTATCGGAAGCTGTCCAAGAAATACCATCCAGATATCAACAAGGAGGCGGATGCTGAGCAAAAATACAAGGATGTTCAGGAAGCCTATGAGACCTTGAGTGATGAGCAAAAGCGGGCTGCCTATGATCAGTATGGACCGGCTGGGGCCAATGCTGGCTTTGGCGGTGGCGGCTTCTCTGGTTTTGATGGTGGTGGTTTTGGCGGCTTTGAGGATATTTTCTCTAGTTTCTTTGGCGGTGGCGGTGCCCAACGCAACCCAAATGCGCCACGCCAGGGGGACGATTTGCAGTACCGGGTGCAGCTCAAGTTTGAAGAGGCCATTTTTGGGGCGGAAAAAGAGGTCAGCTACAAGCGGGAAGCGACCTGTCGTACCTGTACAGGTTCTGGGGCCAAGCCTGGGACCAGTCCTGTTACTTGTAGCCGCTGTCACGGCTCAGGTGTCATCAATGTGGACACTCAAACGCCGCTTGGAACCATGCGCCGTCAAATGACCTGTGATGCCTGTCATGGTCGTGGTCAGCAAATTCCACATCCTTGTGAAACCTGTCGTGGAACAGGCCATGAGAAACGTTCGCATACAGTGACCGTCAAGATTCCTGCTGGTGTTGAAACAGGTCAGCAGATTCGCTTGGCTGGTCAAGGGGAGGCTGGATTCAACGGTGGTCCTTATGGTGACCTCTTTGTCATCATCCAGGTGCAGGCTTCAGATAAGTTTGAGCGTGAAGGCACCACCATCTACTACAAGCTCAACCTCAACTTTGTCCAAGCAGCACTGGGAGATACGGTCCATGTACCGACCGTCCATGGGGATGTTGATTTGGTGATTCCAGAGGGAACCCAGACAGGGCGGAAGTTCCGTCTCAAGGGCAAGGGAGCACCGAGCCTACGGGGTGGTGCAGTCGGTGACCAATACGTGACCGTCAACATCGTCACTCCGACTGGCCTCAACGAACGCCAAAAAGCAGCCCTCAGGGATTTTGCGGCTGCGGGTGACATCAAGGTCAACCCTCAGAAGAAAGGCTTCTTTGATAAGGTCAAGGATGCCTTCGAGGACTTGTAAGATGAGCGAGTTTGGGACAAAATTAGTTCCAAACTCTTTTATACTTGTTTTAGGTACTTATGGCGCAGTGGTTGAGTGGGCTCTAATGCGCTGATAAAACAGCTTTTACAGCCCTACTCAACTGTGCGGAGGTGGGACGACGAAATCGAATTTCTTCGAAATTACCGATTTCTGTCCCACTCTCGTTTTTCTTGCGGAAATTTTTATTTCCATGTTAAGCTAGGGATGCAAAAAAAGGGGGAAATATATGGAATTTCAAGATGCACTGGGCATGGCAAATGCAGTCAAGTCTGGCCAGGTTTCCGCTAAGGAATTAGTAGAGGATGCAATTAAAAAGATTGATGCGCTCAATCCCAGTCTTCGGGCGGTGGTGGACAAGCAATATGAAGAAGCCCTGGCAAGAGCGACTGCTGGTCCTTTTACGGATAAGGTTTTTGGTGGAGTGCCGATTTTGTTAAAGGATTTGGGCCAGCATCAGGCGGGTCACTTGTCCACAGCAGGATCCAGGCATTTTGCCAGCTACCGTCCCAGTCAGACCGATGCCTTTGTCCAGCGTTTGGAGAATCTTGGTTTTATTATCCTGGGTCGGACCAATACGCCTGAATTTGGCTTTAAAAATATCTCAGACAGCAGCCTCCATGGGGCAGTGAATCTGCCCAGAGACCCTCAGCGCAATGCGGGTGGGTCTAGTGGCGGCGCTGCGGCAGCGGTGGCAGCTGGCCTGGTCCCCTTGGCCGCAGCTTCAGATGGGGGTGGCTCCATCCGCATCCCAGCCAGTTTCAATGGTTTAATCGGCCTCAAGCCCAGCCGAGGTCGCATGCCAGTCGGCCCCTCATCCTATCGGGGCTGGCAAGGGGCTTCTGTCCACTTTGCCATCACCAGGTCCATCCGTGATACCCAAGCCCTCCTACAGGGGATGCAGGTCTGTCAACTGGAAAGCCCCTTCCCTCTGCCCACCCTACCCGATGCAGCCCTGTCTGCTGAATTGAAAAGTCCCCTTAAAATCGCCTATTATCTGGGATCTCCCATCGGTAGTCCTGTGTCGGCTGATGCCCAGCAGGCAGTCTTGCAGGTAGTTGAACAGCTGAAAAAAATGGGCCATCACTTGGTGGAATTGCCAGCCTTTCCCATTGACGGCATCGAAGTGGTCCGTTCCTATTACCTGATGAACAGTGTGGAAACGGCCCAGATGTTTGATGAGATTGAAGTCAGTCTGAGTCGATCTATGACCTTAGAGGATATGGAAATCATGACCTGGGCCATCTACCAGTCTGGTCAGACCATTCCAGCCAAACTCTATTCCAAAACCTTGCAGGATTGGGACCAATTTAGTGCCCAGATGGCCGCCTTTCATAGGGAATATGATCTATTGCTGACGCTAACGGTTGCGGATGTGGCGCCTCTTCATGGCCAGTTTGACCTGGATTCGGGCCTCTTAGCGGACTTGGCCAATATGGCGGCCTTCTCTATGCAGGACCAACAGGAGCTGATTTGGCAGATGTTTGCGGATAGTTTGGCTTGGACGCCCTTCACCATCTTTGCGAACTTGACCGGTCAGCCAGCCATCTCTTTACCAACTTACCAAACGGCGGCGGGGCTGTCCATCGGTATTCAACTGTCCGCAGCCAAGGGACGGGAGGACCTCCTTTTGGCTCTTTCCAGGCAGTTGGAAAAGCAGAACTTTTTGAAAATCACTCCTTTGTAAAATTTTCAGTTCAAATAATTGATAAAGATTTCTCCTTATGTTAACCTGTTATTTGTCGTATGGTAACATACTAAAATTGAAAAAGAACGGTGATGCCTAGATGGGTATCATCATCAAAAGGAGATTTTATGTTGAAAAAAGTGTTGGCTTCGGCCCTGGTTCTCTCATCGCTTGCCTTGGCGGCTTGTTCGACAGCGTCCAATTCAAGTGAAGACACGGTAACAGAGTGGGAACGAGTGCAAGAAGCTGGTGTCCTCAAGGTAGCAACGCCAGGAACCCTCTACCCAACCTCTTATTACAATGATAACAAGGAATTGGTTGGTTATGAAATTGACATGCTCAAAGAAATTGGTGAGCGCCTGGATCTTGAAATTGAATTCCAAGAAATCGGTGTAGCAGAAGCCTTTACCTCCGTCGATAGCGGAAAAGTGGACATCTCAGTCAATAACCTAGATACAACTGAGGAGCGCTTGGAGAAATACAACATGTCCGTTCCTTACAAGTACTCGATCGGTGGGATGATTGTCCGTGAGGATGGTTCCTCTGGTATCGAGGCAGCAGACCTGTCAGACTGGGAAGGGAAAAAGGCCGGTGGCGGTGCTGGAACCCAGTACATGAAAATCGCAGAAAAATTGGGAGCTGAACCAGTCATCTATGACAATGTGACCAACGATGTTTACCTGCGTGATGTGTCAACTGGCCGGACGGACTTCATTCCAAATGACTACTACACTCAGGTCATCGCCATCAAGTTCATCACTGCTCAATATCCAGATATCAAGGTGAAAATGGGTACTGCCAAATACAACCCAACCGAGCAAGCCATTGTCATGAGCAAAAAAGATGATACACTCAAGAAGAAATTGGACCAAGTCATTGAAGAAATGAAAGAAGATGGCACCCTCAAGGCCATCTCTGAAAAATACTATGCAGGTCAAGATTTGACCGTTCCAGAAGAAGGTGTTGAAGACCTGCCAGTCATTGACACTTCCAACTAAGAAGATGGAGTCTGAGACAGCCTAGCTGTCCAGGCTCTTACACTGTAAAGGAGAGACTATGACCATCAACTGGCAGGCTGTTTTCAACCCTGAATTGGCCATCGAGGCTATTCCCAGTATCTTGGAGGGCTTGCCCTATACCCTGGCCCTATCGCTGATTGGTTTTGGCTTGGGCACCTTCCTGGGCTTCTTTGTGGCCCTGATGCGTATGTCCAGTTTTGCTCCCTTTCGCTGGCTGGCCATGTGGCATGTTTCCCTGATGAGGGGGGTTCCTCTCATGGTATTGCTCTTTTTTATCTATTTTGGCCTTCCCTTTATGGGCCTTCAACTAGATGCCATCACCTCTACCATCGTGGCCTTCACCGCCATGTCCAGTGCCTACATTTCTGAGATTATCCGCTCCTCCTTGCAGGCAGTGGATAAGGGCCAGTGGGAAGCTGCCAAATCGCTGGGTCTTCGCACCCCAATCATCTATCGGAAAATCATCATTCCCCAGGCCTTTCGGATTGCCCTGCCCCCTCTTAGCAATGTTCTCTTAGACATGGTGAAAAGCACCTCTCTGACAGCCATGATCACTGTCCCAGAAATTTTTAACAAGGCCAAAATCGTCGGCGGTGCCGAGTCAGACTACATGACGGTCTACATCTGCGTGGCCTTGATTTACTGGATCATCTGCAGCCTTTATGCCATCGGCCAGACCAGGCTGGAGCAGCGCATGGCCACTTATTAACAAAACCCAGCTCGACGAGCTGGGTTTTACTGTTTCTGACAGTCAGGGCAGATGCCATAGACGGAGAGGACTTCCTTGGTGATCTTGTAGCCAGTTTGCTGCTGGGCTTCTTTTTTCAGGCTGGGGATTTCGACATCCATAAAGTCTGTGATTTTTCCGCAGACCTCGCAGATGACATTGAGGTGTTCGTGGCCCATAAAATCATAATAGGTGGTGGTGTCATTGGTCCGTTTGATTTCGGTGACAAAACCTTCTTCCAGAAGCAGCCTGAGATTGTTGTAGACAGTTGCCAGGCTCATACCAGGATAGTTGGGTAAAAGGTCCTTGTAGATCATCTCTGCACTGGGATGGTTGTCATGTTCGATGACATAGGCGACCACCGCCTTACGGGTCTCAGTGATACGGACTCCCTTTTCTTTCAAATGGGTGATGACATGGTCAAAACTGGACTGGTGCTGCTGGCTGAGGTGGGAGTGGAGTTCCATCCTTTTCTCCTTTCATTCATTTTTATAAATAGAAAGATTCTAAATAACTTTTCTTCATTATATCGCTTTTTTGCCAAATGGACCAGTAAAACTTATCTCGTGCTTTCTGTGCTAGGACAGTTCTCCTATCATAGTCTTGTTTGCCCCCTTTTCCTATGCTACAATCGTTACATGGTTAGATATAAGGCGACAATTTCCTATGACGGGACCCTCTTTGCGGGCTTCCAGCGCCAGCCCAAGGAGCGGACGGTCCAGGAAGAATTGGAAAAAACACTCTTACGATTAAACAGCGGCCAGGCTGTCACGGTTCACGGGGCTGGACGAACAGACGCAGGTGTCCATGCCTATGGCCAGGTCATTCACTTTGATTTGCCCCAGGCCAGGGATGTGGAAAAGCTGCGCTTTGCTCTGGATACTCAAGGGCCTGAGGATTTGGATATCCTGTCCATCGAGCAGGTTGCAGATGACTTTCATGCCCGCTACTGGAAGCACAGCAAGACCTATGAATTTTTAGTGGACAATGGCCGGCCCAAAAATCCCATGATGCGCCACTACGCCACCCACTATCCCTACCAGCTGGACTTGGCACCCATGCAGGAAGCCATTCAAGACCTGGTGGGGACCCATGATTTCACAGGTTTCACCGCATCAGGGACAGCAGTGGAAAATAAGGTCCGAACCATCACTCAGGCAAGCCTGGTCCAGGATGAAAAGACAGGTTTTCTAGTTTTTACCTTCACTGGCAATGGCTTTCTCTACAAGCAGGTCCGCAATATGGTCGGGACCCTGCTCAAAATTGGCAATGGCCGCATGCCCGTCAGCCAAATCAAAACTGTCCTGGCTTCCAAGGACCGCAATCTGGCGGGTCCAACCGCAGCTGGCAACGGCCTCTACCTCAAGGAGATTATCTATGAAGACTAAGTATATTTTGGCCTTATCGGGCAATGATATTTTCAGCGGGGGCGGTCTCTATGCAGACCTGGCCACCTATTCTAAGCACCAGCTCCACGGTTTTGTGGCGGTGACCTGTCTGACGGCCATGACTGACAAGGGTTTTGAGGTTTTCGCGACCGATTCGACTATCTTTGCCCAGCAGCTGGAGAGTCTCAAGGATGTTCCTTTTTCAGGGATCAAGCTGGGGCTCTTGCCAAATGTGGAAATCGCAGAGTTAGCCCTGGATTTTGTCAAAAAACATACAGATATTCCCATCGTTTTGGACCCTGTCCTGGTCTGCAAGGAGAGTCATGATGTGGAGGTCAGTGCCCTGAGAGAGGAACTTCTGAAGTTCTTCCCTTACGCCACCATCATCACCCCTAACTTGGTAGAAGCGGAGCTTTTGGCCCAAAAATCCATCCAAAACCTGGAGGATATGAAGGCTGTGGCCAAGGAATTGTATGACTTGGGGGCCCAGCATGTGGTCATCAAGGGTGGCAATCGTTTCAGTCAAGAACTAGCAGTTGATGTCTTCTACGATGGTCAGGCTTTCCATATTTTGGAAAGCCCTGTTTTGAGTCAAAATAATGTCGGGGCAGGCTGCACCTTTGCATCCAGCATTGCTAGTCAGCTGCTCTTGGACCAGCCTGTCTTAGAAGCAGTAAAAGAGGCCAAGGAATTTGTCTACCAAGCCATCCTTCATTCAGATCAGTACGGAGTAAAACAGCACTATGACCAATCATAAAACCAAAGAATTAACCCAATTAGCAATTTTGACAGCCCTCAGTGTGGCGCTGGCCTATATCCATGTCCCTTCCCCAACAGGCTTTTTGACCCTCTTGGATGTAGGAGTTTACTTTACAGCCTTTTATCTGGGTTCCAAAGCAGGTGCCATTGTCGGTGGTCTGGCTGGCTTTTTGATTGACCTGCTGTTGGGCTATCCCCAGTACATGATTCACAGTCTCATTGCCCATGGTGCCCAAGGTTTCTTTGCCAGCTGGACCGGGAAGAAGCGGGTGTTAGGTCTTGTCCTGGCTAGTGTGGCCATGGTTGGATGGTATGCCCTGGCAGCTCTGCTCCTGGGCTATGGTATCGGGGGCGCCCTAGGGGGTCTCTTGGGAAATACCCTGCAAAACCTGGTCGGAATTCTGGGTGGTTATGCCCTTTTCATGGCCTTTAAGCAAATCCCAAAGAGAGGTATGGCATGAAACTAACAGACATAAAAGAACAAACGCGGGCCATTCTTTTGGATATTTTGGAGCGCTCTGCCATTCGGTCAGGTCAGATGTTTGTCCTTGGCCTTTCTTCGAGTGAGGTGGCGGGTGGTGTCATTGGCAAGGATAGCAGTGCAGAAATCGGCTACGCCATTGTCCAAACCATCCTGGATGAGTTGAAGCCCCGTGGCATCCATCTGGCAGTCCAGGGCTGTGAGCATCTCAACCGCGCCCTGGCTGTCGAGCGCCAGGTGGCAGAAGAGAAGGATCTTGAGATTGTTAATGTCCTGCCCAGCCTCCATGCGGGTGGCAGTGGCCAGGTTGCAGCCTTTCAGCTGATGGCAGACCCAGTGGAGGTCGAGGAAGTGGTGGCCCATGCTGGCCTGGATATTGGAGATACCAGTATCGGTATGCACATCAAGCGGGTTCAGGTACCGCTGGTTCCGATTCAGAGGGAGTTGGGCGGTGCCCACGTGACGGCCCTGGCCAGCCGACCAAAATTGATTGGCGGTGCCCGAGCCAGCTATGCAGAGGATGCCATTCGAAAGAACTAGGGCTCAAAACTCTGCCAGCAATGCCAAAAATGATTTTTTCTTGCGGGCAAAGCAAGCCTTGCACAAGACTTTCCGCTGTGATAAAAAGGCCTGAAACTTCTTGTGTTCAGGCCTTGGGAAGATTTGAGACCTTAGGCTCAAATCTTAGGTATGGAATTTCGAAGGAAGTCGCTACCGTCCTCTATCACTCAAGGAAAGTCACAAAAAAGACTTTGTCTTCACGCTCAAACTAGCTTAGAAATTCTAGGCTAGTTTTCTTGTTGTTTGTAGGCTTCGCCCCAAATGCGCATGCTATCAATGATGGGGCGCAGGGATTGGCCCAGCTCGGTCAGGGAGTATTCCACATGGGGTGGGACGACTGGAAAGACTTCCCGATGGACGATTCCTTTTTCTTCCAAGGAGCGCAGATTGGCGGTCAGAACCTTCTGGCTGATGGAGCCGATGGATTTTTGCAGCTGGCCGAAGCGGCGGGGCTGGTCAAAGAGATCGCGCAGGATCAAAACGGACCACTTGTTGCTCAAGAGCAGGAGGGTGGTTTCGACTGGGCAGGCTGGTAGGTCCTTGGGTAGGGTTTTGCTGGTCATATTCTTCTCCTTATATGGTCTGAAAGCTTGGTATCATCCATTACTTACCTTTTGGTAACTATGATACTTTAAAGTGCATACTTCCCAAAAAGGTTCTTCCTTGCTATTATATACCTAGAAAGCAATTTGAGCAAGGAGGAAGCCATGGAGGAAAAGATACAGACAGCAAAGAACTTAATCGAAGAAGCAGATGTCCTTGTTATCGGGGCGGCAGCAGGTTTATCCGAAGCTGCAGGTCTCCACTATGGGGGCCCGCGGTTTAGGCAACATTTTTCAGACTATATGGAGCGCTACGGCTTGACGGATATGTATTCCTCAGCCTTCTATCCCTTTGCCAGTCCTGAAGAAAAGTGGGCTTATTGGGCCCGGCATATCCAGCTCAATCGCTATGGAAAAAGTTTGCCCCTCTATCGGGAACTCCATGAGTTGGTCAAGGACAAGGAAACCTTTGTCATTACCACTAATGTGGATGGCCAGTTTGCCAAGGCTGGATTTGATGATGCTTTATTTTTTGAGGTTCAGGGGAATTATGGAGAATTTCAGTGTTCCCTGCCTTGCCAGCAGGAGGTCTTTCCCAATCAAGAACTGGTGGAAGCCATGGTCCAAGCCAGTCAGGATTTCAAGATTCCAAGTTCCCTGATTCCGCACTGCCCACGCTGTCAATCGCCCTTGGTCCCTCACCTACGGGTCGATGGGGCCTTTGTGGAAACGCAAAAGTGGCACCAGCAAGAGGCTGCCTACCTGAAGTTCTTACAGGAGCATGCAGAGCAAAAGCTGGTTTTCCTGGAACTGGGTGTCGGCTACAATACGCCCACCATTATCAAGTTTCCCTTTGAACGATTGAATGCTGCCCTGCCCCAGGCCAGTCTGATTCGTGTTAATCTGGAAGATGGGGAAAAAGAGGGCATCATCACGATTCAAGAAGATATCAAGGAGGTCATAGCTACATGGAGAAACTAGATCAGTTGTTAGCGATTCTGGCTCCAGAAATGGAGCTTCCAGCCACCAGGACTGAAAAAGAATGGCTCTTTCGGGCCCTTCGAAATATCTGGGAGCCTAGAGAACTGCCAGATGCTTACTGGGCCTTGCAGGACCAGTATCTGAGGGAAAACCTGGCTGAAAAGGGAGTGGTTAGGCTTGCTGACTTGCAGGAAGTGGAAAATCAGATCTATCTCTGGCAGGGTGATATCACGACTCTGGAGGTGGATGCCATCGTCAATGCGGCCAACAGCCAGATGATGGGCTGTTTCATCCCCCATCATGCCTGTATCGACAATGCCATTCACTCTCAGGCAGGTCTGCAGCTGCGTCTGGCCTGTCAGCATCAAATGGCGGAGCAGGGGTATCCGGAACCGACAGGTCAGGCCAAGTTGACCAGGGGCTACAATCTTCCGGCCTCCCATGTGATTCACACGGTGGGCCCCATTATTGAGGGGCAGGTCAGCCAGGCTGACCAGGATTTGTTGGTTTCTTCCTATCAGAGCTGTCTGGAACTGGCAGCTGAAAAGGGGCTGAAGAGTCTGGCCTTTTGCTGCATCAGCACTGGGGAATTTCACTTTCCCAACCAGCTGGCGGCTGAATTGGCCCTTGAAACCGTCAGAGAATTTCTGAAGAATCACCCCCAGATCAAGGTTGTTTTCAATGTCTTCAAGGACCAGGATTTGGCTATTTATCAAGATTTGCTGGGCCTTCATCAGGAAAATCTGTAAAGAATTTGCGGGAAAGTAGTATACTAGTCATAAGAAAAGATTTGAGGTGGGAAATATGAAAGCAGTTGTCGTCTCTCGAGCAGGTGGTCCCGAAGTTCTGGAAGTCCTTGAACGTGAACTTCCTTCTATCAAACCAGGCTGGTCCCTTGTCAAAGTCATGGGCTTTGGCATCAACCATTCCGAAATTTTTACCAGACAGGGCCTCTCTCCCAGTGTGGTCTTTCCAAGAGTTTTGGGGATTGAGATGGTTGGTGTCATTGAAGAAACTAGCGACCCAAGCCGGCTGCCAGTCGGTCAAAAAGTAGTCTCCATCATGGGAGAGATGGGACGG
>NZ_JBHCHN010000076.1:0-4140 GCF_041802885.1 Streptococcus sp.
ACTAGACTAGCATATACTTCTGATCGGTGGTCATGGTCATAGACATCCAGATTGTCCAGAAAAAGGCCGTCCACCCCCTTGTCCTTCAAATGTTGCGCTAACTGGTGAACCAGAAAATCCTGCCAAGTTGAATCCGTCACATCTAGCCAGGATTCATCTGGCCAGTTGTCATAGGGTTTGAAGGTCAAATCCTTGAAAGCTTGATAGAAGGAATTGGATATTTCCAGGGCTCCAACATTGAGGTAGGCAAAAACCTGATGAGACTTGGAATGAAGTTGTTTGACATCGGATTTGTCTAGATTGGTCGCATCCAAAACCAAGGTCTGATAGGATTTGGAGAGTTGAAGCAGGTCTTTCTTTTCCATCCCGATAAAGACTCCATAGTCCTGCTGGGGAGTTGGAAAATGCCGAACCAATAAGACCATGCTGGCTACTAATAGAATCAGACCTAGCAAACAACACCACTTTTTCATCCTTGTTGCCCTCCTTGTTCTTAGCTTAGCAAAGTGTCAGATAAAAGTCAAAACAGGCCAAATGGCCTGTTTCTTACTCAATATCGCTGCCGTTTGAGGCGATGACCTTCTTGTACCAGTCAAAGGATTTTTTCTTGGAGCGTTTGAGGGTTCCGTTGCCCTCATTGTCACGGTCTACATAGATGAAGCCGTAGCGTTTTTTCATTTCGCCCGTGCCGGCTGATACGAGGTCGATACAGCCCCAAGTGGTGTAGCCCCAGAGAACCACGCCGTCCTCATGAATGGCTTGGTTCATAGTTTCAATATGGGCGCGGAGGTAATCGATGCGGTAATCATCAGCGACATAGCCATTTTCATCTGGAGTGTCGACAGCACCAAGACCATTTTCTACGATGAACATTGGTTTTTGGTAGCGGTCCCAGATGGCGTTGAGGGTGATACGGAGGCCCAATGGGTCAATCTGCCAGCCCCACTCGGATGCGTCCAGATAAGGGTTTTTGATGGAGGCAAAGATGTTACCTTGGGTCTTTTCTTTCACGGCTGGATCGCCAGAGGCCACTCGGCTTGAATAGTAGGAGAAGGAAATGAAGTCGACAGTGTGCTCCTTGAGCAGGGCCAGGTCTTCCTCAGTCATTTCCAGTTCCAGTCCCAGTTTTTCCCACTTCTTCTTGGCATAGTTTGGATACTCTCCACGGGATTGCACATCGATGAAGAAATAATTCTCACGGTCTTCCTGCATGGCTTCCCAGTAGTCGCGCGGATGGCAGGTATTTGGGTAATATTGGCCCGCAGCCAACATACAGCCGACCTTGTTTTCTGGGTCTACTTCGTGGGCGATTTTGGTTGCAATGGCAGAAGTCACCAGCTCATGGTGGGCCGCCTGGTATTTGACCAACTCTTCATTTTCCCCTTCTTCAAAGCAAAGGCCTGCCCCCATAAATGGCGCGTGGAGAATCATATTGATTTCATTGAAGGTTAGCCAGTATTTGACCAGACCCTTGTAGCGGGTAAAGAGGGCCCGGCAGAGATTTTCATAGAAGCCCAGCATCTTGCGGCTGCGCCAGCCACCGTAGGTTTCAATCAGGTGCATCGGGCAGTCAAAGTGGGTAATGGTCACCAAAGGCTCGATACCGTACTTGTGGCATTCTTTAAAGAGGTCTTCGTAGAATTTCAGGCCTGCTTCATTTGGCTCAGCCTCATCCCCTTTAGGGAAAATACGAGTCCAGGCGATGGAGAGGCGGTAGGTTTTGAAGCCCATTTCGCCAAAGAGGGCGATGTCTTCCTTGAAATGATGGTACATGTCGATGGATTCCTTGGCTGGGTAGAAATAGCCATCCTCAAAATCAAACATCTTCTTGCGGCCAGTAATGATGGCTCCGCGGTCCTCGCCAATGGGCACGACATCCACATTGGCCAGTCCACGGCCGTCTACGTTGTAGGCTCCTTCACACTGGTTGGCAGCTGTTGCGCCGCCCCATAAAAATCCGTCTGGAAATGGTTTTAATTGTGTCATCTTGTCTCCTTTTTGTCTCCATGTCTATCATGGGACGATTTTTTTATTGATAAATTTGCCCTGAAACGGGATCGATGATTCTGACCAAGGCCATCTGTCCATCGGTCAGCTGGTAGTGAAAAATACAGCAGTTGCTAAAATGCAATTCAGGGTGCTGTTCCAGTTTGAGGCTGAGAAAATATTGCATGATGGCCCCAGCATGGCTGACCGCCAGAGCTACTTGGCCCTCCTCCAGGTCCTCAAAAATTATCCCAACCGTTTCAGCCATGCGCTGCTGGACATCATTGACCCCATCCCCATCATAGAGGACATAAAAGTCTTCATGGGAGGTTTGGTCGGGCCGGCGGTTGGGATGCAGGTATTCCTGCTGGCCCTCCATTCGGCCAAAATTCCATTCCTTCAAGCCCTTGAGGCGTTGGTAATCGGTTCGGCCTGAGGCCAGCTCTAGGGTGTCACTGGCCCGTTCAGAGGTGGAAGCATAGAGGCGGTCAAATTGGATGCCTTCCCCTTCAAAGAAGGTCCTGGCCTGTCTGGCCTGCTCTTCTCCCGCTGCTGTCAGAGGCGAATCGCACCAGCCCTGGATTCGTTTTTGCACATTGAAAAGGGTCTCTCCGTGTCGCATCAGATAAAGTGTTTTGCTCATTCGTTTCCCCTTTCATAGATAAAACTCTTGTCAATGGGGTCATAGATGGATTCCACCTCAAATTCAGCCCGGTTATAGTTTATTTTGAAAATAGCACAGTTGCTGATTCGCCTGTTTAATTGAGGCGGATTCTTGGTGACATTCCGAAAGAATTGACCGATTGCCCCACCATGGCTGATCAAAAGGACGGTCTCATCCTCAGCAGTCTCCTCTAAAATATCCCTAATGGTATCTCGCATGCGGCTGTACACCTGAACATTGGATTCCCCGCCATAGGCTACAAAATAATCTTGATAGCCCGAGCCGTCCTCGCGAAAGAGTTTGGGGTTGAGGTATTCTTGGTGGGCCTCAAAGGAGCCAAAATCCCACTCCTTGATCCCCTTTAGGCGAATGTAATCTGTGCGCCCTGTTGCCAACTCAGCTGTGTCACAAGCCCGCTCCTGGGTGGAGGAATAGACCCTGTCAAACTGAATCCCCTCTTGATCAAAATAAACCTTGGCTAATCTGGCCTGGGCAATGCCTTCTTCTGTCAAGGGAGAATCACAGGCCCCTTGAATGCGCCCCTGTTCATTAAAGCGTGTTCGGCCATGTCGCATCAAATAAAATGTCTTTGTCATATACTTGTCTCTCTATCTATATTCTCAGACATACTTGTTCATCCTCGGCCGTTACTTGAAGATTTTTAAAGTAACCTCTGGTCCCAATATCCACAAAGAGTCCGACTGAACCGCTGGCATCTTTTCCAAGTTTCAGTTGCTGTACCTGTAAGACCAAGTCACCATTGACATAAAAGTCTGCTTTGTCACCCTTGACCACAGCCTTGAGCCGAATCCACTCCGAAAGACCAATATCAGCCGGTCCTTCAAAGTCTTTGATGTCCCGTTCTCTGAAATAATCAAAGGTGTAGGTTGGGTAAGCAAAGTACTGGATGGCTCGCTGAGACCTTACCGGGTCATCAGTCCGTCCATTGGTTGGCCGAATATAGAAGGATTCAAAGCTACTGTCATCTTCTCTAATCCGAAAGGCCAGGCCGATAAAGCCCCTGGCATAATCTGGTGCATCTTCTAGTAATTGGCTGTAAACATCAACTTCGATGGTCCCATTATGAAAGAAATTGTCCTTTAATTTGGCATAGGTATTTTCATCTGGCTGGTTGATTTTTTCCGTTTTGACTACCTCCAGAACTTCTTCTCCAGCAATGTGGCTATTTCTAAGAGAGGTATGAACAGCTATAAAACAATCTTCTTTTATGGAAAGCATGAGTCCCTCCTTGATTTGAACTTCTTGGTCCTTTTAGAGTACATTGGCTCCATTAGAGGCAATCAAGTCCCTGTAATAGAAGAAGGAATCCTTGCGAGAGCGGTCAAAGGTTCCCTGACCTTGATCATCCGCATCGACATAGACAAAGCCGTAGCGTTTGGACATTTCAGAAGTCGAAGCTGAAACCAAATCCGTACAGCCCCACCAGGTGTAGCCCATGAGCTCCACTCCGTCCTCAATGGCTTCGTACA